>JAWBDT010000031.1:2698-6115 GCA_038821645.1 Ignisphaera sp. | reverse complement strand
AATATCAGGCTATAGCGAATTAATGTAGATGACTCTATAGGCATCATAAACTTCGCCAATCCAAACAAATGTAGCACATTTATCTAGATCCTTACGCTAAACACACACTTATAAACCTATTGAATCAACATAAACCAACCCTAAACTAACTAAAGATGATTAGAGCTAGCTATCGTGTTGCTGGTAATCAGTATAGGGTATGTTCTTAAGAAGAGATGATGCTTAAACACCGCTAGTATCGATCTCTGTAGATCAATACGATACATTTCCAAACTATACATCTACAACGAGGCGAATCAGATTATACAGATCCTATAGATCAATACGATCCCGCCAATTTTTCTCAAATCTTTATAGAGTACAGATTCATTTGAGTATTCTTGGTTATGAATCGTAGAGAAAACTTTATATAGTGTGTAACGTAAAGTACGTAGAAGTTATCTATGTATAGAGATGTAGGATCGTGGGCTATTCAGGTTACCTCAATATAATGGTGTTCTTCATACCATGGATAATCTATTGGAGTTTAAGTGGATTAGGATACAGCTACAGTATTGCCATCTCTTTCATTATCTCTATCGTCTGTGTTTTGATTCAGAGGAGAAGTATTCATTTCTCAGATGTATTCACAGTAACATATTTTGGTGTAGCTTCTATAGCTACATATGTACTCGGTACAGATATCTTTATCAATTATAGTGGCTCTATAGGGTATCTAGCTTTAGCTGTAATGGCTATAGTCTCTATAGCTATAGGCTCTCCCTACACGTTCAAGGTATCTAAAGCGGATTGGCCAGAGAGTTACTGGAGAGAAAAAGTTTTTGTATACGTTAATAATGTATTGACGTTTATGTGGACACTGATCTTTATATGTAGTTCAGCTATATACTTTGTGTTTAAGCATCCTTACAGCACTATTTCATCAAACATATTGATTGGTTTAGGAATGATGTTGTCTATTGTTCTCCCGATTAAACTGCCTGAGCGTATCGTTAAGAAAAAATACATTGATCCATATAAATCGCTTGAATGGAGAGTTAGGCCCAGTAGAGAAGATGAGTATGATGTTATAGTTGTTGGTGCTGGTGTTGGTGGGCTAACCTGTGGAGCTCTACTAGCTAAAAAAGGCTATAGAGTTCTTGTACTAGAGCAACATCACCAGATTGGTGGCTACTGCTCCTCTTTCAAAAGAAAGGGATTCGTGTTTAATACAGGTGTTGCTGACGTTAGTGGACTTTGGGATAGAGGTCCAACGAAAATTCTTCTCGATAGACTTGGTTTAGATAAAGATGAACTGTTTGTAAAGAATAGCGTGAGATACATCTACAAAGGTATGTCGATAGATGTTGAAGCCCTAGATCAATTCCCTAGAAAACTTGTAGAGCTTTTTCCAGAAGAGAAGAAGAATATAGAGAGGTTTTTTGTAGATGCCGAGAAAGCCTATATGGAGTGTTACAGCGATACACATATCTATGGAGCACCACTACCACCGCAACTTATAGCTAAGGTGTTTGGTATTAAGAAGCTTGTAGATTACCCTAAAGATCATCCACATTTCTATAACTGGATGAATAAGACATTTAGAGAGGTGCTTGATGAGTATTTCAGAGATGAGGATCTGAAGACATTGATAAGTTCGTTGGTATCCTACCTTGGTGTAGATCCCCATAACGTTTCTGCAGCAAGTGCCTTAACTGCATGTATATCCTATTATCTTTATGGAGGCTACTTCCCTAGGAAAGGTGCACAGAATTTTGTAGAGAATTTGAGGAAGGTTATCGAGAGATACGGTGGTAGAGTTTTAACAAACCATAGGGTAGACAAAATAGTGATCGAGAATAGAGAAGTGAGAGGTGTTATAGCTAGAGGTAGTATCTATAGGAGCTCTATAGTTGTGTCGAATGTTAATGCTAAAACAACATTTCTAGAACTCGTGGGTAGAGAGAATCTGGATAAAGATTTTATAGAGTATATAGAGAGCCTAAAGATGTCTCCATCGTGTTTCATGCTTTTTATAGGTGTAGATATAGATCTATCATGCTACCCCATACTCATAAAGAATCTAGATGAAGGATACGAAATAGTGATAAACTCGAATGCTGATCCACTTCTCGCACCAAAAGGTATGAGCAGTATAACCGTAATGACATCAGCTAGCTACACAGATTTTCCAAATAGAGAAACAGAAGAATACAGGGAAAAGAAGATGGAGAAAACCAGAGAACTTCTACAGAAAATCGAGAAAATCATTCCGGGAATATCTAACCACATAGTTGTTATAGATGCTGCTACACCTAAAACATTCGAAAGATATACATCAACACCCGAAGGAGCTATATATGCATTCGACCAATCCATACATACACATAGACCTTACTTCAAAACACCAATAAAAGGACTATACCTAGTAGGTGCATCAACATTCCCCGGCGGAGGAATAGAAGCAGCAATAATATCCGGTACCATATGTGCCAATGATATATCGGGATGGAAGTCAGAACAATTCTAAACATTCTAGCCATTAAACAAATACTCATCAAGACCACCTTAAAACCATGTTCCCCAAAATCCACAACATCTATCGGAATATTAGATTCTGTTGGAATTAAACATTAAGCTCTACCTCTATTATACACATATCTCTATAATCAAATAACTAAACACCTTAATATCACAGAGAAGCTCGTGAAGCTATATAGATCTAAACTACAGATGATTCTGTAATTCCTTTCAAACAACATGTATATGAATTATTGTTGGCTCTACTACCATGTAGCTACATAGATGCTAGATTCATGTTAAATCCCATTGATGTGGTGCATGTAGCTTATATAGACCTGTAGCTCAAGTTCAAATAATCATTATGATACATAAGAGATTTTGAAGAAAGTATCATGAAAAACTTCATAAACTTCTATACGCATTAAATGTGTTTCTACTACACCTAATACGTGAACCCAAAGAACTACAAATGAATTTTTACAGGAACTCTAAAAATAACGATTGGCTAAAATAGCATATTAGGGTGGAGTATAGTTGGATCTAGGTTAGGGTCTATAGAATCTCACACAAAGATTATGACACCAGAGGAGAATATCGAGGTAGGTAATTATGTATAGTGGTGTTGTACACCACTATTGGGATAGACCTGGTGGTAGACAACTTGTGTGTTGATCTGTTGCTAAAGCTTTTGAAGTTCTTGGCTATAAACCTGTTCTCGCTTCTGTACCTCGTTTTGAGCTACGCGATAAGTATGTTGAGTGGTTTGGTATAGACTTAAATAACTATGATGTCGTTAATTTCATAGGGATTAAGCTGAAGTCTTTCGGCATATATCTAAGACTATTCGTTGGATATCTGATCAAGAAAGTTGTTAAAAGATACTCACCTAGCATTATTTTTACTGATGAGTAGTAC
>JAWBDT010000031.1:0-2604 GCA_038821645.1 Ignisphaera sp. | reverse complement strand
TATGATGTCGTTAATTTCATAGGGATTAAGCTGAAGTCTTTCGGCATATATCTAAGACTATTCGTTGGATATCTGATCAAGAAAGTTGTTAAAAGATACTCACCTAGCATTATTTTTACTGATGAGTGTACCTATAGAAATGTAGAGAGAATCGTTAGAGAGAGAAGTATAATGTTTATAGAGTATATTCATTTCCCTATGGAGATATCAATAGACTCTAGATACAGGGGCTCGGGACTCCACTACGGTGAAGATCCCTATATTCTTGAGCGTTACTCAAAATTCCCCATGAATATATACTGGTGGGGGTATTCTAAAATGCTTCCCATGTTCTTACGGAGGAATCCGTTTGAAATAGCTTCTCTTGTGTTAACTAATTCTAGGTGGTCTGCCGATCTATGTAGACAGATCTATGGCGATGTATCTAAGGTTCTTAACCCACCTATAGCCCCAAATGTTGAAGTTCTTAAGAAACCTAGGGAATTTGATGAACGTGTAAATGCTGTTGTTATGCTTGGTAGATTTTCTGAAGAAAAGAGGTATCATTGGGTTATTGAAGAGGTTCTGCCTATACTTAAGAAAGAAGTAGATGATGTTAAGCTGTATATATTTGGAGGTGCAAAAACGAGAACCAGTATTAGATATCTCGAGAGAGTTGAAGAACTGGCTAGAAGGAGAGGATTTAAAGTATCGAGAAGAATTGACGATTCTGCTGATCTATATCTCGTACCAGATGCCTCTAGGAGTACTATAAACTATGTTATGGATAAAGCTAAGGTGTTTCTCCATGCCACTATAAACGAGCATTGGGGTATAGCTGTAGCTGAAGCAATGGCTAGAGGATTGCCTGTAGTTGTCCATAGATCAGGTGGCACATGACATGACCTAGTTGCTGAAGGTACTTATGGATACGGATATACAGATGCTCAAGAAGCTGTAGAAACAGTTTCAAGAATCTTAACAGATAAAAATATCTGGAGTAGTTTTTCAGGTAGATCTATAGCAAAAGCCGAGAACCTAACACTAGATAAATTCATCAAGCAATTCAAATACTTAATAGAAACACTAACTTAATCGAATACCTTTAATCAGCTGTATTACGGAAAACTATTCCACAACAAGCTTCTAGATACATCGTTCTGAATTACTAGGACATACGTATTAGATGCGTTAAAGAGCCATTACATAATTAGTCTCTATTGAAATAAATATGGAATAACATTAACCGCAGAATACTTCAGCGTTTTGCACAACTATTTCATAGATCTGAATTTCTTTGCTAACTCTAGCTACTATCTATTAAATAAAATCGTCTGCAAAACACTTATGTTCATCACTATGTACTTAACACGCTAGTTGTTCAGATAGTTAATTACGTTACCTATGTACAAGCTTATTTAATGAGCTTAGAATAGATTAAACCTTCATTGTAGATCTACCAATTTCGTAATTGTGGTACTTGTTATAGATTACTGCTAGAATAGAGGTCTAGAACTACTAGGAGGATTAAGTGAACTTTGTAACTGATCGCTATTCTCTAAGATGTATAAAGGTTGTGGTGATTATTGTAAAAGGATCCTCTTTTCCATTCCGTATCTCTATCCCGTTCTTTCTATAACTTTTCTGATCAATGCGACCTCTTTGTTCATTATATCTCTCCAGCTTGGTATTTTTGGAAGCTCTATTGTTTCAATACCTTTCTCTAGAATGTTTATAGCTTCTGTAGCTAGAGCCTCTAGATCCCATTCTCTAACAAGTTTTACTCCAGGATTACCTGAATAGTAGAACCTTAGTGCAGGTATATCGTAACCCACAACAGGTGTTCCTAGATAAAGTGATTCTAGTACAGCATATGGAAAAGCATCTATATGGCTTGGGTATAGCATAAGTTTGGCTTTAGCCACTATCTCGAATCTTTTATCACGTGAAATAAAACCAGTAAATAAAACCTTATCTTCGACACCAAGTTTCTTACATAGATGCATAATCTTCCTTAATACAGCATCGTTGATAGAACCTGTAAATATTAGCTTAATATCGCTAATCCTTCTAGAGATAAACCCAAATACTATTAGCGCTTCTATAACACCTTTTGTTGCAATAGGTCTTCCACCAAACACTATATATCTCTCTTTCTCTTTAGCTATGCTCTTGATTTTGCTTATAATCTCTAGATCTTCATCATCTAACGATACCCCTGGATCTAGAGCATATATCTTGTTGATCCATTCGCTCCCCATTTCATATGGTATAGATCTAGATACAGCCATAATCACATCGTATCTATGTAGAATATGATTGTATATCTTCTTCATATAGGTGTTAATTATGTTGTATTCCGCGATAGTTCCTATTGACGATAATAGTTCAACTAAATTAGATGATATTGTGTATTTTCTCCATAAGATGTGTGACCTCATTATGTTGTTCAATCTCTCTTTAGATCCATAGAATGGTGGTAACTGTAGTAAACAGATCGCTGATGTATTGAATAACTTGCTTAAGGTGTAACCAGCATAAACAGAGTCTATAGTCTCATGTAGCGAAATAACGCATCCATATTTACCCCGTGCAAAAAATTTTGGTTTAGCAATAAAGATATAC
>JAWBDT010000030.1:0-6557 GCA_038821645.1 Ignisphaera sp. | reverse complement strand
CACCACTAAACCTAAACATAGGAACATCAAATGTATATCTATCAGCAACATCAGCACAACCACAAATAGGTGTAACAGTAACAACGCCTACACCTACTCCAACGCCTACACCTACACCTACTCCAACGCCTACACCTACACCTACTCCAACGCCTACACCTACACCTACTCCAACACCTACACCTACTGTAACTACTGTTCCTGTTACTCTATCGACTGTTGTTAATGTTCCTGTAACAGTTACTGCAACATTTACAGTTACATCACCTATAACAACTATTGTACCAGTTACACATACAACAACAGTACCAGTAACAATAATTAGAACAATAACCCTAACCCTAATGGTACCAACGACTCCTCCTACTCCTACACCTACTCCAAGGCCTACTCCTACACCTACTCCTACACCTACACCAACTACTGCGCCTGTTGGTGGTATTGTAACTGTTATAAATAATACTATAACTAGGGTGAGAGGTACTGGTACATTTACTATTATTGGTAGTGCTAACAATAGATATCCAGCTCTAGAGGTAGATGCAGATGGTGATGGAGCTATAGACTTTGTTGTTGAGCCAAATCTATGGAATGTTGTTGGAGGCTCTGGTCAAGTGGCAATGACCGTTATTGTGAGAGGTCCTAGAGATTATACAGTAGATGTGGATATTAATTTACAGAATATTCGGCAGGAGAATCCTGGTGGTTGGGTTCATGCATATCCTGAGGTATGGATTGGTGCTAAACCATGGAATGTGTTTGGACCTGCAACAGATGGATTCATATCAGGTTCCGCTACGTTACCAATACGTGTATCAGAGCTTGCGAATACCAATATATGTGTCTATGTGGGATCTTACAGTATAACTAGAGTTGATCCAAATCTACCGTTTAACTTCGCATTTGAGACATGGTTAACAAGAGATACAACGAGAGGTAGAACTATACAGTCCAATGAAGTTGAGATATTGGTGTGGTTCGCATATCATCAGTTGCAAGGTGCAGGAGGTATTGTTGCAAATCCAACAATAACGATATACATTAATGGTCAACCAGTTAGTCAGCGGTATGAGTTATGGAGATCTGGAGGTGTAGGACAAACTGGTTGGGAGTATTTTGCATTCAGGCCAACAACATCTAGAGAAAGTGCAAATAGAGTAGCATTCTGTTGGAGAGACTTCATAAATGTTGCTAGACAATATAGTGATAGAGCTGGTTGGGATAACATGTACTTCACGGTATCAGAAATAGGAACAGAATTTGGATCACCAAGCTATCTAAATGCACAACTGAGATGGAGCATATCAAACTACTGGCTATCAGTAGGGATATACACAGGATAACCCTTATTCAACAATAATAAATATTTTTTAAATTATTTTTCTTTACCATATTTCTATGCCTCATATTTGATAGCTAAGATGTGTGGTCAAGGTGGATAGAACTCTATATCCACTTGCTCTAGTCAGTATCCAAATTATCCTCATAGCTCTAGCTTCATCATTTATAGCTATCGACATTGTTTATACTGGTAATCCATATTATTTTTTATTAGAAGAAGATTATTCGCAAGGTATTGATATTGCTTATGCTGTTTGTATTCATAGAGATGTCATCTATGTTGTTGGATCTACAAGTTATCGTATGTTTATTGATGGTGTATCTATCTCTAATGGATCTAGGTTGTTTTCTTGGAGATCTGACTGGATTGGAGAACTATATGATTGTATTATCGTTAACTCTAGCTTATTTGTTGTTGGTGTTAAGAAAAACGATTATGGTGTTAATAGATGGTTTATCGGTTTATTTGATACTGAACTTAATCTCGTTATGTGGAGAGAATCCCATGATAATGGAGCAGCACTTTCTATAGCGTATGGTTATGGCTATCTCTATATCGCTGGCTATGGTAGTATTGTAGCTAATAATTATAGCGATATTGTGTGGATTGTAGAGAGAGTGAATAGAGATGATATCTACGAATACATCTATGTGGTATCTAATCCATCTAGAGGTGGCGATATTGCAAGTGCTATAGAGGTTAATCCTGTGAGTGGAGATATATGGGTTGTTGGCACAAACGGTGGTAAACGTACATGGAGAATAGAGGTATATAATAGAGATCTCGTACATATATCCTCTAGAGATCTAGAGGTACCGAATTACCCATACTCTATAGTCTTCAACTCATTAGATAATGCATATATAGCAGGAACTTCTCATGTTGCTAAAATTAATAGAGATTTAAATATAATTGAGAAAATTGGTATAGGTGGGGCTATCAAGAAGGCTACTCTATATAATGATACACATCTAGTTTTAGTGATACAACATTCTGATGAATACGGTATTCAGAATCACTACATCTATATACTTGATGATGATCTCGATATAGTTGATACAATGTGTGTAACATGTGGTAGAAATTATTCAGCTTATATCGATAGAGGTAGAGTCGCGTTAATGGGTAGAGAGCTCTATGTAGCTGGCTATGGTGCTAGAAGTAGTGGTAGATACCTCATGAACACGTTCATCATAGTATATGCTGTGTCAATACCAGAAGATCTACGGATAATACATAAGGCTATAAGTGGTGATAATGTTTTCAATGCTATAGCAATATCCCTAGTTCTTGTAGTTGTAGCTGGGTTATGTTTTGTTGTATTTAGGAAAAAGAGAAGTAATAATAGGAAGATGGGTAAGAGAAAAAGCATGAAGAAAAAAGATAAATTTGTGTTAATGAAAATGTTAAAGAGTGGCGATAGTTATGAACTCTAAGATTAATATATTGTCTATAGTTGTAGTCATCATAGTTCTCGTCTCTTTGGTAACTACACTAGTATCTGCTGATAGAGATGCTATGTATAGTATAGATGTAGAAATGGTTAGAAGGTTAAAGATACTTCCTGGGGATGATAAACCGTATTGTGTTGCAGAAAGAGATAGGTTTATCTATGTAGCAGGTATAGGTGATAATGGAGATGTAGCGTATGTATTCAAGATGGATAAAGATAGAGGCTATATACAGAAAGTTTGGAACATGGGGAGAAAGGGATGCCCGATAGAGCTTCATGATTGTGGATTCATAGGTGATAAACTCTATGTTATCGGTATTGATTGTCAAGATTCGAGAGATACTAGCTGGATGTTCCTAGTATTCAATGAGAATCTGACACTATTACTCGATGTTAGAGAGAATCCTACACCAAAAGAAGACTGGGTACATGCATTCACATCTGATGGTGAGTATATATATGCTGTAGGAGCTGTGAATGGTACTGGAGGTTATAAGGCAGTAATGGTATGGCAATGGCGTGTAGAGAAAAGAAGATTATGGGACCTTCGTCTTGTTTCTAGCTATACATCTAGAGAGATCTATGGTGGAAGACCATTCGATATAGAGATAAATCCTATTACTAATCATCTATGGATTGTAGGTACAAACAGAAAACCATATGATAAAATATTTATGTGGAGCATAATGATTCTAGATAAAGATCTTAAGCCAGTTAAAGAGTATACTCTGTTAGAAGAACTTCAAGGTCAAGCATTAACAATATGTTTTGATAAGCATGGTTATGCCTATATTGGGGGAGATGATGCTGTTATAAAGATGGATATAGATGGTAATATCGTAGATATACGGCGTTACACAAACATGACTTTTTCAAAGAGTTTGTGTATAAATGATCTCATCTTTATGGTTGGAGATGTACTTAAACAGAACAGGACAAGACATCAAATAGCTGTGTTAATGGATACAAATCTAAATATACTCTCAATAAAAGATCTACACGATCCAACTAATGCAACAAGCTCTTATTTCGATATAGGTTCTCTAGCATTTGATGGTAGATACATATATGTAGCAGGTCATGAAGAGGTTATAAGGCTTGAGAATCGGTTCGGATGGGTTATATACAAACTCTCTCTAAAGAGAGATGGGGAAATAATTACATCAACACCAAAAACTATAAGTCCAGTAGTTCCACTCAATGCATCGCAATTCGCTCAAATAAGCGATATACTAAAATACATAACTCTACCAATAGTAATTATAGCTTTAGCTGTAGGCTTTATAGTTCTAAGATACAAGAAGACCAAGAACAGAAGCAAAACGATGAAGAAACATAAATAGATTTAAAACAAAATTTTCTGAAGCATCTATCTCTATCACTACAAACATGTAGCTCTATAGTATTTTTCACCTAGCACCTCTTACTCAATTATTTAATGTCTTAGAGTCTGGGAAAGAATATCATGATGCTTCATAAAACATCTAGTAAATCAGTTTTTCATCTATATTGTAGCTATCTAGATATCTCTTGATTGATTTTCCCAATATTTCTGTTATTAAAATTACTGCAAATATCACCAAAATGGGTGGTACTATAATGTGTGGTGCTACAGCTATATACCTTACGGCTTCAGCAAGAATACTTCCTAGAGATGGTGTTGGTGGCTGTACCCCTAATCCTATAAAATTGAGTGAGATCTCTATTGATAGTGTCTCTGGAAAGCTATATATCGATAGAATAGCTACTATATATATTGTTTCCCTAGCTATATAATGTGATAATATGTATAATGTTGAGGCACCTATAACTTTAACAGACTCGATATAAGGTTCTGCACATATTGCTAAAGCTATGGTTCTAGTGATTCTATAGAACATTGGGAGAAATCTAAGCACTATAGCTATAGCTATTACATGGATCCCAAAACCTGTCACAAAAACTGTTATGGTAGCTACGAATATTGATGGAACTATGTAGAAAAAATTCATTACAAGATCGGCAAGAGTGTGAAAGTGTTTAGAAAGAGCTGATAGAATTCCTATTAATGTGCCTAGAATAGCGGAGATTGTGAGAGATAGAGATGATACTGTAAGAGAAAGTCTAGTACCGTAGAGCACCCTCATAAATATGTCTCTACCAAGAGAATCTGTACCAAATGGATGATTAATAGATGGTGGTAGAAGTCGTTTATCTAACCTAACTTCATCATATCTATAGGGCACAACAATATCAAGTACAGCCATCAGCATTACAAAAATCGATATAGAGAGAATCAGTATCACTAGCTTCAGATTCATGATATAGAGACCCTAGGATCCAGCATACTGTGGATGATATCTACAACAAAATTCACGAGTATCAGTATGATTGATACAGCTATTCCCCAACCAATTAAAACAGGGTAGTCTCTAGATAGTAGAGCTGTATAAAATACAAAGCCCATACCCGGATACATAAATATTACTTCAGTAGCTACAGCACCAGCTATAATTACTCCAGCTCTATACAGTAGCGCTGATAGGATCATAGGTAGAGAATACCTCAAGATCTTGAGGAATAGATAATTCTTACTGTAACCCATAATCACATACGTACCTACAAAAGGCTGTCTACAGCTATACTCTATAGCTGATCTGAGCACTCTATAGAATATCCCTACACCAGCAACACTCAGTACTACTAATGGAGGCAAAATACCTCCAAGAGCAACAGGGTAACCGGTTTTCGCTATAAGTAAGAGGAAAACTATACTCCATACAGTTGTTGGTATAGAGCTAGATAATGAAGTAGATATACGAATTAAATTGCTACGTATATTGTGCACGAATTCCATATACACTAAAGCTATAGATATGATTGCCACAAAAGCTGATGAAAGTAGAGCAAGTTTAAGAGATGCTATAAATCCTCTAGAAACTATCGATACAACGCTTTCTCCAGTATATATCGATCTACCCCAATTTCCAGTAAATATGTTCTGCAAATAGATCAGTAGCTGGATTTGTATAGGTTTATCTAAACCTAGTTGACGTTCAAGAATACTTCTGGCAGTAACATCTCCAGATGTTTCTCCGTAGAGAACTGTTATAGGGTCTCCGGGTATAAGTCTAGCCGATAGGTATATAAACGATAATATTGTTACAAGTAGAAAAAGATATAGAGATACCTTCTTTAAGACCTTTAAAAAATGTTTCTAGTTTTTAACATACACATCATCTAGTATGAGCATTTGGAATGGAAGTATCCTGAGACCTTCTACACCAGATCTAGTCACAATGATAATGTTTTCAAAGTATAACCATATAGCTGGACACTCACTCCATATAATCTCCTGTATTCTTCTATAGATACTATGGCGTACCTCTTCATCTCTTTCTTCAACAACTATATCCAGAAGTCTATCAACTTCTGGATTACTATATAGAGGTGCATTAAGTGCTGCTTTGGTTCTCCAGTAGGTTAGAGCATAGTATAATGAAGATGGTGAAGGTCCGTAGATCGCTAGATCAAAGTCATGGTCTTGGAATACCTTTTTTAGAAAAGCTATATGCTCCATACTCTGGATTTCTACAGATATACCTACTTCTGATAAGTAGTACTTTAGTGCTTGAGCAAGCTCTATATCTTTAGGACTACGTGTTGAAACAAGTAGTATGAGAGTTCTATTGATTCCTCCAGCTTCACTAATTAGCCTCTTTGCTTCCTCAGGATCATAGCTATATGGTTCTAGATACACAACGTTAGGAAATATAGGAGATA
>JAWBDT010000029.1:0-8174 GCA_038821645.1 Ignisphaera sp. | reverse complement strand
AAAGGAAAACCTATGAGAACACTTAGAGGAGAATTTTCATTACTAGTTGAAGAGATGAGGATTCTTTCTATAGCTTGGAGAGAGTATCCAGAGAAATGGCATGGTTTAGTGGATCCCGATAAGAGATATAGAATGAGGTATCTAGATATAATGCTCAATCCTACATCAAGAAAAGCTATTATTGTTACCCATAGAATCGAGAAGAGCTTTAGAGATTTCCTAGATGCCAGAGGATTTATAGAGGTTCATACACCAAAGCTTCAGCCCATATATGGAGGTGCATTAGCTAGACCATTCATAACGAAGATGTATGCCCTAGATAGAACCGTGTACTTAAGTATAGCTCCTGAAACATACCTAAAGAGATGCATCATAGGGAATTTGTTCAAAGTATATGAGATATCTGTATGCTTTAGAAACGAAGACATAGATGCACAACACTATCCCGAATTCATTCAGATAGAAATATATCAGGCATTTGCCGATTGGAACGATATGATGAAACTTGTAGAAGAAATGATTTCAAATGCAGTTAAAGAGGTTTTTGGAGATTATGTTATCGAGATAGAGAAGAACGGTGAAAAAATTGAATTGAACTTCAAACCACCATGGACAAGAATCGGGCTTGAAGACTCCATAGAAATTTATGGAGGTATTAAGGTTAAAGATAGATCTACTGAAGAGCTTCTAGATATAGCTAAATCTCTTGAAATAAATATTGAAGATACAAGAAGAGGAAAAATAATCGAGAAAATATTCGAAAAAATAGTAGAACCAAAATTAATCCAACCTACATATGTCACGCTATATCCAAGAGATATTTCGCCTCTAGCTAGACCCTATAGAGAAGATCCAAGATATGCAGAAAGATTCGAAATATTCATAAAGGGCCTAGAGATTGGAAATGGCTACAGCGAGTTAAATAATCCCATAGTCCAGTATTGCTTTCTCAAAAAAGAAGAGGAACTTAGGTCGAGATATGTAGAGAAAATAGGTAAAGAAATAGAATATCATCCACTAGATAAAGATTACATAAGAGCTCTTGAACATGCTATGCCACCTACAGCAGGTGTAGGGATAGGGATATATAGACTCGTTATGGTGATATTGGGACTTCAGTCCATAAAAGATGTCATACCTTTCACGATAGTGGAACAGGATGAATTTCTGACAATAGCCGAGAAATATAATGATATTATGAGCTACTATATAAATAAATTCAAACTAGACACGTATTAAGCAAAATACACATAATGCACATATCGCGTATCTTTTCTTTACCACATTTACTACCTATTTACCTATGTATTTATATGCATCACAACAATATACAATAACTTCTAAAACCAATATTAATTTAAAAAATTAGATTACTTAGTTAGGATCCTTTTCAGTATATTTTATCCCAGTCTACCTTATTTGTGGTTGTGCTGATGTTGCTGATAGATATACATTTGATGTTCCTATGTTTAGGTTTAGTGGTGTTGATGCTGTTGCACCTATGTTGGGTATCACTATTGTTCTACTATCTGTTCCTGATATAAGTGTCTGTCCATTGTATACTAACTGAGTCCATCCTGATCCTGTTACTGTTAATGTTAATGATGTCTGTATAGATGATAAATCTACTTGTACACCAGAAACACCTGTTATTGTTGTTGAACCTGTTACTAGATTACCATTAACATAAACAGCATTTACATTCAAACCAGATATAGACATCCAACCATCTGTACCAATCCATAGAACACCTCTATTAGCATTAAACTCTATAGCAACAGTATCACCAGATCTAACACTAATACTACCACCACTAACAGATATTGATCCAGATGTTCTTGACCTAAACTGAAGAACACCAGATAATGATGCAGATCTAGCAGCATTAAGCATAACACTAGCACTTGGTGCAGGAACAACAGTAACAGTCAAAGTACCAGTAGGTGTTGGAGTAGGAGTAGGTGTTGGAGTAGGAGTAGGTGTTGGAGTAGGAGTAGGTGTTGGAGTAGGAGTAGGTGTTGGAGTAGGAGTAGTGGTTCTTCCTATGACTTGTAGCCATGCATTTAATGCATCTATTGTTGATACTGATCTATCTGTTAGTATTATCTTATACTCGTACATGTACCATTCTATATTTACGCTTCCTCCTGTTGAGTATACTTCTGTTCCTAGCTCTAGTGACATTATGTAGAGATCATCTATGTTGTCTGGTGTTGTTCCTCCTCTAGACCATCCTATACTTCTTAAGAACTGTTTTGCTGCTTCTATAAAGTACGTATAGTCAAATACGACATATCCTCTCTCGATGTTCTCTGTTATTTTGAATGTTATGAATGTCCAGTCGCCTTCATATAACCATATCTCGAAGTTTCTATAAACTAGCTGTCCATTGACTATCATAGGTACATTCGATAGCGTTCCTCTCCGACTTCCTCCAGGCGTTCCATATTTTATAAATGTCTGCACCATTATCTCTAGATCTCCTGCCCTAGGAGATCTACTATTATCAGGATCTCTGAACAACCACGCTTCAAAAGCCATATTGTTTCCGGGTTCAGATCTAACTATTGAATAATTGTATGCTATGAGTATTCTAGGCGCTTGACTATATCTTATTGGTGTGGCTAGGTAAGCTGGATATTCAGATATTGGGTTTGTTCCCCAAGGTTTAGCACCATATATAACCTCGTGATATCCGGGTGTATTGTATTGAGGAGCTGTACCTAATTGCCATTGAGATCTAGTTCGTAGAATCCCTCCCTGTAATATCTCCATAACAGCTTCTCCACTAGACTGAGATTCTCTACCTGATAACCCCCATAGATTTACATCAATAGATGCATTACCTATCGGTCTCAGATTCCAAAGCTGACAAGAACCACCACTACAATAACCTCTCGAAACAGTACCAACATACTGACTAGTAGTAGGAAGAATATTTATAACTCTGAAATTAGTAATAGGTGTTGGTGTTGGAGTAGGAGTTATTCTAGGTGTTGTGGGTGTTGGAGTAGGAGTAGGTGTTGTGGGTGTTGGAGTAGGAGTAGGTGATGGTGTTGCTCCTATCACTTTAGCCCATGCGTTTAAAGCACTAACTGATGATACAGTTCTTGGTGCTAATGCAAAGTAATATCTGTATAAGTTCCATTCTACATCAACGTTCATACCAAGTGTTTGATTTGTATATATTTCTGTACCAAATTCTAGAGCCATAAAGTACATGTTATCGAATTGTTGCCATGTTACACCACCATCTGACCAGTTTATTTCTTGTAACCATTGTTTAGCATACTCCATAAGTTCTGTATAGTCAAATACCACATGTCCTGTAGCTACACCTTGTACCATTTTAAATGTTATGAATGCCCATCCTAGATCTGCTCTTGGATGCCACCATAACTCGAAATCTCTATTTACAACCTGTCCGTTGATTATAACAGGTACTGTAATTACTCTAACTGGTTGTCCAGCTGGTCTTCCACCAGAAATATATGTCTGAACCATAACCTCTATATCTCCATACGTTGGCGCTCTTCCATTATTAGAGTCTTTGAATACCCATGCCTCAAACGCAAAGTTGTGTCCAGGTATACCTCTTACCTGTTCATACCTTAAGTCTACCAAAAGTCTAGGCATATCTCTATATCTTATTGGCGTGTCTAGGTAAGCTGGATACTCTTGTGATGTTGTTCCCCAAGGTTTAGCACCATATATAACCTCATGATAACATAAAGTGTTATACTCAGGCCTTACTCTCAAATTCCATCTAGATCTAACATTGAGTGTACCCTGGTTCGTTATCGTCATAACTACTTCTCCTGAACCTACATCCTGTTGAGTATAGTTGCGCTGTAGACCCCAAACATTTACATCAATAGAAGCATTACCAATACTTACTAGATTCCATAACTGACAACTTTGACCTTGACAATAACCTCTAGAGGTAACTCCGTAATACGATGATGTTGTGGGTATTATTCTTATTGCTCTAAAAGTGATATTGTCTACTATTACCTGAAGACCATATGTTATTGGTATAGATACTAGTGGCATGACCATTGTTAACAGTAATACTATACTTAGGACTTTTTTAACTAAATTCATGTATATACACCTACATTACCCAAATACATCTGTGAACTATTGTGTAGTAGTGCAGACTATAAACTTCACTGTAATCATCATAAAACTGTGTATATGTTGAGTGATACTCGCAACAATATAGAGTATATAGAGTATACCTAGCTTATACTCACTACAACATATTACATAGAGATACTATATTTCATTTATCTCTATACTTCAGCTACATATTGTATTAATTATACAAATTCATTATACTCCATAGCTCCACATCTACAATATTACTATATTGCTACTGCTTCTTTTTGGCTATTAATAAGAAGAGCAATATAGATGCAATAAGCATGAACGTTAATATTAATAGAGTTATTTTGATATCTATTGAGGGTTTTTGCTCAATTATTTCTATTGAGGGAGATACTGTTTCTAATGCTGTAGTCGTAGAGATTTCTTTCTTTATTTGTTCTATTAGGTCTCGAAAACTTATTGTTATAGTTATTGTTGAGGTATATGGTTCTGTTACTACATACTCTACAGGTATTTGGTTAGGTATCTTCTCTATACTGTATATAACCCATCTACCACTATCTTCAAGTTCATCAAATCCTGCAATATAGAGAAAGTCTTCATCTAGATACAGTTTACCATTTGTAAAGTATGTATATGCACTTATATCTCTGCTTAATGTGAATGTGAACGCTATAAAGTCTCGTTTATCTATTGCATACATTATGTGTCTGTTATAACCCTCTAGCATAAGTGTACAAAATAGGTATATTATTCCATTTGAGTAAACTAGTTTTGGACAGTAACCAAAAGTTGTTGATACTTGTGTAAGTTCTGCTCTATCACTAAACATAGCTATACCTGCTCCAGCTATATAGGCAGAGCCATTTTCGTCAAAGGTGATGGCGTTAGGTAAACCATATCCTGGTATATCTCCTTCGAAAGTGTACTCTCTGTTTAGATCTTCATCTAGAATCTCTATTTTCCAGAAACCTGTTAAACCATTTATTCCAACAACCCATAGTTTCTCTGTGACGGGATTTGCATCAAAACACATTAATATATCGTATGCATTAGATGGGTTTATTTCATATGTTTGTAGAATTGATAGATCTATAGAGATTCTCTCTATACGCCATTGTGTATCATTAGGAGCAACACCCACAAACCCAGCTACATATATACTATCCTTAAGAACTGTAATTGCTATTGCTTCACTCCAATACATGAACTCTCTTCTTATAGATATATTTAAAGGTTTAAGATCTGTATCGAAAATGGCTATAACCCATGTCCTGCTACCCCATTCCTGATCTACATAACCAACAGCATAAACCTTATCACTAGTAACCACACAATCTTTAAATTCGCCATGAACATCTCCTCTCCAGAAAGCAAGGAGAGATCCATCTGATTTTAATCTTTTCTCAATCCTAGGAATAGGTGCATCTTGATCACTAGCCTCAGATCCTACAATATAGATCCAATCACCATATCCACATACAGAATATGGAATATCTCTACCTCTTGATGGATTACTATAGGAACGCCATCTAATTCTTCCTAACTCTAGAGGTGCTTTTTCACCATATACATCAATAATAAACCATGTGTTAATTAATGCTACAACAGTCATTGTAGCAATCAGTAAGTATAATCTAGACATAGTATTTCCCTCAACTGGAAGGTAAAGTAAAATAAGAATAAAAATTTTATGGAACTTATAATGCTTAAACTAATTTCCTGAAGGTGAGTAACAATACTAGTGTTATCGAAATAACCACAGAAATTGCAGACACACCTATCAAAGTATAGATGCTATAGCCCCTCTCAACCACATGTGTTATCGTTGTGCTCTTCTCTATAACCGTCTCTATCGTAGAAGTTGTTCTCTCTATAGTAGTAATTGTTTTCTCGATTGTCGTAGTAATGGGTGTTGTTACTGTAACGGTCACCATACTAGTAGTAAACACATGTCTTTCTATTTCTTTCGTACTTGTAACTGTGGTCTCAAGAGTTGATGTAATAGTTACTGGAGATATAACAGACGTAGTCTTTGTGATTACTGATGTGAGTGTAACAGTCCAAGGCTTATCTTCACTAGGTGTAAATACTATAAGCACATTATAAGGATGTGACAAGTATTCAATACGTATTGTAACATAGTGGTTAATAGCATTTATAGATCTATATGCTATACTATTTAAAGTTAGTGCCTCCACTACTGGTAATACGTTACTAATGTTGTAAGTCTTCCTAATATCCTCATTACCATAACCTTCAACGTATAGTGACACTTGCTGCATTCTTGTTGTAATGCCCGTCGTAGGATCCCGAATCCATATTACTGACGGGATAATGGATATATATATTGCATAAAGTCCAGGTACTGGAAATTCATCCACTATGATTTCTCTAGTATCTATATTAGTTAGCTGTACTTTAATCATACCTCCCTCTATATATACGTATTGTTCACTACCATTAACTACTGTATGAAATGCATAAACACCTAAACTAGAAATAGCTATACTTAAGGATTTGCAGACCATATTCTTGCCATAAATTAACAACATATCTTCTGCGAAATTGGGTGCAACAACATAAAACTCATCATAATGAAGTACGTTTTTTGAGTACCATACCACATTAAAATCTCCTTCAACGATATTATTGTATGCATACATACATCCTAGACTAGAACTAAGTGTATAACACAATACTAAAAACATTACTAGAAACATTTGAAACATTCCGGCTACACTATACATATTCTTCATCCTTATGTTCATAGCACATCTACCTACTAATTCAATCTAATTCAATAAATTTAATGCATTTTAGTACACTATATAAGTTTATCGAACAAATTGGGTTATAAATGACACAAAAGTACATAAAAGATGCTATAGGAACCAATCAATGAATGTAATAGATAATTCGATATATAGTTAAAAAATCTTTGTTATTGAAAGGAATTCATCTTGGTAATAGTTGCAGTGCAGTTTGTGTATCTACAGATAGCGGATAAAGCGCTAGATAATAACTATATATAGTCCAATCCACATCTACGTACTGTGTGTAGAATACTTCTGAACCGAATTCTATTGTCATAACATAGAAGTCTCCTATTGTTGTCGGATTTATGCCTAGATCCGGTCTAACCTCATTAATTATTTGTGCCGTTGCTTGTATAAATGCCGTTAAATCTATGCCTACTTCTCCTCTCCTAATGTTCTGACTAGACACAAAAGCTATATACCTCCATCCATTACCCCAGTCTGCAGCAAAGTATACTTCCCAATTCATATTAACGATGCTACCATTGATAAGCGTGGGTATGGTTATGTCTCTAACCTTATAGCCTCCAGGACCAGCCCCACCACCCCTGAATGTCCATATCATAAGCTCTATATCACCAGGCTGGACACCAGCTATAGCAGGGTTTCTCTTTAACCATAAATCAAAAGCAAAATTAACAGCAGTATTAAATCGATCAAATGAGTACCTTAAATACGCTAAGACCCTTGGAAATTCGTTTACCTTCCTAGGCATAGGTAATGCTGATACACCTTTTGAATACGGTGTTTGAGTTTCCCATGGAGATGCTCCATAGACAATTTCATGATATGCTATAACATCCCACGGATTCTTAGGCACATTGGTTAACACAAGACTATTATTTACTATCAAAGGACCATTAGCACTACACCTCATAACAACATTACCGCTAAACCGTCCTCGATAATCATTAAGACCCCACAGATTTACACAAGCATAACACTCATTACCAAGATTGCCACAAGGCCATATATTATTAGCATCACCCGTAACAGTTACAGCACTAGAACAAGGAACAGCTCTAATAATAGCTGTAGGCGAGATGGTTGTTGGTGTCGTTGTTGTTGGTGTAGGGATAGGTGTTGGAGTAGGTGTTGTTGTTATTGTTCTTGTCACCGTTATTGTTCTGATTATTGTTACTGGTACTGTTGTTGTATGTGTAACTGGCACAATAGTTGTTATAGGTGATGTAACTGTAAATGTTACAGTAACTGTTACAGGAACATTAACAACAGTCGATAGAG
>JAWBDT010000028.1:0-8444 GCA_038821645.1 Ignisphaera sp. | reverse complement strand
TGTATATGTTTGTGCATTCTTTAGCCACTAATATGTCGTGTGTAGCTACAATAAATGTCTGACTAAGCTTATTGTTAAGCTTTTTAATTAAATTCATAAGTTTCTTCGTGTTATCTGTATCCAGTGCTCCTATGGGTTCATCCATAAGGATTACCGTAGGATTGGCTCCTAGAGAACGAGCAATTGCAACACGTTGTTGTTCATCTCCACTAAATGTATTTGGTATTCTAAACAGTCTAATTCACCAGATGAACGGCACTTTAATTAGTTCTGATATCACCCACATAACGCCTAGTGCGTAAAACAGGTCTATCCATATCATCTTTGCTAAGGATAGCAAATAGACTATAGCAGCTATTGGGAATCCTAACACTGCTTTCTTCTCGTATCTCCAGCTGATCTTGCTGTAGTACCAGAGAACCTTAGCATCACCTGTGCTAGGTATAGCGTGCATACCAAAGGATATGGCTAGCCATATTAGTAATAGAAATAGAGCATTGTCTCCTCTAACTATTTGTGCCAATAGAAAGACCAGAATCTCTGCAAATGTGTTAATCAGTAATGGAGCCATTGTTATAACAAGTGCTTGACCAAAGCTATGTGGGTGTTCGTGAAGAACATAGCCAGCTGGATTCCCTAGTCTAAAGTATTTAACCTCATAAACAGTTAAATTAACCCATTCACAGGCTTTCTTATGAGCATATTCATGAAGTATAACCCCAGGAAAGGTTGCAAGAGCTACTAGGAAACCTGGTATTATTATTAAGTAAGCCATACCATTTCACAAATAATAAATATTATATATGAAAATATAAATCTTTATTTCATGTATTGCTACTCAATAATCTTGACTTTACAATATCTTTACCTTATTATGGAATTGCTTCTCATAATCTGGTTAACACTAGGCTTAACTTTTATCTTTTATGCATCTACTTAGAGAGTTGTTAGTATTAATATCATAGTGAAGAAACGAATCCAACTTTTTATCTTCATAGAGTATTATCAATTCTTCAAACAGATACAGAGAGTCTTGAACATATATTTTCAGATAGTTTAACAATTGTAACTAACCAACATACAGTATTAGTTTATCGTTTTCTATACTGTACCAGAGACATGAAGCTCTTACGAGATACTGGTTAACACCTTTAGCTATAGTATTAGCTAGAAGTTCTATGAAATATTTGTGAAATAGAGGTGTATAAGCTTTGAATAAACGTGAGCTAAGTATTTCCCACGTTATACTGTAAAACCCTCTACATGTAGGTGTTATTGATATCTGTCTAGTTCTTCCTATATAGTGAATTGCATCTGCAACAAGGTCCTCAGGCACCCTATCTAAAGGATATGTATCTGGTCTCTTTAAAGAGAATTCCATAGGATCTATTGTAAACATCTCTATAGCTGAGAAGTTTTTGGCATCTAGCCAAACCCTAATTACCTGCATCTTATTACCTGTTATTCTGAACACGTACTTTACGTAATCAGCCCATTCATAGACTGGTAACTTCTGGTCTAAAATGTAGAAAGTATCGTTTATCTCTATGGCGGCCGTAGCATGAAAACCTTGGTCTGTATTGAATATCAGTATGTAGGCCTCTTTGACTCCACCAGCTAGTAGAGCTGTTGCTGTAAATAATGCATAGTCTCTGCATACACCTCTCCTTAAGTTGAAGAATAGTATCGGATCGCGAACACCTACACCTATAGATAGCATTGATAATAAATAAGATTGGTAATCATATTTGGTATTTTCATCTAGCCAACTAAGGATGTACCACGACAGATCAACTGGATCCCAGTTCCCACTATCATTAAGTAGATGCTGACGTAAGTAGCTCATGGATGTAGAATTGATGTAGCTAAGTATTGCTTCATGAACAGACATAGAGCTAGATAGCAAAGGAAATCTTATGTATATAACACTTTTACACTCAATAAATCTAAACTCTGTGCCATTGTATGCGAGGTAACATACCTTTGATGTATCAGGACTATCTATGTATATCTTTATGCTGGTTTCATAGGGTTTATTCCCTATTAGTTGACTTATTTATGATAAGGAGAATATTGATACCGAATAGGTAGAGTTTACAAACGTGTACTCGGCAATAACATGATCATCTACTACAGGATATGGTACTAGGTAAATAGTTTTATTCGCTTCAAGCTCGAGGTATGGCAACCATCTTCCATGGTACTTAACGATCAAGTGGCTACCGTTTATTACCAGCGATGTGTTTCCGAATACTATTCCTCGTTTAGAGATGTAATGCCTAGGTACAGAGGTAGGTGAGCTCGTTGACGTGGGATTTGTTTGCTGATTTAATGTGTGAGTGTTGAACTGAGTGTGTGTCTGATACATAGTTTCTGTGTCAAACTTATGTGATATCACAGTAGAGTGTTGTACGAAAGGTGTATGCGTGGTCAAAGGCGTTGTGATTTTAGTATCACTATGTCGAGTAGTACTCTGTGTTGTTGTGCTCTCCTCTTCTCTTGATACTCTATCTGTGATAAACTGGGTTGAACTCGTTGAAAGAGTTGTTAAGGGTCTACTGCCGTACCAACTCAACTCTTTCTCTAAGAAGAGCTTGTTATATATGTAATGTGATACTCCAAAAAGGATTAACACCACGAATATCGCTATAACTGTTTTCCTTAGAATATAGCTCTTGTTCCTTGTTTTAACAATTTTAACTGGTACCTCTTTTGTGCGCCGCCTTAAGTTAGGACTATACTCGTCATATCTCTTTTCTACTTCATCTCACTGCTCCTCTTCCTGTAATGTTACTACAGGTTCTTCTATGAAAGCATAAGGTACTGATTCATGTTGTTCTGATTGTTGTATAGATGGCATATGTATCTCTTTTTCTTCTATTTTACTCATCGGTAATGTCTTTAAAGCATCAATTAATATGTCTAAGTACGGTCTAAGAGACTTATGTCTAGGGTCCCCTAGGATCTTACCCTCTATCCCATTTACATGAATAGCGAAAGGATTGAGAACTTCCTTCACTTCATCGCAGGATAAAACAAGCTTAAATATCTCGACATAATTTAGCCTAAGATCTAATGCTATCTCTCTTATGTAGAACACTAGTGTACCTAGGCGTTCTAGCAAACCATCTACTGTTTTCACGTATTTAGCTTCTAAAACAAATCTTTTTATGGCTGGTCTAATTACTGAAAGTATATATGATTGAGTAAAGTCTTCACTAAGACAAAGCAATTTTATCACTATAACTGTCTGTATTAGTTCCTAGACTTAATTATTTTGTTAGGAAATCTATAAGAGTTATTCACAATACTTATTAAATATGTTTTTGTAGATGCTAAATCAAACAGAATAAATTTGTAGATACCTAGTCTAAGACATTTCAGCAAAATATATATGATCCTCTAAACCCATCTGACCAGGGGAACTCTATAAGATCAGATTGACAATCAATATCGATATCTAGCATTACGAGAAATATTCCAAATAGAAGCACTTTATAATAACAAATATTATTGACTTAATATTATCGACTTAATTCTAAATTTCAATATAGTATTAATAACACCATATTCATTCTTTAATCAAATGAAAGATATATCATCTACACGCTCCACTACATCTCGTTATGTTTTGTTACTAAGAAAACATCTTATTGTATCTTTAGGTGGTCTTTTAATTATGTCCTAGTATTACCATAGCTAATTACTTATAGTTTGTGAATAGTAGTAGAATGCTAGATGAAGAGAATAGGTAAAATTAGTTATGTTGATTCATGTGCCTTAATTGTGTTATCTTAGGAGTAGAAAGAGTACAAAGATAATCACCATTATTGCTATGGCTATTGTTAAACCTATAACTATTTTCGTATACCTTGTTCTTGCTTTGGGTCCACACCTCAGGCTAGACATTACATTACTTAGCGTCTCTAATACTTGGTCCTTTATTTCGTAAATATTTGGATGAAGATCTGCAAAAGGTTCTATTGGTTTAGAATATTCTCTACATAACATTGATCTAGCTATAGCTTTAACTACTCTTTCATCGCGTAGAATCCTTGTAATAACATTGGCGCTCTCTGCTAGTACATTTCCTTGTAGTCCTTTAACTATGTAGAACTTGCGAAGAGTTTCGACAATTGATTCTAGTCTTTCATAGAGTTTATTGAAATCTAGCGTAGCAGGATCATAGGTAACTAAATTTATTAAGTTGTCTATATCTATCTCTTCACCTCTGAATATTGATGATTCAATTCTTTGTTCAAACTCGCTTCTTCTAGCCCTAGTACTGTAGCTAAGAATACCTTCAATGTCTAGTCGATGTCGTAGAGGTTGTGGTAGACCTGTTTTAATGGTTTGTATGAACTGGTTTCTATACGTAGATATAGCTTTATCTGTTACAAACTCTTTAGGTATTTGTCTAATTCCTTTGGTATAGTATTCCTCTATCACAGCAACTATAGCATCGTCTGTTGTCAAATTCTCTATTTCCCTAAGTGCATGATTAGCCCATTTATATGCTATATACATGGCTATGCTTTCCTTCTCACCAAGGTCTAAGCCTAGATAAGTTTCTATATTGGGCGACCTACATATATCAAGTACTACGCTATCTAACCGTGCATTCCTGAGCCTTGCGCTAGCTCTTATACCTCTCGTAATCTCTACACAAGATATTGATGATAACACATTTCTTACGTCTCTATGTAGTAAAACATATCTTGCCAGAAACTCGTTTCCCCAATCAAAATATATCCTCTCAACAACTCTGTCTAGGATCTTTACAACACACACACTATCATAACCTTCACTCGTCTTACATCTTCCTAGATCTTCTACAATCATATCAATGAACTCATCTAGCTTATGCTCTCTAACATACCTCTCCGATAACGTGTCAATGAGAGACTCTATACTTCCTTTCTCAAGAAACTCTTCAATAACATCATTAAGGCTTAGTCCCATGGACGATAATGTAGAAGATATACGTTTAAGGAAACCATATATAGCGGCATCTCTAAGACCGCTGAAGAGCTCTTCTCGATATCTACTCGATATAGTGTCTAAGAACCTCTGGATAAGGTGTAAAACCTCTGGCTCAGTTATATTTGGTATATTAGATAGATGCATATTAAATAGTGTCTCTATACGCTTAGGTATATCTAGACCCTCTATAAGCATGAGGTTCTCAGTCGGAGGTTTACACGAGTTCCAAAACAACTCTTTGTACGTATCTCTCCATAGAGAAGCTATATTCTTATACCTACGCTTAACCTCAGCTACACTTAGACAAGAAAACTCGCTAAAAGCCCTCTCTATAAAAAATCTAATATCATTAAAGTACTCTAGAACCTCACTACCCAATCTATCAAGTTCATCAAGAATACAAAAACCATCTCTACACTTAGACAAAGATCTAATAATGTCTTCTTTAGCCATAATCTCACAAAATTTGTCGAATCTATTTAACACTATATTTTACTATATAGAATATTTATTAAGTTTTAAGACCACAAGATCTATTCAACATAATACAATATTCCAGATAACATCATCATAGTATATGGAATAATGTGAACGATAGTGATAAAATACTCCTTACATAACTCAACCGATCTACGGAATACCTTAAGGCTTGGCATAGTCACACAATATAAGATTATAAGAATTCTTGTACAAGATCATAGATTACATTGTGTCACTCAGTAATGATACTAGCCTTTATAGAATTCTCTATCTATATTAGTTTGATGAAACAATAGTACCAATATTTTGTAGAACTAAGCTGATCACTATACTGATTCTAGATCCAAAGAAACCTATATAGCTAGAGAAGGCCTTGACATAATTGTAAGAAGGGGACTGGGTAACCGTATCATTGGTTCAGATACAACATTCTTCTAGATTTAACATAGTCTTCTTAACAGATGCTCTTTCAACGATAAACAAACTTGTATTTGATGAGGAGCCCGTTAACAGATGTAGGTATAACAATATAAGAGTAATTATAGATACTAAGTATTCGTTTAGAGAACTCTATCTCTAGTCTTGCACAAATCCAAGAAAACACTTCATAAAACTAGGTCCTCTATACACTAATCTCCAACCTCTTATCAAAAAAGCTCATGTCACTATAATTCAACTTATTTAAGAAGGAAGTAAAAGAAGTTATACACCTTATTTACTCTTTCATTTCTTGGAAATATGTATGACTATTTATCAAAACTATGGAAATCATAAATAGGAAAATATCCTCAGGACTATCGAGAAAATAAACAAAAATATCTCATGGAAAGTCTGTACAAAATTATTGGTTTAGGTAGGCTACTCGAACATGAACATGAACATTAGCATTCAACATCAGCTATACACTAAAAATATTTTAGTGCAACTTACTGAAACAGATTTGCGGACATTTCAGGACTGGTTAGTCAAGGATTTAGGTATATCCTTGAATCACTACATAATTGACAGAATGTGATAAGTCTACAATATATACAAGAGGTATAAGGTATATAGTAAAAATGTTTTATAAATCCAGGACCTTTTTATAAATCCAGAAACTACGACCTCGGTTTGAGCACTTGTGAAATCTGTTGCGTCATTATGTATATATCTTCTAGGTCTATAACCCCATTTAAGTTCATATCTGCTACTTTGTCATGATCGTTTACATATCTCCCAACTAGATAGATAGCCATAGCTATATCGTTTACATCCATAATTCCATCACCATTCAAATCACCTCTTGTTGGACTTTTAGCTGACATATACGATAATGATACTCTTTCTCCTAAAACCATCAACCGTGCTATCATTTTTGCTATATACGTCTGGTGATATACTCCTGAGAATATGGTTGCACCAGGTCCATAGGCTAGTACTGGTACAGGCTCAGCTGTATGGTCTGTTGATGACCATAAAATGCCAAAGTATTTGCTTAATGTTCTACCAACAGTTGAAGGTGTAGGATCCAGTAACATTGTTGTAGCATCATCATCTGATATGTTTAGAGCTGTATATCTGTAGACTAGGTCCTTGACTTCACGTACTGCTCCTACTCTTCTGATTTCACTAGCTATTTTCTCAGCACTAGCTCTAACAGTCAATATCCTATCAATATTTGTTGGGATCTCTACTCCAAGACCTATCGTTAAACCACCTGTTTCATGATCTGCTGTAACGATAACTAATGTATCTCCTCTAGACCTAGCATATGATACAACGAAACCTACAACATCATCAAATTCTTTTGTTTCAGCAACAACAGAAGCTATATCGTTTGAATGAGCCGCATGATCTATTCTACCACCTTCAATCATCAAGAAGAATCCGCAAGGATTTTTCTCTAGAACCTCTATAGCTTTAGCGGTCATTTCTATTAAGCTGGGAACCTCAGGACCTCTATCTAGAACATAAGGTAGATGACTTTCCGCAAACAATCCTAACAATCTTCTTGTTCTAGTAGGATCAATATTTAATAATTGTGAACGATTGAATACAACTGTGTAGCCTCTCTTCCTAGCTTCCGAGATAAGGTCTTGTGTATAGAATCTTCTACCTCCACCAAGTATTACATCGACTTCTAGAGCTATTTGTTGAACAGCTATCTCGTTCTCCATATCTCTATGAGGTACATGAGCTGTAAAAACTGCTGGAGTAGCATGTGTTACTCTAGTTGTTGTAACTACACCTACAGACATTCCTAACCATTTTGCGAGCTCTAGAACAGTAGGTACTGGTATCTCTCTACCATTTATTTCAATCATCGATATCATTCTGTTTAAGGTCTTAAAACCTGTAGCTATAGCTGTACCAGCACCAGCTGAATCTGGTACAACATTATCTAGGGCACTAGTAAAGGCTATGCCAACATTATTGAAGAGTAGAGTCATATTTGAGTATCCATAGACTAGCTGAAGTACATAAAAATGACTATACCCCATACCATCACCAATTAGCAAAACTATGTTTCTAGGTACATTGTTCAAACGTTTACAGCTAAGCTCTACATCAGAATATCGACCAATGTTAGCTATACTCGACTCGATCATCTGACTATAGATGTAAGTTAAGGTAAGAGTTGATATAGATATAACAACAATCACTATATATGCTAACACTTTTTTCTCTAGCTTCTTCAATCTAAACTCTATACCCATATCCATACCCATTTACTAGTGTGGTAGAACAGGTCTATATCCTTTGTCTACTGTAACTGACTATAGTATAGACCAAAATCTCTATAGAGTATCTATAGACATTACCACACTATCTAACCTACATATACAGCCTATAATCATATATAAAATAGGTGCTGAAGAACTTATAATACAATATAGCGAAGATACAGCTATATTCCCTGGTTCTTGCTATAACATTGTTAAACCATGATTTATATGAATATACTATAAATGAAGAGAATACATTCATGAATTTCTTGATCA
>JAWBDT010000027.1:0-11129 GCA_038821645.1 Ignisphaera sp. | reverse complement strand
TCGCCATCTTCTTTAGTTATCTAGTTTTCCGTATCCTCGGTGTAATGTAGGATAATGTGGATCCGTAACAGAATTATTGAAACTAATAATGTAGAGAGTATTAACCATAGCTTGATAAAAAATAGCTGACTATAGCTACCATAATCATTGAGATAATTAAACTAATCTAAAGTGCTTTCCAGAGACTCTCTAGAAATATTCGTAGACCAGGCACTAAGAAGTTCACCATATATACGTATAGATCCTGGCAAAGAGACGTTGCCAAAAGTTGTTGCCAGGATCATTAAAGAAAGATACGGAAAAGATATCGATGAAGAAAAACTGGTAGAGATCTTAAGAGGACTCGAGCTAGCAAAGATCATATACATTGATAGAAGATACTATAAAGCTAGACTCGATAAATCGCTGATGACATGAGTGTGTGGTTTGTGGTTCAAGGATCTCGATATATCTAAGATTGATGATGCTCGCTACAAGTTGTTCGAATACATTGTAAGCGTTAAGAAGCTCAAATCATCTGATCTCTCTATCTCGTATTCGACGTTTAGCAGGGTTAGGAATAGAAAGATACTTGTATCAGATTCACTACTCATAAAGATACTTCAGCACACAACATCTGAAGAGTTCAACAGAGTTGTATCAGCTGGTGAAAGGCTCAAGCTAGCTGGTATAGTTAGAGAAGACGGTTCTGTGGATTATTCTGCAGCACTAGAGCTCGTTAGGTATATGCTTAGAGATGAGTACCTCAGAAACATTGTTCTGAGGTGTGTTGTGGATATCTATAGAGAGGATTTGAGGAAGCTACTGGGTGTGGGTTTCGTAGGCGTAAAGCTCGAGTGGAGTGAAGATTTTGAGAGGTTTCTTAGAGAGAGTAAGAGGTTCCGCAAGGTTAGAACGGAGGAGATGATTAGGAAGTACAGATCATACTTCGAGAGGTATCTGCAGGGTAGAGAACTCTCGGAAGAGCTTGTGTACCAGATCGCAGAGCACACCCCCTCGGCTGGGTCAGGAACATCTTTAGGCACTATGCACAGTACCTCATGTTCAGGAGAAGGATACCGCCAGAGACCTACGCGTGGATAGTTCTCGTGGTTCCAGGTAGAAGGTATAAACTCGACATAAGGCCCTACCCAATAGAGCACGAGTAGATTAAGAAGATCCTCGCATACCTCAAGCAGAACCACCCAACATATTACGCGCTCTACAGAGCTATGCTCGAGAGCGAAGCTAGACTCGTGCATACCATGGAGATGGTGCAGAACTGAAGACCCGAAGAGATCATCGCAGTAGAACCCTTAGGGATAGAGACGAAAAGGCTTGTATGCTTCGAAGACAAAGGCTTCTGCAGATACTACCTAGGTTTAAAGGAGATCAGCAAACCATGCGAATGGATATACATCTCAAAAGAAACAGCCAAACTAATACAGAGAACAAAAAGGTAAACAGATCATCAGTCACACACTATGCAAAAAACACGGACTACTACCCCCAAAAACCATGAGGAAAGCGGCGTGGAGAACAATGATCCAGGTAATGTCTCGAGAAGTAACAAGATTCATCCAAAGTAGATTCGGAGAACTAAAGGTAAGTGAGGCAAGGTACGAAAACCTCCTATCAGAAGCAGACAAATACTACCCAAAGTACTTAGAGAAGCTAAAGGAAATATTATCAGAGAGTATTTGACACCTGCAACTAGATATTACATACGATATACATAGACCGTGCAAATTAATATAGATATGAACAGGCCTTTCGAGCCCGTGACCTGGGTTCAAATCCCGGCTGCGGCACCAACCAATTGAATGAACTCAACTCATTTAAGCGACTTTTTAAGGTGTATTGCGTGATAATAATCAGACGTGCAAAAGTGGATAGTATTATCAAAGTTGGTAATTCTTATACATTATTTGAATAGAAAGGGGCTACGACATTGATATAAGTATGACTTAATACGGTATATAGGTAGTGGAAATCTATAGAAATCTATGAAAGTAGGTCATCTGAATAGTAAAGCAGAAATGATAACTATAATACTGTGGTCCAGAACTCTATATGTTCCCTACAAAGAGATATATGACATCAATTCTGACAGAATTTGATGAAAGATTATTTCTCTACAAAATAACTTGATTCTGATCATAATGGATTATTTAATGTTTCGTACTGTGAACCCTCATCCTTAATTAATACATTAAGAGATGTAATAAAACTATTTTGTGGTTTTTAAATTAATTAAGTATAAACATACCCAATAAATATATTAATAAATGTTTAAAATTCTGGGCAATACACTACTACGTATAGACAGGGGATGGCTTTATGAAGGTAGGAAGATCAGTACATGTATTATCGATAGCCATTTTATGTATTTTAACTGTTTCGATAGTACTACCATACTTAAGTCGACCTGTATCAGCAAATAGTCAGCAGACTCTATTTCAGTTCTACTTTCCATGGAATGACGGTGAAGCTACCTCAATAGATCTGTCTGTTTATCTACATAAACCGGCTGGTAAGTATGGACACGTCTATGTGGGGAGCGATGGACATCTATACGTAGGAAGCCAAAGGATAAGGTTTTTAGGCATAAATCTTGTATCTCCAGCAATATTTGCTCCACAAAGTGTAGCAGAAGCTTTAGCTAAAAGATTCGCTAAATATGGCATAAATCTTGTTAGATTACATGCACTAGATGCTCACTGGACTTCAGATAACATATTTAGAGCTCCTGGTACAAGGGAACTTGATCCAACAAGACTTGATAGGCTTGACTACCTAGTTGCTAAACTTAAAGAGAACGGTATCTATGTGAATATCAATCTGCTTTGTTACAGAAGCTTTTCGTCATCAGATGGTCTACCGAGAGAAGTAGATTCAATGAATATCAAGGATAAGCACATTCTAGGTTTCTTCTACAAACCTGTTAGAGATCTTCAAAAGGAGTTCGCAAGAAAACTACTAACCCATGTAAATCCATACACAGGGCTATCCTATGCTGAAGATCCTGCCATAGCGTTTATAGAGATCTTAAATGAGTACGGTATGGTATTTGGATGGTTTGATGGAGCAGTAGACAGACTTCCAGACGTGTTTAAATCTGAGCTTCAGAAAAAATGGAATGAGTATTTGAGACAGAAATATGGTTCAACAACAAACTTAAGGAATGCGTGGGGAAGTTTATACAGTGATGAGAATCTTGAAGCAGGAACTGTAAAGATTTTTACACTAAGTGAATACAGTAACAGACCTACAGCAGCACAAAGAGATTGGGCACAATTCCTGTGGTATCTAGACTACGACTACTTTAGAGATATGTACAACTATCTAAAGAATGAACTAAAAGTAAAAGCACTTGTAATAGGTACGCAGATGACATGGGGAGGGACACCCAACATCATGCAACATATGGATTTAGCTGATTCACATGGATACTGGAACTATCCTGCTGGCGACTTCTGGTCTGGTGATTACTATGTACTGAATACCGCTATGGTGAATAATCCCACATCAAGTACAATTGTTGGAATGGCTAATCAAAAAATAGCTGGTAAACCTCATACTATAAGCGAATACAATCATCCATTTCCAAACATGTATAGAGCAGAAGGATGGGTATTCCTGTCAGCTTATGGAGCATTCCATGACTGGGATGGAATACTACCTTACTGTTATGGAGACCCAGATTATGGATGGAATTTCGATACGAGACGTATCATGGCTACACTAGATTTCGGTCAAGATCCCCAAAGATGGGCTATGATGATTACAGCACATATGTTGTTTGTCAGAGGCGACGTCCAGGTAGCTAGGCAATGGGTTGCTGTTGAACTTTCTAGAGATCAAGAAATAGAGTTTATCAGGTCTAGAACAGCTGGCGTATGGAATCTTCCAAATGGTAGAATGGCCGGCAATCCTGCACATACAGCACTACTCCACGGTGTAGTAGTTGTACCATCAAATCGCTCTAGACCACCAAATACATTACTACCAAGAGATGTTCCCGCACCTAGTCAACCTCTGTATGTTAGCGATACTGGTGAATTAATATGGGATTGCAGAGAATCTGGTAGATGCGTGTTCATAGTTAATACATCTAGAAGCAAAGTTCTGACAGGATTTATTGGTGGTAAAAGATTCGACCTAGGGGAAATTGCCATAGAGGTTAAGAATACGCTACTAAATGGTTGGGCAACAATAGCTATACATGTATTAGATGGATCGAGCTTTAGAGACGCTAAAAGAGTACTGATAGTAGCAGTAGGATTAACAACTAATACAGAGACAAAGATCTACAATTACGATAATAAACAACTACTATTTACAGCCACAACAGATCTAGCATCAGTACCAAACCTTCACGGACTAAAACTGACAACATATAGAGATATGGGCAGAGCACCAACAATTACCGAAGGAATAGAGGCAACAATAACTATTAAAACAAGCAATAGAGCAACAGCATATGCGCTAGACAACACAGGTAAGAGGAAATCACCGGTATCTGTAACTACATCGGGAGGAAACCAAGTCATATCCATAGGTAGCTCATATCAAACATTATGGTACGAAGTAACAATGGCAACGCCTACTCCTACACCAATACCAACACCAACAACTACTGTTACTGTTGTTCCTGTTACTCTATCGACTGTTGTTAATGTTCCTGTAACAGTTACTGTAACATTTACAGTTACATCACCTATAACAACTATTGTGCCAGTTACACATACAACAACAGTACCAGTAACAATAATCAGAACAATAACAATAACAACTACTACTCCTATTACAACTACTGTTGTAACAACGCCTACAACACCTAGAACCACACCTACCCCTACACCAACAACAACTGTTATAACTACACCAACTACTACCCCTACACCAACAACTACTAGAACTGTTGTCACTTTGATTGCTGATAGTAATAATGTGTTTCCATGGGCATGTTTGGATACTGATGGTAATGGTGTATGTGAATTTGTATTAGAGGGTAATTTATGGAATTGTCCTGGAATTACTCGAGGTAATGTTCAGCTTGTTGCTAAAGTTTATGGACCTAAGGACTATCAATTGGATGTAGTAATAGATGTTAATTATTCAGGTACTGGTGGTTGGGTGCATGGGTATCCAGAGATTTGGGTTGGTGGAAAGCCTTGGAATGATTATGGACCTGCTCCTGAAGGGTTTATTACTAATGAGCGTGTTGATTTGCCTATAAGAGTACGTGATTTAGTTAATGATAATGTGAAGCTATGTGTTTATGTAGATAGTTACTCCATAACACATACTGATAAGAGGATTCTGTATAATTTTGCATTTGAGACATGGCTAATGAGAGATACTAGCAGAGGTAGAGGTGTAAACGATAATGAAGTGGAGCTTATGGTGTGGTTCTCTTACCATGGACTTCAGGGTGCTGGTGACGTAGCTGATGTAGTGCCTATAACGATATATGTTGATCAGTTAAAGGTTAATCAGAGATTTGAGGTTTGGCATGGAAATATGGGTTGGGAGTATTTTGCATTTAGAATAACTGTGCCAAGGGCGTCTGGAAGATACTTAGCATGGTGTTGGAATGATTTTGTGAAGATTGCGGGAAGATATACCTATCTAAGTGGTTGGGAGAACCTATACTTTACTGTATCAGAGCTTGGAACAGAGTTTGGCGGTATCAAGGTTCCATGGGTATATCTGAAATGGAGTATAAGAAACTACTGGTTATCAAAAGGACTATATCTACCAGTACAAATTATCGGAGAATATCAGCCACAAGAAGTTGTACTGGGAAGCTGTAGTGGAGATGTTTGTCCTGTGAAGATCAATGCCGCTAGACCTGCTAATCTATCAGGATATATGGAATTTAAAGTTGGGTATGGTGGTCAGATAACAACAAATAAAGGTACCATAAATGTAGCAGAAGGAGATATTGTTAAGATAGAGTTCAATAGTGTTGGAGGCAGAATAGTGATACCTAGAGATGGTTGGGCCTCTATGTCTGAAGTAGGTGTCTCAGCTATATATGTTAATAATCAAAAAGTAGTTGAAAATGCTGTGATAACTGGTAGTAGTTTCAGAATAGATCTCTCATCAATTAAATCTGAACTTAAGGCGACTTTATGGGGCAGCGGATGGACAAATGTAACATATAACGGTGTAGCACATCTAGAGGAAGCCAATAGCAATCCAATAATAATACCGAAGCTAACAGCTTCACCAAATCAACAACTATACATAGGTATAACAATAAGTAGTGATACAAAAACAACAGATATAGAAGGGTTATCAGCACCACCAATAAGAGTGCTTTGGTAACATTATGAACCTATTAACTCATTCATTTTTTATACATCTTATATGAAAATATATATGAGCTTGTATCTATCTTCTCATAATCTATTGCAATAAATAATTTAAATCACGATTTATAATTAATAGAGATATTGATTACCAGATGTAGCTATACTTCAGACTTGAGATCTACATATTACTCTAACATAGCTCTATATTGAGTAGAATACTATTATCCTCTACATACCCCTTTCACTAGACTTTTATCTGAAATAAAAATGTTGCTGAAAAAGAAGAAAGCTAACTAGATAAAGTAAATCAAATATAGCAATATGTCAAGATAGATTTTAAGGTTAAAATATTACAGAGGTAAGCATAAGATTATCATCACTATCTGTAACTCGATAAATAATATTGTATGAAGAATGAATAAAGTTCTAGCTATAATCACTTTAGTCTCTAGTTAACTATTTTGTCTAGATACTATGCACCAAGTTTATTAAGAGTGTAGAGTCTATGATTGATGCACTATCTTATGTTTGTTGATTTGTCATCGAAATTTTATGATATTTCTCTAGGTTTAGGGATACATATGATTAGTATTGGAAATATTGAAGACATGAATATAATATCTGATCCATAAAATTTGTTAATAGATAAAACATCTATGAGGTAGTGGTTGATGAGATATAGAGTTGGTGTTAGAGAATACTTTTCAGCTGCTCATAGAATAGAAAATCATCAGGGACCTTGTAGAAATCTACATGGACATACCTATATAGTTGATGTTGAAGTTGAATCAAATTCATTGAGTGAAATGAATATGGTTATAGACATTATTTTGCTTAAGAAAATTGCTAGAGATGCAATTGAAGTATTGGATCACACCTATCTCAATGAAGTATTTAGAGATAAAAATGTGACCTCTGAGCTTATAGCCACATATATACTTGAACGTATCTGTACATCATTAAAAGCTCTTGGAATCACGTTCCTAGGTATAAAGGTTAGAATTTATGAGTCTCCAACTAGTTGGATTGAGGTGGGGTATCCATAAGGATAGTAGAGATGTTCAAGTCTATCCAAGGCGAGGGTGTGCTAATAGGTGTTCCATGCTTTTTTATAAGGCTTTCGGGCTGCAATTTACGTTGCAGGTATTGTGATACCAAGTATGCATGGAATGATGGAGAAGAGATGAGTATAGATAGTATCGTGAAAGAAGCTATAGAATCTAGAGCTAGATGGGTTACAATAACTGGTGGAGAACCTCTACTGCAATTATCGGAGCTCGATAAGTTAGTAATTGAATTAAAGAGACTTGGATTTAGAGTAGCGATAGAGACCAATGCATCTGTGGAGCCTTCTGATATAGTTAAAGAAATGGTTGATCTAATTGTAGCATCACCAAAGCTACCATCGTTTAATCCAGATTATCTGGGTATGAAGTTGGGTAAAATACCTATAGATAGACTATGGATTAAGTTCGTGATCACGGATCCTGAGAAAGATTTTCATGAGTTGATAAAATATGTATCGAGGCATGTTCCATTAGATAGATTATCTGTACAGCCAAATAGTTACACAATAAGCTATACAGAACTTGTTGAGTATGTACTTAAACATAACCTTCCATATAGAGTATTGCCCCAGCTTCATAAAATCATAGGAATAAGGTAAAGAGTTTATTTAAATCACTAAATATTTGTATCTTTATGTTCACTAAAAATCTCCAAACAGATGAGGTGGTGATATGTGGTTAAAACAAGAGTTGTTGCTTTAGTTAGTGGGGGAGTAGATAGCATGTGTTCATTAGTTTATTGGCTTAGTAAAGGTTATGATGCATCTGTTGTATTTTTTGATTATGGTCACAAGGCTTCTAGAAAGGAGCTAGAAACTGTAAAAGGAATTGTTAGTGAATTGAATAGTGTTGCTGTAGAGAGGAAATGGGGAAGGGTTATAGATTTATTGGTTCTAGATATATCGTTTATGAAGAAACTTTGGAAAGGTACTCAATTAGTAGATGAAACTGTAGATATAAAGAAGGAATATGAGAGAACAGTAGTTGTACCGATTAGGAATATCGTTATGCTTACAATAGCTACAGCTTATGCCTATACATTGCTGGAGCAAGGTGTATGTGATAAAGCTGTAGTGGTTTTAGGTAGCCAGTACAGCGATGTAGAGCCACGAAAAGATACGGGCGAGCCAATGTACCCTGATTGTTCACCAGAATGTTTTCTTTCAATAGAATCAGCGCTAAAGATATGCCACTTCAGAGATAGGAGAGGTATCGAGGTATGGACACCAAGTATAGCCATGCTAAAGAAGAGTGAACTCTTGAAAATGTGTTACAATACGGTAGGCGATCTTGTTTATAGAACATGGAGTTGCTATAAAGGACTTGAAAAACATTGTGGTACATGTGAAAGCTGTATCAATAGAAGAAAAGCGTTTAAAGAAGCTGGAATACCTGATAAAACAGAATACCTAGAAACCCTAAGCTACTAGCTTAATCAAAGTCTATTTAAATTCTTGTACAGTGAGTAATGTTATGAAAGAATGTTTAGCGCCTCTTTACGAAATACATGATGTTAATTAAATTGCACTGTTATCGCAAACCTTAGGCAAATTTATTGATGTTAACCATTTTTTAATAAGTGTAGCTTTGAGGTTCTTAGTGGTCTATAGATGTTTGGAAGAGAGATAGAGACATCTGTTATTGTGGGTATGTATAGAGTTTATGTTGATGTTTTAGGAGATAATGTGTTGTATAGAAGGTATAGAGATGATGTAGTCGAGAAAGAGGTGATAACAAAAGGTGTATTAAAGTTATTACCTATGTATCCCGTCTATTACCCAAGATTTATCACAAAGTATATCTTATGTGAATTCAATAGACCTATCTATGTCCCGCCAATGGATAGTCTATCTCTCTACTTCTATTTACCGATCGATGCAGCTGTCTATAGCTATAGTGGTAGCTCTTTCGTAATTATAGATATAATTCCCCTTCACAATTTATATAAATACACCCTCTATGGTCCACCATCTAGATATGGAGATATGAGTGGGCTTATCGCTAGGTACTGTAAAACAGATGTTTTTTTAGAGAAACCTAGAGAGATAGATCTAGGTTTTTGTTTATCACATCTAGAGGTAAGGAATAAATTAGATAGATTTGCTATCTTATCTAAACTTCTTCTAGATTCCTCACCCCTATACATATTCTATAAATACGGTAGCTGGAGATGTTGTACTCAACGCATTATAGTAACTATCAACAGCTCTTCAACAGCTGTTGTAGAATATGAGAAAGAACCTATCGAATCTGGGTATAGAGCTATAGATGAACCAGAAGAAGTTAAATCGCCTTTAATTAGTTTTAGAAGCGATATGTTGTGGGGATATTGATGAGTTTAAGAGACATTATCGAGAATATATCGCTTTTGAATAATGAAGCTATATACAGGGTTATCGTATTTGTGTCTATAATAGTTGTTGGAATAGCGATTAGTATCATAGTCAGAAGAACATTCTTAAAATTTCTTTCAGCTAGAACATCAAAGGCTATAGCGTCTAATGTGAGTAGAGCTATATACTATGTGTTACTGTTTACAGTTGTTGTAGTAGCTCTTGGAGCTATCGGTATAGATGTTACAGGATTTGTATTAGCTGGAGGTTTTGCGGGTATAGTCATTGGTGTAGCTCTTCAACCACTTTTATCGAACCTCTTTGCAGGACTCTATCTAATGATTGAAAAGACGATAAGCGTTGGTGAAATTGTTGAAGTAGCAAATAATGCAGGTGAAGTAACAGAAGTATCTCCTATCTTTACACGTATAAGAACTTTTGATGGCATCATCATCAGTGTAGCTAATACACAAATAATTAGCGGTATTACGAAGAATTTTAGCAAAGCTGTAGCTAGAAGAATAGAGTTCAAGCTCTCGATATCGTACAAAGAAGATGCTGAAAAAGCGTATCGAGTAATAAAGAATGTGTTAGATGAACATCCATATGTGCTTGTAAATCCAGCTCCAGATATCTTTGTATCAAATCTTGAACAAAGCGGTGTAGCAATAACAGTAAGAGTTTGGACACCACCACAAGTAGCTTACGACACTATGAAGGATCTGTTATGGAAAATGAAGAAAGCATTAAGTGATGCAGGTATAGAGATACCGTTTCCACAAATAGATGTATGGTTCAGAAATACACTAAGCATAGAACAACTCTCTTTAGGAAAATAATATAGATAGAGAACAAAATATAGTTAAATAAACACATAAATAAATATGAAAAGATAGCAGAATAGAATAGCATTACTTCACTAGATCCACGTTGTAACTATATTTCTTAAAGAACTTATCAGTCCTAAGACCCAGCAACAATTTTTAATTATCCTGATGATGTGAATAATCAATATATCTTTCTTTGGCGACCTCAGAGCTTTAGTAGTAGTTACAAAGTAATAAGAAGAAGCTACATCAAAGAGTTGTTAAGTACTATTGGACGTAGATCTATAATATTTATTAATGCAACTCTCAAGGACGTTATAATTAATAACCTACTGAATAAGAGTATTCAAAAAAAAAATCCATATTTTAGCTAATGTATTAAATTACTTCATACTATTTATGACATATTTATTAGTCTTCTGAGTACAAGTGTTATTGGTGCATATATGCCTATATCTGTTGAATCGAGATTAGGTAAACGATTCATAGTTGAGGGTAAGAGTGAAGATGTGCCGTTTCTCATTAGGTTTAGATGTAGCGAAAAGTTTGCTTCAACTATTTCTCTCTATAGTATTGCTATAGATTCTAGTTGGTCTATGG
>JAWBDT010000026.1:0-13140 GCA_038821645.1 Ignisphaera sp. | reverse complement strand
TCAACTGATGAATGTAGATATCTTGTAGGTATCGATACAACTCCTGTAGGTACTCCTTCTCTATTCAACTGAATAATAGATGCGTCTGTGGTTCCTCCCGCTAAAATCTCTAATTGGTAAGGTATGTTTAACGTACTTGCTACTTCTATAAGTTTATCCACTATTTCTTTGTGAACTATTATACCTGAGGCACTTCTACCATCAGCCACCTTTATAGCGGGTCCTTTTCCTAGAGCAGTACACCATTCATTTGGAGGAACCCCAGGAACATCGTTCGCAACTGTTGTATCTATAGCTAAAGCTATATGAGGATCTATAGCAAAAGCAGCTATTCGAGCACCTTTTAAACCAACTTCTTCTTGTACTGTCAGTACGAGATATACATCAATATTACTGTTCTCTATAGATTGAAATGCTTTAATTGCTACAACCATACCTACCCTATCATCAAAAGCTTTACCTGTTATACGATTGCTACCTATCTTAATAACGTCTCTATCAAGTGTCACTATATCACCTATATCGATACCCATATTCTTTACTTCATCTCTAGAGGATGCACCAACATCAATGAATAGTTCTCTAATCTCTGGTATCTGTCTTGCTTCTTCTGGTTTAATGGTGTGAGGAGGCTTTAGTCCTACAACACCTCTATACGTTTTTCCATTCTTAGTTTTAACTACAACCCTCTGAAAGACTAGTGCTCTTTCTGATACACCACCTATAGGTTGAACACGCAGAAATCCACTATCTTCTATATGTGTTACAAACATTCCAATTTCATCCATATGGGCAGTCACCATGAGTTTCGAACCACTTGAATTACCTTTTTTAACAGCAATTAGATTACCTATAGAGTCTATCCAAACTTTATCCGCAAAATCTTTAATCATATCAATAACTATTCTTCTTACATCATATTCACGTCCTGAAGGGCCGACAGCTTCACTTAAAATCTTTACATAATTGAATATTTCGTCATGAGATATAGACATGCAAAATACCTCTATATATTAGACAATAACAACTCTTTATCACAAAATAAATTTATAAGAAAATCATTTTTCGATATTTTTGTATATCTAAACATAAGGACTATTTTGTATTGATTCAAATATTAAATATGGGATCAGTATCTAAAGCATAAATAGTGTTAAGATGTGTATAATGGTAATAATCTTAGGTAAAGTAACTATAGTATGTTGAGTTCTTTGAGAAACATCTTTGCTCCTCCTATAGTGAATCCTATGTCACTTGATATAGCTATGAAGTTGAAGCCCATATCTATTTTCTCTAGAGCATCTTCTGCACTAAACGTATGTATGCCTGCCATCTTATTGTATCGTTTAGCTGTTTCAGCTATTCTCTTTATAGTCTCTATGTATTTAGGATTAGAGAATTCGCCGAATATCCCTAATTGTGCAGAAAGATCGTATGGTCCAACAAAAACACCATGAATGCCTTCTAGTGAGACTATTTGTTCAAGATTGTTGATGGCACTAAGTGTTTCTATCTGTACTATAACGATTATATCGTCATTAGCCTTTCTAAAGTACTCTTTAACATCTTCAAGTCCATACATAATACATCTTCTAGGACCTACCCCTCTAATACCTTTGGGAGGATATCTAATAGATCTTATAGCTAGTTCTACTTCTTCTTTAGAGCTTATTTGTGGAAAAAGAACACCTTTAGAACCTATGTCCAGAACTCGTTTAACTATAACGAAATCGTTCCACGGAACTCTCACTATAGGAACAATATCGTTTCTCTTTATAGCCATTAAAAGAAATTCAACATCTCTAACATCTAGAGGTGCATGTTCCATATCAAAAACAAACCAGTCAAAAGGTAGTAGTGAAAGAGCTTCAACAATTTCTGGATAAGCCATTGTGATCCATGTACCAAAAACAGTTTTTCCTTTCGATATCTTGTTTAACAATATGCTACTCATCAGATCACCTCTAAAACATGGTTTATGGCTATTCATATTTTGGTTAGAGATGTTAATAAGATGTTGAGCTACCTATGTATTGAATAGATGATAAATTGAGCTATTTCTTGAACAAGTTATTAACCTCCTAGCTGAAATGCTCCAACTGATATTTTTTATAGAGCTTCATAATGTCTGGTTCTACAACAATTTACAACATTAAGGTTCCACTATCTTACTAAAATCCTTAGTGGTTACCCCTATTGTTATTTTGGTTTATTTAGGTATTTTTGATTATCTTTGGTATTGTAACCTGGGCTTCTCCCTTAGCACCTACCACCACAACATTAAGATCTATTTGTTTCCCATGATCACTAAAACATTGTGTACCTTATTATCGTTAAATATCGGAATCTTATTTCCTTCGATCGGTTTGCCATCAACATATATCTGTTTTACTCCACGCTTTACATGTTCTTCATTTTTAACCTCTATCACATAGGTGGCTCCTCTAAACTTTCTTATCATTTTGAAGTAGCTCCAATTCCTCGGTATACATGGGTCTATTATAAGACCATCATATGTTGGTCTTACGCCTAATATCCATTGTGTTAGAGCTACAAACATCCATGAAGCTGTTCCCGTAAGCCATGAGTTTCTAGCCATACCGAAATATTTTGATGCCGGTCCTGCTATTGTTTGTGCATAAACATATGGTTCTGCTTTATGTATATGAACTATAGAGTGTCTTGCTGATGGATTCAACTTTTTGTAGTAATCAAATGCATTATCTCCTCGACCAACGATAGCTTCAGCTATAATTATCCATGAATTAGGGTGACAGAATATACTTGCGTTTTCTTTATGCCCTGGTGGATAACTAGAAATCTCACCTAAATTCACATAGTATTTTGTATATGGAGGCCAATGAAGTATTATGCCGTGAGGTGTTGCTAAATACTTCTTTACTGAATCCAAAGCTTTTATAGCTTTACCATCATCTAACCCTATACCAGCCATAATACACATTCCTTGAGGTTCAATGAATATCTTACCTTCTTCATTATCTTTAGATCCTACCTTGTTACCAAACGCATCATATGCTCTTAAGAACCATTCACCATCCCATCCATGTTCAAGAACCCTACTAGCCATATCTTGCGCTAGTTTACGGAAGTATTCAGCATCATCTTTACGACCTATGTGTTCAGCTATTTCTGCAAGTTCTTTAGCTGCTAAAACAAATTGACATGCTATGAAGACTGATTCAGCTGTCTTTCCATCAGTTCTATCTGGTGCTGTCTGAAAAGATTCATCAGGATTCATTGATAGTACGTTAAAGTTTAGACAGTCATTCCAATCAGCATGACCTATTAGTGGTAATTTGTGTGGTCCTAGATTATTTACAATGTATTCTATAGATTTTTTGAGATGATCGTATAGAGATGTTTCTGTTCCAGGAGTACTATCATATGGAACCATTTCGTATAGTATTGAATAGTCGCCTGTTTCCTTGATATATGCAGTTGTAGAAATTATGAGCCATAGAGGGTCGTCATTGAATCCACCACCAATTTCTTTGTTGCCTCTTTTTGTTATTGGTTGATACTGATGATATGTACTTCCATCTGGTAATTGTATTGATGCTAGATCGAGTATTCTTTGCCGAACTCTTTCGGGAAACATATGGACTGCTCCAAGTATGTCTTGATTAGAGTCTCTAAACCCTATTCCTCTAGCTATACCGGATTCATAATATGAAGCACTTCTAGCTAAATTGAATGTCACAAATATTTGATACTGATTCCATATATTGATGATCCGGTTAACGTCTTCATCAGGTGTCTCAACTTGTATTACTGATAATAAGTTGTCCCAGTACTTCTTAAGTTCTTGAAAAGCTTCATCAAGTTTACTAGGATTCATATATTCTCTCAGTAATTCTTTAACATGCTTCTTGTTTATAACGTTAGGAGCTTCAAATTTCTCCTCCACAGGATTTTCTGCATAACCTAGTATGAAGATTATTTCGCGCTCTTCTCCAGGCTTAAGAGACAACTTGATGTGATGTGAACCTATAACAGAACCTCCATATGCTACAGAATTTCTTGAAACCCCTTCTTCAACAACTATAGGGTTCTCTAGACCTCTATACATACCTATGAATTCTTCTCTTACTGTATCGAAACCAACTATAGGTTCTGAACATGCAAAGAAGGCAAAATGGTTTCTTCTCTCTCTATACCCAGTCTTATGATATATTACACTATCTTCAACCTCGACCTCTCCTATATTGAGATTTCTCTGGAAATTTGTCATATCGTCTAGAGCATCCCAGAAACAGAACTCTATATACGAGAATATATCTAGATTCGATACCTTATCTTTCTCGTTCTTTATCTTCAATCTCCAAACTTCAAATGTCTGGCCTAGTGGAACAAAATATGTTATCTCTGTTGCTATACCCTTGTACCTCGACTTTATCTTTGTGTATCCTAGACCGTGTCTACATTCATAGAAGTCAAGAGGCTTCTTTACAGGTTGCCATGTAGGAGACCAGTACTCACTTGTTTCAGAATCCCTTATGTATATATATCTACCTGGTTGATCTGCCGGAATTCCGTGATACCTATAGCGTGTGATACGTCTATACCTAGGATCTCTATAGAAACTGTAACCTCCAGCTGTATTCGAGATTAATCCGAAGTATTCTTCCTGACCTATATAGTTTATCCATGGCGTAGGGGTATCAGGTCTTACTATTACATACTCACGTGATTTATCATCAAAATACCCATACATAGATTTAGCCTCTATACAATCATATTTTTTAGCCACATCGTATCCTATTAGCATACTATAATATACGGTATAAAAGTTTAACTAAGGAAACCAGTAAATGATATTTACCTTCCAACATACCTCTAGCTATCATTAATCAACTAATTATCTTTGTTTAGACTAGTCTAGATAACTGTTCTCTAGAGCTTCACGGTCTAGGCTATGGTTATCTCCATGGTATCGTAGGTAAGGTTATAGTGTGGTAGTATTAACATTCAACTCTATACCAATGTTTATCAAAACACACATCTTTTTCAATAGTAATTGATGTTCTCAACCTTATGTCTCTAGAAGATGCACCTACTCTAATCTCGTATTCTCCTCTCTCGATAACCCATTTATTTCCATCATAACTTGCTAGATACTTTATCGGTACCTTTATCTCAACCTCTTCTTCTTCTCCTGGTTTCAATGGTTTTGTTTTATAGAATCCTTTAAGTTCTTGATACGGTTTATCTATTTTACCTCTAGGCGCTCTAATGTATAGTTGTGCAACTTCTTTACCTATCGCATTTCCAATATTTTTGATCCTAAGTTTTGCTACAATAGTATCATCATCCATATATACTCTAAGATCTCTGAATTCAAATAATGTGTAGCTAAGACCATATCCAAATTCATATGCAGGCTCTATACCAAACGTATCGTAGTATCTGTAGCCAACATATATACCCTCCTCATATACTATCCTTTTTGGGTTTTCCTTAGGCTCTCCAGGAAATGTCTTTATTGCTGGAATTTCTGATAAATGTTTGGGCCATGTGATTGGCAGTTTTCCGCTTGGTGAAACCCTACCTAGTATAATGTCTGCAACAGCTCTACCAATTTCTTGTCCCGATAACCATACAACAAGTATAGCGTCTACAAGATCTCTCCAGCTTATAATCTCTATAGGGCTAGGTATATTGAGTACTACAACAACCTTTTTGCCGTAGCTATGGAATTTCTCAGAAACCTTTTGTATCAATCTATACTCGTCATCTCTCAGATAGAAATCTCCTTTTACAGCCTTCCTATCGTATCCTTCACTAGAAATTCTTGAGATAGTTATTAAAGCTATATCACTTTCTTTCGCAATACGGTCTAGAGTTTCTTCATCAATAAAGTCTTCCGAGATAGTTAGAGCCATAAGACGAGACAATATGCTTTCAGTAAATTCTATAACTAGCCATGAAATTAGACGTGTATCACCTTCCTTAAACACATATTCTCTCATGTTTCTATACCAGGTTACTGCATCTTGATCAAACCATAGTGGCACCATAGTCTCTCCATAGATTTTATCTAGTTCATTGTTTATCTTGATCCCTCTCTCCTTAAGCCCATCAACTATAGATACAACATATCTTGGGTATGTGTTTCCGCTACCCAGACCACCCTTGATGGTTAGATAAGAGCCTTTACCGAATACTGCTACAGTTTTTTCTTGAGATATTGGTAGAGCTCCATTGTTCTTTAGAAGTATTGCTCCATCTACAGCAGCTTCATAAGCTATTTTAGCATTTTCTTCGAGATTAGGGTTATTGGATGGTTTATATCCCTTCCATTTTAGAGATTTTGATATAAGCTCTAGAACCCTTCTAGCTCTAGCATCTATTGTTTCTTCATCTAACTCTCCTTTCCTATACGCTTCTAAAAGTATTTGAACAACTCTATCATCGCCAGGCATAATCAGATCTATACCAGCTTTGATTTGTTCAACAGGATTATCACCTGCCCACCAATCAGTCATCACCAATCCATTGTATCTCCAATCCTCTCTAAGTACATTAGTCAAAAGCCATGAATTTTGTGTACAATACTTTCCATAGATCTTGTTATACGCTGCCATAACTGCCCATGGCTTAGAAAGCTCGATGGCTATCTCAAAAGCTCTTAGATATATCTCTCTAAGTGCTCTTTCAGAAACCATCACATCTATACTCATACGGCCTGTTTCTTGCTCATTAGCTATAAAATGTTTTAATGTTGCTCCCACACCTTCGGATTGAACGCCTTTGACGTAAGATGCAGCTAATATAGCTGTAAGTAGTGGATCTTCAGAAAAGTACTCAAAATTTCTTCCACATAGAGGTACTCTATGTATATTTATACCTGGTGCAAGTAAAACATCAATGCCGTATTCTCTAGCTTCAGCACCTATGGCTTTACCGACTTTCTCTACAATCTCTGGATTCCATGTAGATGCTAAAGCTATCTCGTTAGGGAAAGCTGTTGTATAGTATGTAGATTTATCTCCAAACCTAATTGGATGTATCCTAATACCTGCTGGTCCATCGCTAAGAGTTATCGAAGGTATACCTAAACGATCAATAGCTCTAGTTTCTCCAGCTACTCCAGGAATTTTTGTTGTAAAAAAGCCTGCACCAACAATAAGTCTGATCTTTTCTTCAATACTTAGTTCCTTCAATAACTTATCTATATCCATATATCTTCACAACTTTTGGATGAAGAAAAAGCAAAAATAAAAGATTTTTTGATTATGAACAAGAAGCTCTACATAACTATTGTAGCGAAATCTATTTTATAGTCTAAACTATACAAACCCTTCATAGCTAATTCTCCACTAACACCTTGATTATCTTTAGAATCATCATGAATAACTATCTAGATAACATGATTATATACATCAAGATCTCGAAGACTTTCGTAACCTCTTTGACGATCTTCTCCTTGACTTCTTTTGAAATAATGCTCCACATATATGATGGACTACAGATGTATATAGGTAGCATTGCATAGAACTTTACTAAAGATTGAATCTCTTGATATTAATTCAAATCTATATCATACTATAATCGGTAGCTTAAATGTTATCTACACGGAATACTCTATCTATATCAGTATTAGAGCTGCTAAGGATCCTATAACTGTTGCTATAGCTAAAAATGAGGTATCTCCAAACGCTATCATTATCCCACCTATTAATGATCCTAAAATAGATCCCATTTCTCTTGATATGAAGTAGTTTGCTGTTGAAAATCCTGCTGAAACTTCTATAAACATATTGTATAGAGTTATATCTATTAACATATAGAGTAGTGATGAAAGTACTATGTATATTGTTAATGACACTAGATCTTTGATTATCGATAACCCCAATACGAGAACACATGTTCTTATCGCAATTAACAGCATAGCGAAACCTCGTCTATTTGTTGAAAGATCTTTAAGTATAGCTATTGTTATAGCAGAGAATATTGCTGCAATTCCGTATGCCATCCACATATTGTTCAAAACCATATACCTTCTTAATATAATGGGTAATACTGTGAAAACATATTCTCCTAAAGCTGTAGTCATAGCTGTGGAGATGAGTATTTTGTAGGATGGAATAGTGCTCCATTTATTCCAAGAATATGTAAATATGTATTGAGCTATATTCGGTTTATCGAGAAATAGTATAGATGATGATGCTTTAATGTACATTCCTAGCTCATCTAGACTTCTACTCAATCTATAGAACCTCCTCTCAAATGTTATAGATATAGATGGGGTTAGAATAAGCGATATTATCGCAAGTATTAGAGATACATAAAACAGATTATGTATGGATAGAACTCCTTCAAACGCCATCACAATAAGAACAACACCTCTAGCAAGACTACTTAAACATCTCTGGAGTATTGATGATGTTTGCCATAAATCGCTATCAATGTTTTCGAGCATTGTTACAGAAATAGCTAGATTTATTGAGGCTACAGAAGCAGCATGCATAGTATATGATAGTAGTGCTGTTACATGATTCAATGATCTAAAGCATAGATATGAAATACCTGCGAATCCAAATGAAAACAATAATAAGAACTTGTTGTAACCCTCATCAGCAACTCTGTTCAATGCCTTACTAATCAAGACATACACTATACTCCATATAGCGCTCAACAACCCCATATATGTACCAGAAACCTCTAAATTATATGCTATAAATACAAACAGTATAGGATCTAGCGACACTAATACACCATATACAATAGAGATGATGAATAGCCACATCAATTTGATTCATCAAGTGATTTTGTGGAAATACAGAAAATTAATAAACTGTTACCCATATTAATATCAATTCAATAAACATATTATAGAATATAGATATGGTTATAGATTTAGTAAACTAGAAGATCTTGACTTAGAAACAGTTTTCTACAATTTAGAGAATGGATATAGATTATATCGTATCGAATTGTTTAACCCATACTGTATGACCTACAGCATATCTCTATTCTTCTCTACAATATTAACATAACCTTCATGTATAACTTTTAAATCCTTTACTAACTCCTCTATGAACTATAGCAGTATTTCGGTAATTTTTATCTAGATAATTCTTAAATTCTTAGAATCCCAATACATGTCTTAGGTGGTTCATAGTGGTTGAAGATGTTGAAATATTTAAGTATCTAGTTGATATGGAGAAAAAATATGCTGAAAGCCTTAAGGTTTTAGCAGATAGAATTAACCATCCAGTTATGAAGGCACTATTAATAGGTATTGCTAGCGATAGTGAAAAACATGCACAATTCTATACAGCTATCATAGAGCTTATCGCTAGATACCAACCAGCTATTTCTCAAGAAGAATTTAGAATTCTTAAAGAAGAAATTGAGAGACATATAGAAACTGAATTAAAGATGATGGAGACAACAAAACAGCTCTTCACTAAATTCGGTGATCCTAGAATAAAGTTATTGATAATGGCTATACATGAAGATGAAGTTAAGCATCATAAAGTTTTAACCAGCGTTAGAGATAATGTGGCTACCGAATATGTTGTTAATGAAGAAGATATGTGGAGTGCTATATGGAGAGACAGTCCATGGCATGGAACTCCAGGAGGATAACATTAAGTATAAAGCTAATAGATGGCTCTAACATCTTCAACAGGTAAAGCTTTTTTAAATCAATACAACAGCCACTACACTACTCATTGAAGTTTAACACTTTTGCACCAAATCATTATTGTAGCCCTATGCCTGGTTCCAAAGTTCTATACACATTTGATGCTCTCGCTATCTTCGTCTCTTAGCAAGAAATCTCTAGGCTTTTCCCATTCAGATATCGGTCCTTCAATTATATAGAAGACCGGATTCACATCTATTCTCTCTATACATTCTATCTGTTTCCTCCATTGATGATCTCTAGATGATAGTTTGTATAAGAGCAGCTTGTATTCATATCTTATTTGTCCAGATGTTATTGGTATAAAGCCTGTGATAGATGTATCGTATACCTTGATTTTATTTAGATTGAACTTGTATCCTCTATTTATGCCTTCAAGATATACATAGTAGAGATATGTACCAATAGATAGTAATGGGTTCTGTGATTGTTTAAATCTCGTCAATTGTGGATGGTTTGTGTAACCTTTTGTTGATCCTTCAAGAACTTTTTGTGCTAGAAGACCTTCTCTCCAGAGAGCAATAAGACCTACTCTATCTAGATACTTTGGATGGATAGACCATAACCTCATCTATTAGGTACCTCCATCAAGATGTATGTGTCTTATTCTAAGATACTTAAAGTATTATTCTAAGATACTTACTTTGGTTATATAAAGGTATTGTATTACATGACTACTTCAGTTAAGTAGCATAGTGATAATGTATCTTGATTAACTTTGTTAGTTCTCTAGCATCAGTTAACTGATTCAATTGTTTTCTATCACTAGAGCAAGATTTTAAGCAATATCTATAATTCTCTTTAGTCTCTAGAAACCTTAACCAAACGCTATAGCGTAACTTGTTTTAAACACTTCCAAATAATCATATTTCAGTAGAATATTCATAGTGTTTACCTAACCAAATAATTAAACATGGAAATCATAGATACCGAGCTCTAAACTTTAGCTAGCCAAGAGATCTATATAGATTTTGACAGAATTTATGCTATAGTGTACCATATAATGTATAGTAGATCGTGATATTACGACTATTATCTTTTACATCTCATAACTATATCATGTAGCTGTTTTTAACTTATGATTGGTGCATTATTTAATTTATGTTTAAACATAAATAGATAATTATGATATGTTTGTGAATGTAATTAGTTGATATATGATACACCAACTATAGCCATAGTCCTAGTTGCAATGCTATAGGGTTATATAGAGCCCATACTATATATTATTTGATAATTCTGTATTAATTAGCAACAAAATTGTGTTTAGTTTAGAGATTTTAGATTCTATCTATTCAAATATCATATTTGTATTGATTTTCCAAGATGCTGTGTGTCGATAAAATCAATTGTATCCTCTATTTTCATTAATTTCGATCTTTTTCTATAGAGATCAAGTATATCTCTCTTTATTATGTGTATCTCAAACGGATCTTTTATCCCTCTTTCCCACAACTTCACTAGCAGGTTTTCTGGATGATGATCTGTGACGATCAGTACATCTATATCGCTTGATAACGTGTATGTACCTTCAACAATGCTTCCGAAGAGATAGACCTCGGCTTCTCTATCTAGTTCTTTAACTGTTTCAACAATTATCTTGAGGTAGTGTCTAATATTCCTATAGACTTCGGCTCTATGACTAGCCAACTTTATCAATAGTTTTTCTGACAACTCTAAACACCTTGTCTACAGCTTCTTTCACTCTCAATACTTCTTCAACTCTGAAGTCTCTAGGTATGTATCTCGAGGTTATATAGGCATCTTCAAGTAGAGCTAATTCCACACTATGTTCTATCCATAATCTTTTGACCTCTTCATCGTTTGTGAGTTCATAGATTAACTCGAGAAGTCTTCTAGCGCTATGTGTTCTTGGGTAATCTACACCCAAGATAAGTAGAACTGATTTCAGGAAGAGTTGGAGACTTTGTTCAAAACTAAACATCGCTAGATCGTAGAACCCTTTATCGATTTGAAAGAGAGCAGATTCGTAGAAACGTCTAGATCTCTCTAAAAGACTCTTTATCTCGCTGTGTTTAGTCAATACCTACACCTTGCACACCAGTACTGAGTAGCCATATATTTTCTTAAACTTATCGTCTATTTTATACATCAATACCGTACTCAACACTTAACTTATTTCCAGAGATTAGCTAGCAATACCTATATGGATCTAGCGCTCTATTGTGGTGCACGTACTTAGTAGGTATTAGTGCTCTGTTTATCTATCCTCAGCATTTTGTGTATTCCTATCTTCACAGTTTAAATAGTTTAAATATTATTGGAGGTAACCCATAAATAGTTTAAACTTAGGTACCTATGCGAGGTGAATACAAAATGACAAGATCTCCAGCTAGAATTATAGCCATCTTAGCTGTAGTTTTTGTAGCATGTTCTCTGATCTACATTGTTTTGTCTAGAGAAGGTGTATTCAGAGGCAGTAACGGATCTCGTTATGTTAGAGAATTGAAGATCGCTATATCTACGGATATCACAACAATAGACATTAACTACGCTACAAGCGTTGCTGATTTCGAGATCCTTGGAAAAGTCTACGAAAGTCTCTTCAGAATAGATTACGATCCTGTTGAGAGAAAACTCGTGTACATTCCCCAACTTGTTGAAAAATATACACATATTAACGAAACGTTTTGGTTTTTTGTGCTTAGGGACGGGGTAAAGTTCCATAACGGTAAAGAGTTGACTGCATGGGATGTTGAAGCAAGCATCAAGAGATCAATGGAGATAAGCCCTATTGGTAGAATGCTTCTTAGAGATGCTGAAGGTGTGCCGATCATAGATGACATTATTGTATACAATTCATCATCATTTGCATTAAGGCTTAGGAAACCTTTTGCACCACTCATAGAACATTTAGCTCATCTATCGGTTGCTGTGATACCTAAAGATGTGGCTGAAAAATATATGAATAGAAAGATCGAGTCGCTAGATGACGTTATTGGCACAGGTCCCTATAGGCTTATAGAATACGTGAGGGGACAGTATGTAAAACTTCAACGTTTTGATGATCATTGGGGTAAGAAGCCATCGTTAGAGATAGTTATCTACCGGATTGTACCTGATGTGAATTCGAGGATAACTGCTTTAAAGACTGGAGAAGTAGATATTTCTGTTGGTATACCTCCTGAGATAGCTCTTCAGCTAAAGAAAGAAGGTTTTAAGGTATATAATGAGACAGGTGTAAGATTCGTTATAGCTGCTATAAATACTTTGAGGATTCCTGATGTAAGGATCAGAAGAGCTATGAATTATGTTGTCGATAGAAGATCTATTGTCGAGAATATAGCTAAGGGGTTTGCTGTAGTAGCAAAAAGCATTGTATCTCCTATATTTCCTAACGTTGTGTATCTAGAACCATATAGCTATGATCCTGAGGAAGCAAAGAGGCTAATTAGTGAAGCTGGAGGAATCAATAGAACTCTCATACTACTTGTTTCAACACGTAG
>JAWBDT010000025.1:0-15126 GCA_038821645.1 Ignisphaera sp. | reverse complement strand
TAAGAGTTGAGTTTATTTAACTGTTCTGATGATGTAATGAAAAGAATTGAATTTATATGTTCTAATGAGTAAGTATTGAAAGTATTACTTGCAAAGAATAGATGTTTGTTTTTGTTTTGGATTTTGTATTGTTTGTTTTTTGTAGTTGGGTGTGAGTGGTTTTGTGTTCGGGGTTATGTTTATCTGGTTTTTTGTGTTGTTTTTGTTTGGGTGGTTGTTGTGTTTCCTAGGTGGGTTTGGGATTATGTTAGGTCTGTTGGTGGTGAGGTTGTTGCTGATGTTAGGGGTTGGAGGTTTGATGTTGTTGGTTCTAGGTTTTTGGCTAGGCCCAGTATCTCTGATGTTTCTAGTCCTTGTCCTAGTAAGAGGGATGTTTGGCTTAGGAGGGTTGTTAGGGTTAGGGTTGATGGAGGTGTTTTTGTTTTTGGTAGAGCTGTTCATGATGTTTTTCTCTATCCTTTTAGGTTTAGGGATAGAGATGTTGTTGATATTGTTAGAGGTTTTGAGAAAATGTTTCATGGTTTTGATCCAATGCTTAGAGGTTATAGGAGTTTCTTTAGGAAGTTGTTTAGGAAGGCTTTGTCGCTAGCTATGTACTCTAATGAGGATGGTGTCCCTATATCTGTTGAGCCTATGATTCCTGGAGCAGCTATTGGTTTATCTGATTTTGTTAAACCTGATCTTCTTGTTGGTTTTCTACCTGTTGATATTTCTCTTGCGTCTGTGAGCGAGAGGGTTTTTGAGAGGAAGGAGATAGCTTTAGCTGGATATGCTCTAGCTATAGAGAGTTGGATTGGTCATCCAGTTGATTTTGCTGTAGCTCTCTATATAGGTATTGTTGATGGTGATAATCCTGTTTTGAGTTGGAGAATTGTAAGAATTGATGATAACCTTAGAAGAGCTTTTCTAGAAGGGTTATAGGTTATTAGCTCTAAAACATTACCAAGCATTATTGATACCGTTGTTGATGATAATTATTATGCTGTTGATGCTTATGCCGTATCAACCCCCGGCAAGAGAGGAACATAACCCCCGTATAGGGGGTTCCTAGAAAACAAAACAAACTAGGGATGTACCCATTCCAAGTTATCGCTAGGAGTACGTTCAACGAGGTTCTCGGCACCATAAACCTAGTGCTCGTCATAATGCCGCATAGCCTCCCAGTAGAGGTAGTGAATTACCTGCACATACTGCTAAGCTACTATAATATATTTAGACTTTCATCAATGGGATACAGTACGTCATCTGGTTCCTCCTAAGCAGCTTTCTACGAGATAGAGGAATGAGCTTCATCGACATAAAGGCCATCTACGAGTTCTTCAAACGCAGGGAGGTGAGCAACGGCACGGTCGGAGACCTCATCGAGATGATGGCGAACAAGGGAATAATCGTGAAGAGGCAGGGCAGGTACTACACCGCTGTAGACGATGAGGAGCTAATCCTAGAGCTAATAGATGCTAAACGGGTTAGAAGCGGCCGGAAGGGTGCCAAACAATTGCTAGAGACACTTGCCACGGATTCGGAAGCAGAAGGCAGAGGCACCGCAAGGGAGAAGACCATTCCACTAGCTGTCAAGAGGGTGCTTCGCATTGCTGAAAGGCTAGTAGAGCAGGGTCAGACACGAAGAGCGCTGGGGCTAATACAGCACACCCTCGTAGGCACGCGGGAGAATGGAAGATGGGTACTGTGGATTGACGACATATTCATCTACTGGGAGAAGAAGGCTAAACCCAACTACCACTACTTCCGCTCCGAAAGGCTAGCGGAAATACTTCGGGATATGGGCTTCAGGCAGGAGTTCGTACACGTGCAGCCAGTAGGCGGCCTAATAAAGGCGTGCTTCCATGACAGTTACAGAGAAGCGAGGAAAATACACTACATACTTAAAACCATGGGACGGCTAGCTTAGGGATCGCCACTAATACTATATATAGCTGTCTACCCCGATAACACCGGGGGATTTAGGCTAGAAACCATCTATGGAGAGTTAGTAGCAGAGGTAAACTACAACCCCGCACAAGCACGTGCAATTACCAAACACCTCGTTGTGCCCGAAGAACACGTGAACAAGAAGAACGACAACACCTACTTCAAGTACCAGCGGTAAACCCCGAGAGCTATTCTCTCAGCGGAAAAACACAAGACCATCACACCCATAGCTATATCGTATAAATATTCATTTCAAGCAACACTCCAACATTCAAATCTGTGGAAACCAGTGGTGTAGGCTATGAGGAGTGGAGAGGGAAGTAAATATAATAGGCATACGAAGGCCTGTAGTAAAAAGCATTGCTATAGAGGGAAAACAAATACTGTCATAAAAGTTTTTTAACTTTCTTATCTTAACTTTATAACTTGGGGTGTAAAGTTGTTCTCTATGATTAGGCTAAATAATAAGGTTAGCATAGTGTTGATTGTCATAGGCTTGTCAATAATTGGTGGTTTGATATATTCATCTGCAATTGTAAGCAAGGAAAATAGTGTAATCCCGAAAAGCGACGTTGAAGCTGGTATTGATTTGCAACTCCTTAATAAATGGAGCTTCATAGTTGTAGAACACAATAGCAGTGTGCTGTACAAAAACCTGCAGAAAATCTTGACTTATAAGAACATTAACGCTTCGACAACAAGATGTGGTAGTGTATCCACGCTTGCTGGTAGCGAACTTTGGAAGCCGTCTATAGTCATATTGAATCTGTTAGACGAGGAGGTGTTGAAAGAGATAAATTCTTCTGCTAGAAACATCGATGTTCTTCGTGGACTTGCACGAGGCAGCAACTACATACTTTTTGTAGCAAATGATTCAAGAGTAATTCAGAGTATTAGTAAATTATTTGACCCACCACTCAGCTACATTAGCGAATCTAGAGTTACAATCACAAAACAGTATAAAGATGGAAGAGCCGAAACCATATCACAGAATTTGTTAATCGTTGTAGGCAGGACATATAGGAACATAGATGGGCGGCTAGTTCCAATCGATTTTACAGGCACAGTGCATATCGACGACTTCAACAACATAGATGATGCAATCCAAAAGGCATTGCTTAATACCCTAATGTTAGTTGTAAAAGCAGAAAATGATTTAGTACCTGGGAGGTGAAGGGGTGAGTATGATGAGGGCGATAGGCAGAGCGCATCTGTCGGTTCTGCTAGCTCTTTTAGGCCTGTTAGCAATACTATGCTTGCCTGATGTAAATGCTGGTGTGACACAACAAAATTGGAATTTGATATTGATTGGTTATGGCTATCAAAGTAGTTCTTATGGTAACATATATTATTACTATGAAGTATATAAATTCGCTGGATATACACAGGCTGGATATCATGAATGGTATGCAGTGTATTTGAGAGATATTGTCGATCCTGTAAATCCCTCAAGCAATAATGATGGATTTACTGTTGCTGGAAAAGCAGGTCAAAGTGCTACTGGTGGAGGCGTTGGCCCATATATCTATGATAAATATGGTGTCTTTGGCATTTACAACTTGATTCCGCAGTCATCTCAAACAAGTTGTGCACAAAGTTGGAGTGAAACGTTTAGCGTATCAGCTTCAATATCTAAGAATGGGCCAGCCATCACTGCGAGCTATACTCAGTCAACATCATGGCGCGCAAATGGTGTATCATGGTCTCTAACAGACGTTTACCCCAAGAGCCATTGGGAGTTCTGGCACTGCAACGAACCTCCACCAAGTTCTGCAGAACTAGGAGCTGCATGGACATTTGAAATTACAGTAGCTTATATCAAAACATATCCAACATATCCAGGCACTCAAACGTATACAATAGAACTTGGCCCTGCTGCTGGATTCAGACATTGGTACCAGAGTTGTTTCTTGTTCTGGTGTTGGTGGGAGTGGGATTACTCGGTTCATTGGAATATCCCAGTAACAATAAGCTTTAGCAACAGCTAATATCCCAACTCATTTTCTATTTTTTCCCAATTTTCAAGACCATATATCTAGTTATTTTTATTATTAGTTTATTATAACGTTATGCGACACTAGGAGCTCCAGGCTCGAAGTGAACGGTATATATTCCCTCTGCGGTGAAAGAGTGTAGGTTGCTATGGTCGGCTCTAGTCCCTCGACGAATAAGTGGACTTCTAGACTGGTGTTCGACTCTACATGTAATGATACGCTTGCTTCTGAACCCGGTCTGGTAACGACTACCTTCTTCGATGGCTTTACGTACACTGTGTACCTCTGCTTCACCCCTGCTTCAACGCTCCTATCACTCTCCACAACAAGAGACACTGCGCTCCCCACTAACCAAGAGCCGGCAAGGCATAATTATGTGAGCAACAGTAAACAAGTAAGTGGTGAACCCATGGCCAGGCTCAGGCTCGGCGAAGAAGAGTGTAGAAGCCTCCTAGAGCTTAGAGTAGGAGACGATATCTCATCAGACGACTACAAGGGAATACTAGAACTATGTAGCGAATACATACGAAAAGCAGAGAAGCAAAGCCACTGAAGTCGGTGGTCGGAGGTTCGAATCCTCCGGGCCCGCCACACAATCTCTATGGAGTTGAGGACATCTCAATATATGCTGTGAAACTCCTCTTCGCTTTTTCGTTGAATCCAGGTTTGACTACATAGATTGAGACATTGCTGGATACAGCATCTATGGCACCATATCTGCTAATAGCCTTTGATATTGTGTTTAAATATATCTCTTTTGATGTTGTTACCCATACCTTCTCTGACAGGACACTTGGCAATGGTGTCCAAATTCTTTTCAGCGGTTGTATCATCCAAAATCATAACTACATTGTGTTTAGCATATTGTCTAATCTAAAAATTTATACATCGATGCCTTCCCTGGTTCAGCATCTCTGAAAAGAGGTTTTGCAATGGTATTAAGCAATAGCCATGGCTTTCAAAGCTAAAAGCCTCTAATAAATGCTTGTTCAATGCTGTGTTTAGCTTTTTGCGAATCGTGTGATTGCATATCTGTATGCCGGTATTTGCCATGCCCACTCCTCGCCTATGCCGAGGTCAAGGTCTTTCTTAGGTATTTGGCTTATGGCGGAACTTCTTCTAAGTTCTATCATAAGGTTTAGCTCTTCGAGTTTCTCGGCTATTGCCCAATCAAAGTCTGGATTTTCTGCAAGTTGGAGGATTTTGTCTCTTCCGATTATGTGTACAGCTCTTCTGATTCTATCCTCGTAGATTTTGCTAAGCCACTTGTCGATGCTCCAGCCATGTCTTGCCAGGTCTATGGTTGCCCGTGGATTGCCTCCGGTGTGCATCCAAATGGCTTCGGCATCTATATGTGGATTCAGCTGCTCGACGAACTCTTCAAAGCTTTTCTTAGGCAGGTTCCACATCATGTATATGGATACATATGTGTGTTTGGATAGAATCCTCTTTGACATGCCCTCAGAGGTTGTTAGAACTATGGCTACGTTCGATGCCTTGTATCTTTCATGTAGATAGCCAATCCATTCATAGAGAGACTTTGTATATCTATCCACCTCATCCAAACCTATAGCTCTATACACATCATCGAGAACAACAACCACGGACTTGCCCTCCAACCCAATTCTCTGAGCAAATCTGCTGACAACAGACATAATAGCCCTAGCTATTGAAGCTCCCAGCGGTATTGAAATTAGATCCTGTATAAATTCAAAGACCTCTTTGTATGATGCAAACAAGGCTTTTCCAACATCGAAATGCTCTAGAGGCTAGAGATAGAGTGGCAATGATCTTAGAGCATGGTGAAGAGCCACCTATACCAGATAACTGTTACTCTAGTTGTCCCTATTCTGTTTTTTGTGGTGGAAAGAGATGAAGATTTTCACCATAGTTTCTCCTGGCTCTAGAGTGGTGTGTAGGAGAGGAGGTATATATGTTGTTAAAGGAGATTCTAAGGAGAAAATCCTTATACCTCCAGATATAGATTGTGTAGTTGTAGCTTCTTCAAGGGTTAGTATATCCTCTAAAGCTATTAGAGTTGCTGCTAGAAGAGGTATTGACTTTGTTTTCCTAGATTTTAACGGGATGCCTATAGCACGCCTATATCCACCATATATAAACAAAACTGTTGCTGTAAGAGTTTCCCAGTACATGTTGTTTCAAGGAGACTACGGTAGGAAGCTGGCTAAAGAGATTGTCTATACCAAGATAGTTAACCAAGTAGAGCTCGTAAGGTATCTAGCGAAAAACTATAGAGAGCCAAGCTTAAGAGAAGTTGCTTACCAGATAGACTCTATAGCTACAGAGCTTAGAGCATTAGATCCAAAGATTCTTGATAGAGATATCCTCATGTCGTTTGAGTCTAGAGCAGCTAAAGCCTATTGGCAAACCATAGCCTCTCTACTCCCAGATAGCCTAGGGTTTAGGGGTAGAGACCACGAGTCTAGAGATCTATTCAATATGGCTTTAAACTATGGCTACGGGATTCTCTATAGCGTATGTGAAAGATCTCTTCTTTTTGCTGGTCTAGATCCATATCTAGGTGTTCTCCATACCCCTAAAAGTGGAAAGCCTTCTCTAACGCTAGACTTTGTCGAGATGTTTAGAGCTATTGCGGTAGATAAACCTCTTGTGATAAACGTTAAGAAGATTAAGCTAGCTATTCAACAAGATAGACTAGACACAGATTCTAGAAAATCTGTAGCATCTATTGTTCTCGAAAACCTTAGACAGAGATATCTATACATTAAAACTAGTAAAAGAGAAGAGCTTTCTGAAATTATAAAGAGAGATGCATGGGATCTAGCTTACTGCATTAGAGAAGGTCTAGAGTATAGAGGAGCTAGACTGGTGATATAGTTTGAGCTATATAGTTGCTTTCTATGATATATCTGACAATAGTAGAAGACTTATAGCTGCTGAAAAGCTTCAGGGACTTGGTTTCCAAAGGGTTCAGAGAAGTGTATATATAGCTAAAGGAAACACTAGTCTAGCTAAAGAAGCTTTTAGAGCTCTTCTAAGAGTTATAGATAGATCTACAGATTCTATAGGTGTTATAGTTGTGCCTAAGGAGTACATGGATAAAGCTATGTTCTTTAATTCTCAGGCTAAGGTGGGTGAGAAATCATTAGAAGTTCTATGATACCTATAACAATAATCAAGGAATACACCTACTGTCCGAGGATAGCCTACTTCAAGATATTCACTATACTTGAACCTCCTACAGAGTCCATGATGTATGCTAGAGAATCTAGACCTTCACTTCAAAACATATATGAAGCTATTAAGCATAAGCTTAGCGATAGATGCTGTATAGAGGTTGATAGATATGTCTACTCCAGTAGACTAGGTATACATGGCTATGTAGATGCTCTCGCTATATGCGATAAAGAAGCTATACCTATAGAGATTAAGCTCAGAAGCTCTCCTAAAGCTATTAAAAGATATGCTCTACACCATGTAGTACAGTTAGTAAGCTATGCTATAGCTGTTGAAGAAACAATCAATAAACCTGTCTATAGAGCAATTATTCTCTCCCTCGAACCTAGATCTGTATTCGAGATAGCTATATCGCCCAATATTAGGGAAATAGTCTATAGATCTGTAAAAGAGATCCACAAGATGATTGCTGAAGAGAAGCTTCCTAGATCAACTCCATCTAAGACTAGATGCAGTATTTGTTTCTATAGAAACATCTGCATCAATGTGTAGGAAAAGATCTTGGCTAGAGTTGTTGGACAATATATCTTTTTCCTACCTCTATACATTATATCTATTAATCCTTTCCTCATCATGTTGAATAGTCTTCGTCTTGAGCTAGAGCTAGGGATGTTGAGTATATCCGCTATATCTCTACTAGCTCTACAGCTATCTAGTCTAGTCAGTATCTCTAGATCTCTAAGATCTAGCCAAAGCCTAGGCTTGAAGTCTAGCTTAATAAGTTCTTCATCATAGACTATGTTTAGAGGATCAATCTCTAGATCTATAGCTAGCTCAATTGTGTTAAAAACCATGTACATAGTATAGATAGCTGTTGAAGTAAGACCATCTGTATCTCCTAGCACAAGCTTTACATAACGAATACCTCTTCTCTTAATAATCTCGACTACGTTTTTTGCTAATTCCTCGAAACCATTTAATGTATCTAGACATAGATACCTACTACAGTAGTCTTCTTCAGCTAGATTAGAGCCAACAATAGCTATAGCTGTTTTTCTATCGAAACCTACTACCTTAAGCATATCATCTATAGAACTATTTAAAGGTTTTGAAACTATGTAGAGCTTCATCAAAACTATATCCACCAATTCAAGACAATACTCTATAGCTTATATAGCCAAAACCTATACCCCTAGACCTACCAACACCAACCAGTCTACCGACCTCAAGTAGCTCAACAAAATCCCTAAGGTTCTCCAGCCTCTGAACCCCGAAGACGGTTTTCCCCATGAATGCCTTAACCTTTCTATTCCTACCTATATATATATCTACAACCTTGGTTCCGTAACCAACTATCTCAATATTCCTAGATAGAGTTCTAGCTCTTTTCCTAGCAACCCTAGGATCAACACTCAAGAAATCAACACTAGACTTAGCCAAGGTATATACAAGCCTCTGAGGAGAAGGATACAACACTCTCCAACCCCTAAACATAAGCATTGTTGGACCAAAGAAAACCTCAACCATAGCTCTACCCCTAGAATCAATAAACTTAACAAGCTTATCCTCACCACAAAAATCGCAGTCATTAAGCAAATCAATAGACGACTCATATACACGAAACTCAACCTCAGAAGCCCTAAAAACATCAAGAACATCATTAGATACAACATCAACAACTCTAGCAACAACAGACCCATCTCTACAATAAGAAGTAAACCTAAACCAAAAACTAGAACCATCATCTAAAACAACATGAGAACCATTAACACCACTCAAAACAATCCTACCATTCTGAAGCAAAGGAGAAATAGAGAAACCACAATCAAGAACCTCTCTAGGAAAACAAGACTTAACAACCTTAGCCACAAAAGAACCACTCCAACCAATAAGAGGAACAGACCTAACAACAGTAGCCTTGATATTAAACACCGATATCATTTCCTACCAACACCTCGTGCTCTATGAGCTACATAACCATCACATAAATTAATCAAACCTGTAATCGATTCTATAACAACACTCGATAATGTTATTGATTGCAATTTCACATATTCATCCACTACATTGTTATAGAAATTCTCGATAAATAATTTACTATTCCTATACACATCGCTGTTCCTTAGCTTATCTAGATTCAACAAAAAATCGAGCAACTTTTTAGCTATATTAAGTATGTTGTTATTGTCTATATATTCATGTATTGATTTTAGACATTCAATACATCTATCCCAAATTCTAGGCTTTTCAACAAACTCCTTCAAATACTCGCTAAAAGAGTAACTTCTATAGCCTCTAACTTGGTGATAGTGGTGAAACGCTATAGGGAATAGAATTAGAATACCTGTAACCTTATTTTTATCAATCTTATCAAATCTATCCTCCATAAAATTGCTAACATCTTCCCTTTCTACTACAATTTCCATAGCACTTAGCCCTAGGTGTACCAAGAACGCCGATATCATGTAGTGTCCCGGAAACTCTCTACATATCCCTTGATCACATTCTTTTTGAAACTTTTGCGCAACTTTACCTAGATCGTGTAGCAACGAGCTCAAGAGTATAGCGTTTTTCACATCATCTATAGGTATCCCTAGCACTCTGGAGATCTTACATGATAATGCGTTAAGCTCCCACCTCTCCTCACAACACTTCTCTACACCCACTAAGTGGTTTAGTAAAAACTCTTCTGATCCTCTATCTCTATAAGCGTAACACACTACTCATCACCTACGAAACCAAGCCCATTTCTGTAGCAGTTCTCCTTTAAAACAAATCCTATGAAAATAGGTCTACCTCTACTTTCCGAGGAAGACTTAATACATTCCTTGTACAGTTTTGCATACTCTACAGAATTGATGGTAGTGTGTAAAACATTTTTTCTGAAGCTCGTAATCAGCTCACCTTCTCTATCAACAACACATACGAAATAGTCAATGCATCGCAATTGTTTTCGCACTAATTCTAAGGAATATGTGAAGGTTCCAGATATAATTTCATCTGAATTCCTCGAGTTTTCAAGTTTGTTGTATCCATATACATAAAATTGTGTTAGAGGTTCTTTAAGTATGCTGTAGTTCGTAATCTCTAGTACAGATTCTATGTATTTTGATGGAAGGAAGATTGGTGCTGTTAATGCTCTGAAGATTTCTTCCGCATTTTTGTCTACACCTATGGTTATGGTAGCTGATTTCTCTAATACTTCGCTATAGCCTTTGAACTCTACTCCGTTTCTAGTATAGCTGTACGGTATTCTCCAGTCGATGTATCTATTCATGTTTATGTACTCAATCAGCTCTCTTAGGCTGTTCTTTACCTTGACTAGATAGACAGAAGCTTCACAATCTCTTCTACTTCTACAAATCCTGCCAAAGACTTGTATTGCTGAAGGTGTGTTTGTAGCATCTCTAAAACCTACATCAAAATCCCAATCAACACCTGCTTCAATAATAGGTGTTGCTACAACAACTTTTGCAGTCCTAGCCCTATTTACAGCATCTTCTCTATCCTTTAGACATAGCCTGCTATGGATAAGAACCTTCTCATTAGAATCAACATCAATTTTATTGTATGTGTCTACAGCAAGACGTATAGTGTCTCTTACCACAAGAACCCTCTCATCACATTTACTATGTTCATTGATTTTTGCCACAAGATCTTTCTCTTCTACGATACTCGTGACCCACTTTATCGATTTTGCAGCATCTTCGAATTCCCGGTCTCTTACATAAACAGTTGAACCGCTTTTCTCATCTCTATTCGATAGAGTGAAGAACATTATTTTACCTTCACACCAATTTGCTAGAATTTCTCTAAATCTACTCCATAGAGTTGCTGTTGCTAATACAACAGGTGTCGATGTCTTTATAGAGAACTCAAGAAGTATCTTTAAGAAAGCTAAAGCTCTCTCAGACGACTCGTCATCGAATCTCTTAAGCATATGAACTTCATCAAGAAATACAGTTGATGTAAATATCCGGGCCCTAGGAATAGCATAATGTTTTACTTCTCTAAACATTTCTGTTACTGGTATTCTGAAGAAGGTGTAGGCAAAGGAATCTAGTGTAGATACCATCACTTTAGCGTCGTAGGTAGGCTCCTTCACTCCTACACCTCTAATCATATGGTCTAGACCCATCTGGTAAGCTATATCACCTTCACCTATCTCCATTGTCTTCAGAGCCTCGATAAACACATTTGGCGGTAATGCTCTACATTTAGTTGATTTACAGCTGGTTACAGCTGCTAAATACTTACATAAGTAGAGATCCTCAACTATAGCTCTTAGAGGTAACACATGGATGAAGTTATAAGAAAAATTTTTTGTATAGTTTAATGCACCTACAATAGGTGCTCCAACAGATTTGCCATAACCTGTAGGAGCTTCTACGACTATAACTCGATCAAATTTATTGAGACTGTATATATAGTTTGAGAGAGTATCTATAAGTGCTCTACCACTTGAAAATTTGCTGCACAAATGAGACATGCTTTAGCTTCCTCGGAGAATCAGCTGACTAGTTTATGAGTCTAGAAAGTCTTGTGAATCTCTCTACAATCTCACTCCAGTCAAGCCCTCTAGTATTCTTCTTTGTGTACCATTCAACTCCTTCAGTATTTAGCTCAGGTGATGTTAGGTACCTAAGGATCTCATATATGTATTGAGGCTTTCTAAAGCTCTGATACTTTATCAAGTTTGTTGCAACTAACTCTATGAATCTCCTCAACGAGTTATACTCCTTGGATGGATATCTGTTCAGTATACTGTATAGTGCACCAGCGATGCCACCAGCCTTAACTATCTTGGCTAGATGTACAAGATCTATAGAATCAAAGCCCTTAACCATGATCTTGTTCCCAGTTCTAGTTATCCTTAAGTAGTTTGCTATTGTATGTCCATCGCGTTTCAGGATATCTCTTAGAAACTCTTTGGCTACGATACTAATCGCTGTCGCTATACCAATGAAGACAACGTTTATGCTACCCTCATTCTTCTGAACTTTCTCTGTAATTCTCTTGGCTAAAGAGTTTAGGTCTCTAAGCTTATCTAGGGAAAGAATGTACGGTACAACTTCTACGTATACGTAGCCATATTCACGGTTAGCTACATATGATTGAGTTAGTCTTGCCCCTATAATCGATAGCGCAAGAACATCTTCAGCTATCACAAATACGTTTCTCTTCTCTCTACCAATACCCATGAATGATCTTGTGAACTCTGCAAATTCTAGAGAAAGTGCTGGAGGAAGTGGTAGAGATTCTATTTTAGACATGGATAGCAAGTTATTGAGGACTGTGTTTGCGTAACAGAGATTCATCTTCTCCTTAGGATCGTTTCCGGTTAGAGGTATAGGACTAGAAGTACAGGGATCTTTATTAGCTTTATGCATCTTGTTTATTAGATCGTTAGAGCATTTAGCTACATCAGATAGAATGCTACTTATGTTGTTCTGATTTAGTTCCTCGAGATCTCTACCAGTACATAGCTTTATAGCTATCTCAGAGAACCAAGCAAATGCATAGTTCCTATATTTTATAAGATCCAGTACTGTTATCTTTGGTTGAAGTGTAGATGACTTCGCATGTCTAGACATTCTCTACACCTTCTCTATATTTCTATAGCCTGTTTTGGTACAGGAACTTCAACTATTTCTCTATCTCCTATATTCATCTTGAGCACTACACCCTCTTCATTCAGCTCTACTGTGGCTTTTGCATCGGTAAAAGGTTTAGGTACTACGTATCGCTCTAGAACAGTTGTCTTCTTGGCATAGTTTTGTTTATCAAGTATAGGCATATTGATCTCTATCCACATCCCTCTTGGTGAATAATCTTTAGCTATACTTAATGGAAAATAGAAACTTGTTTCACAGTATTTTGAATCTGTTAAAGCATTTTCTAAAGGTATCGAAACTACATTATCTACAGCAACTAGAGACTCTTTTCTACCAAGTCTCGTTATTCCGTAGCAATACTTCACCAATTCTTCATCACTTAAAATAAAGAATATCTGTAGTCTATCAACTACAGATATAGGGCGAACACCTATCGTATAAGCCATTTCCTGTCTTTTCCAGTGCGGCTTCTTTAGATATATATGTTGGTATAACCTCTCTATAGATTTCGAGAGCCCAATAGGCTTCACTATTCCTGCAGCTGCATAGAGAACTTTTTTCTTGTCAATCAGTTCTACAGCTGGTGAAGATCCATTTTCTGTTAACTCTCTCAAGTCATTCAATGATCTGTAGTAAGAGTATGCTAGTGCTCCAACTATTGTTGTTGGTGGTGGTAGAAGATATGTGTCAGCAGATATAGATGCATAGGGGGTATAGATAGCTAGAGTGCCATATGTCGATACTTCTGCTAGTACAGCATAGAGCTTTCTAGCCACATCTAATCCCTAACCTTTTCCTCAACTTTTTTCAGTATCTTTGCTATAAGATCTGAGACATTGTTGGCCTTTTCAATATTTACATTTTTGATGTTTGTTTCTATACTAAGACCTTCATTATCCATATACACAATTTCTATCTCTTCATTTACATCCTTGAATAGATCTACATAGTTTGAAGCTCTAGATAATGTCTTCGATATATAGTTGCTACCATCTCTACCTACTCTAGCTGGAGACACCATGAATGGTACTGGATGTGATAGAGCTGCTATAGCTCCTACAACATCGTATATCGGTAGATATCTAGCTTTCTTAGCTCCGAAACTCAGTCCCTCGATTAGATTTGCTAGTGCTTGGATAGCTATCCTAATTCTATCTACCCTACTGCCTACAACTTTCTCCGGTACACCTCCATCTCCAGCTACTACACCTATCTTGTCTATATCTAGTGCAACACCTAGCACGTATATAGCTGTCCCAGCTTCTACTTGGAAAGGCTGAGGTTTTTGTCCAGGCATTGGCGCTCTTACATGGAATTGAGGTTCTATTGATACATCAGAGCTATCTATATCTGGAACCATGTAGCTGAACTGTATTGGTGATGTTCTTCTAACATTTGCTTTGGCAATCATAAAGCCTGTTATATCATCAACTACACACATCCTAATAATCTGCCCTTGATTACCTGTACTGTCTGTGCCATGCTTTATGAATCCCCCTATACTCTCATAGTTTCTACATTGATCGCATAGAGGTAGATTCTTTCTTGTTGCTAACTCTACTAAGCTCTTCATGTAGCCGTAGGCTACTGCTTGCCCGGAGACTGCGGGAGCTATAACGAGTCTATATCCCTTTCCCTCACCCCTGGGCTTAAGTAGAGATACTGTTCTATGTCTACTGTATGCACCCATTGCTTCAACCATATTAAGGGCTTCTACTTCAACCTTTAGCCTAAAGCTCATGGAGAGGAACATAGACTCACCCCATAGACACTTGCTTTGGTGCTGATGTAAGTGCTATAACCGCAATCTTCTGAGCTATTCCTAGGTTCTTCTCTACTTCTGCTAGAAATCCATCAACTTCGGCATCAGACGGTATACTCCATCCCTCGGTGACACCGATCCTAAGAGCTTCGTATAGAGCTACTCTAACCATTTCAGAACTCAAGGCTCTAGCAAGTCTATCTATAGGGCCATACCTTTTGTTCTCAGCTAACTTCTTGAATAATTCAACTATTCCAGGATATCTTTGAACAACAGACAGGTTTATCACCAACAACTAAATATATTCTCTCGCATATATATTTTTCTATTATCCAAATCCATTAGTGTACCAAAAATTCTTAAGCATTCAAAACAATTTTTAAAGCGATTACCTCTTCAGAGTCTATGTGTGTATCCCGGTGAGAAATCTATGTACACACTAGTAACAACACTAGGTTTCGATATATCTCACACACTACTTGTACTAACAAAGAGTAGCGTAAAACCAGTAAAAATCGTGGCTCTCGTAGGCAACATCAGAGGTGAAGTAGATCAAAGAGCTGAAACAGCCTATACAATGCTTAAACAATTCGCTAACATGATTAACGTAAATGTTGAGAGAGTAGATATAGATGTCACAGACATTCCCCTAGCAATTGAAAAAATA
>JAWBDT010000024.1:14517-17090 GCA_038821645.1 Ignisphaera sp. | reverse complement strand
TAATTCTCTTAGCTTCATCAACACGACCTTCAGATGTAAATATAGCGATACTGTTACAATCAAAAACACCCAGAATCCTAAAAACAGAAGTTAGGAAAGCTTCAATAGGCTCACTATAAAAAGTAATAAATACACATTCAGAGGACACACAAACTCACCAAAAATACAGCAAATAAAACAGCTATAAAGCATCTAGTTGAGTATCTGTAGTAAGCTGTATACTACATCCATGGAGTAGAATCAATAAACTTATTCAATAAAACATGGGATTGGGGTAGAGTTTGATGTAAGGTGTATAGAGTTTATGTTGCATAGTGTCTAGAATAGGTAGAGAATTTTTTGATGTGATATGTTTTGCTGATTATGTTCCTATGGCTAGACTTTTTCTTGAGAGTTGTTTAAGTAGCTGAAGTACTGAGAATACTGTTATTAGACTTGATCTCGATTTTTCGTCTATTCGTTTGTTGCGTATTTCTATTCTTATTTCACCGAATAACCCTTTTGCATATATCTCATGTATATTTTCATTTGTGTTTGGATCTGCTATTATTTTGACTATTGGTGTTTTATTTGTTGCTAGAGCTATTGTGGCAGCTATGTTTATATTTAATGGAAATCTCTTTACAGCTTCAATAGCATCTCCTTCAAAAATAGTTAGAGGCTTATCTATATCATCTAGCCCTAGAGCTTTAGGATTCTTTCTAGTTGTTAATACAAGTTCATTTATACCTAGAAGAGATGCTGCCTTCAGTATATCTATCCCTCCTATAGCTCCACTAGGTATATAGATTCTAGCTCCAGTATTTTCAGCTATCTGGATAGTTTTCTGGAGAAGATCTCTATTGAGGAAAGCTCCTGAACTCAAAACCACTATACTCTTACCTCTAGCAACTATATCCACAATATATCTCTCTACAGCTTCAGGTGAAGCTGCCTCTATCACCAGATCTATTGATTGTTCAAGCATCTCTTCTATAGAACTAGTTACCCTAGGTCTAGATCTCTTAAGCTTCTTCACCAGCTCTAGAGCTTTATTGATATCTCTATCGAAAACAGCTACTAGATCTACTTCATCAAAATCTTCATCAATTACTCTAGCTATACTAGACCCTATTGCTCCACAACCAATCAATCCTACTCTTATCACAAAATCACCTCAACAACATCCATACTCATCTTTAGTGGAGGTGCTTCTAGAGTCAATTTACTAAGCGAAACTATATCTACATCAAGTTTAGCATACTCAGCAATACTATCTTCATCTATACCTCCAGAAACCTCTATCAAAACCCTATCCCTTAGTCCATGGAGACGCAGAAGCTCAATAGCTTTTGCAACTTCTTCAACACTCATATTATCTAGCATAACTATATCAGCTCCAGCTTTAGCAGCTTCTAGAGCTTCTTCAGCAGATCTAACCTCTACCTCTATCTTCTTGAAATATCCTAAAGTCTTTCTAGCTAATTCTACAGCTTTTCTAACATCACCAACTATTGCTAGATGATTATCTTTTATCAAAACCGTATCGAAAAGACCTAGACGATGAGTAGAACCACCACCAACAGATACAGCATATTTCTCAAAAAACGCTAGCCCTGGATGAGTCTTTCGAGTTGCTGCAATAATCAACCTACTGTTTATCTCTCTAACTCTCTCAACAATACTCTTAGTATATGTAGCTATTCCGCTGAGAATCATTAAGAAGTTCAGAATAGTACGCTCTATAGACAGTATCTTTCTTGCTTCTCCCATCAGCTCTAGAACAATATCACCAATATCTATATACCCTCCATCCTCTACATATCTAATCACATCTATACCGAAATACTTTAGGAAAGGAACAACAAAATTATTACCAGCAACAATACCTCTATCTTCAGCTACAACTATAGCTCTAGCTCTACAGTTCTTCGGTATCATAGCCTCTGTAGTTACATCTATGAAAAATAGATCGTCTTTAAGGAACTGAAGAAGTCTATCTATAGCTATCTCTTCCAAGGTGCATCAACCCCAAGAACATTAAAAGTATTCTCAATAGCTTTTCTAACTCTTATAGCTATAGCTCTATCCACTAATACCCTATAGACTCTTTCTCTTAAACTCTTTAGCACTTTATCAAGAGTTATTTTCTTCATATCTTCACAAATAGCTTCAGTAGAAGCAGGTATAAAGATCTTATCAGGATTTTCTTTAACCATTCTATAAATAATACCTATCTCTGTACCTACAATAAACACTCTTTCTCCAGATGTCTTTACATATTTAACCATCTGGCTAGTAGATCCAACAAATTGTGCTAAATCTCTAACACTCTTAGGACACTCTGGATGAGCTATAAAACAAGCTTTTCCATATATCTTAATGAGTTTCTGTATATTATTTGCATTAAACTTAATATGTATGGGGCAATATCCATCTCTAGGCACAGGTATAACAACCTTACCTGTTCTTTCAGCTATATACTGAGCTAGATGAGCATCAGGTCCAAAGATAACTACATCAGATGATAATGATCTAACTAGTTCAACAACATTAGCGCTAGTAGCAACATAATCTGCTTCTGCTTTAACTAT
>JAWBDT010000024.1:0-14419 GCA_038821645.1 Ignisphaera sp. | reverse complement strand
AGTTCTTTCAGCTATATACTGAGCTAGATGAGCATCAGGTCCAAAGATAACTACATCAGATGATAGTGATCTAACTAGTTCAACAACATTAGCGCTAGTAGCAACATAATCTGCTTCTGCTTTAACTATAGCAGGACTATTAACATAAACTATAGCTGGAGCTTCTGGATAAAGCTTCTTGAACTTTCTAAGTTCTTCAACAGTTATCATTTGAGCCATAGGGCATTGAGCTTCTGGATCAGGGTGAAGGACAATAGAATCCTCATTCAGAATAGCTGCTTGTTCAGCCATAAAGTCTACACCTGCAAATACTATGACTCTTGCTCTACTCTCTAGAGCTTTCACAGAAAGTTCGAGGCTATCTCCAACAAAATCTGCTACATCTTGAACTTCAGGAGACTGATAGTTATGTGCCAAGATGACTGCTCCAGTCTCTTTCTTTAGCTTAATTATTTCATCCACTATATCCAAGGTTTTCACACCAATAAACGTTCGGTTAAAAACTTACTAAAGAACAACAGTTAAAAATATTCATCACTCTCCAGCTAAAGAGGTGATATACATTCTCTAAAACAAAACATCTTCAGAAACATTTAGAATCAAGATAACAATAAACTAGAGTATAGAAACATAAGATATCTAGAGAACTAGATATATATAGTATCAATGTTCTTCGCTCTCCAGATAAAGATAACACTAACATTAGATAGAAAGTATATAGAGATAGTGTACTACAGAATTCAGAAAATGGTTAAGCCCTATTCAGGTTTAGTGTATATTTCATGCATCTTTCTATAAATGTTTCTATAAATATATCAATAAATAAGATCATTATATAAAAATGATCAATTATTTAGAAAAAATAATGAATATATATAGTTGATGAACTATGTATCATATTTTGATCAATACACTACAGCTTGATACCATATTGTTCCATGTGTAGGTAGCAGTAGTATGTCTTTGTATTCTTGTCTAGTTACTACAGTAAGTGATCTTGTTTTTCTGCCTATATTGTCTAAAGACCATGCAATAATGTTTCTATTTGTTTTAATCGATATTGTTGCCTCAATACCTTCAACAATTGTTGGACCTCTTCCCCAGTTACCGAAATTCGATATCTTTCTTCCATAGAGATTGCTTAAGTCATCTTTCGTTAGATTTAATGATGTTCTAAATAAGAGTTGCCTGTTATCGAAGTTATAGATAGGCATATTGTTGTTAAAAGCTGCACCTATAGTTATTATGAGTATTTTTCTGGCATCTCTAAAGCTTGTTCCCTCTAGCACATGTAGAGCTATTGTTGCCCAACCATCTAGTAAAGTATCTTTAACTTCTATAACTATATCTCCTAGATCGAACCTCTTACCGCTTATGAAGCCCGTCAAAACTATACTTCTAGATGTATTAACAATAAAGACGCATCTTCCAGCATCTCTACAATCCCATATAAGTTCACCTGTATCAGACTTTATGATGCTTCCCTCAGGTGGTTTTACATCTCTTGGTGAAAGAGCGTCAACAGGTTTTGTTGTATTAGCTACAACTAGTCTAGCTCTATGGATTAGAGGCACATAGTATGGTATATTTAGATGAACACCATTGGGCATATTCCATGCACTAGCTCTTTGTGTAGCTACAAGCTGTATCTCTATCTCTCTATCCATCTCTATAGCTACAAAATGTTTAGCTGGAGATACATCACCTCTTACGAAAAGCATAAATGCTGTGATCATCATAGCCCATCTAGCTGGATCTTGATCAAAGTCTAGTGTACCTCTCATCATCATAGAGTTCCAGCTTGCCATAGCTATATGTCCTGAGGTATAAGGTCCATAGCTATAAGGCATTAAGGCATCCCAGTCTTGAAGAGCTCCATAAGCTGATAGAAATACAAAACCTTCAGCTCTATACATATTTGGTGCAGGATGATTATATTCACTTATTGTGAAAGGCTTACCATAGACACTTCTGAAAGCTAGTTGAGATAAGGTATTAGACTCTGGAAAGTTCACCATAGCGTCGTTCTGTACATACCAATTGTTTCCAGAACCAACAGGATATCTCCAGTAGTGATGTGCATCAACAATATCTAGTTGAGCCATTATGTTCGGCATTCCTCCCCAAGCAGATTGTGTTCCAGCTATAAGGGCTTTAACACCTAGCTCGTTCTTCAAGAAATTGTACATATCCATAAAATACTCGTAGTCAAGTCTCCACAGAAATTCAGCCCAATCTTCTCGAGCTCTTTGTGAAGGTCTCTTCAGCATCAGGTCCTTGAGATCAAATACATCGACAGTCTTGTTCTCCAGATTTTCTCCAGGTAGAATACTGTCTGATCCCCAGGCCTTCACCAAGTTCTCTGTAGTACCGTATTTCTCTATGAGGAACTGATTCCATTTCTCTCTTAAAGCATCTCTAAAAACCTTTGGAAGTCTATCTACAGCTCCATCAAGCCATCCAAAAGTAGCTCCATATTCATTAAGAATCTCTATCATAGCTACTGCAGGATCTTCTGCATATGATAACCCTGTATAGGGATTCACATGAGTTAGAAGAGCTCTAGCAAAGTCTTTCACAAGTTCTCTAGCCGGTTCATAGAAGAATGGCAGTATATGCTGATCTTTAACAGCCATAATGTTTACCTCACTTGGAAGACCGTCAGCTGATGAGAATTGTCTATAGCACATCAAGTTTATGTTTATGTAGATCCCATTCTTCTTTAGTTGAGCAACGAAATAGTCCATTCTATCTAAATTCGTTGGATTCAGTCTAGTTGTACCTGGAGGAGAAAATATATTGTTGTAAGGCTCCCAGTTAGCGTCAAGAGCATGAAACCTAACAAGATTTACACCAAATTTAGCTAATCTAGCAGCTATAAGTTCTGCCTCCTCTTTCGTCGGAAAAGCTCCTGGACCCACTACACTAACGCCTAAGAACCTTATCCTCTGGTTACCTACATAGAGACGTCCATCGCTACCCACATACACATGACCATACTTACCAGCAGGTTTATGGAGATAATCAGCAAGACTTATATCTGTCTGTATAGAATCATCCCAAGGGAGATAGAAGTAGAAGAGTCTACTACCTTCTGGTACAACTGTTTGTTGAGGTAATGCTGTAATTGTTCTTGTGATTGTGACTGTTTGTGTATATGTTGTAGGCATAGTGATAGTATGTGTAGTTTCTACAGCTTCTCTCAAGGTAGATATTAAGGTAGATGTTAGAATTGATGTAGTTGTTTCAGTAACTGTTTTAGTTGATGTTACTGGTGATGTTAAGACATATGTATGTGTATATGTAACTGGAGCTCTAGAGCCTCCAGCTATATAGCCAATGATTCCAGCTACACTAGCTATAACAACCATAGATATGATGATCGGTATAGAGATTTGAGACAATTTGCTACTCAATACACAACACCTAGCTTAAACATACCACCAAGAACACATAGCTATAGATATACGATATAAAAATCTTACTCATTCATTCAAATTCAACTAGGTCTTATGCTGTAAATCATCTTAATGTATCTACGGTTTCTATGTGTTTGATAGCTATTAAGAAATAGATTTAACTAATCCACTATCAACAGAATCTAGAGTATCGATACCACTGTAACATGATCTCTTTAGTATTGGGATTCTTCATCGATAGCTCTATCTATCACCTCTACTTCTTAGCTAAGGTCTCAATACCGCTATTCCTCAATTCTATTGGTTTCGGTAATGTGAATAAAGGGAGCTCCTGGATATAGTTTTTACCTGTTCTTAGAGCTTCTTCAGCTTTAGCAAGCTCTATACCTAGGTATATTGCGTGTGAGAGAGATGAAACAAGTTCTCTAGATAGTATCTCGTCTCGTATTGCTTTCGCTGTTTTACCTCTTATCAATATCTTTCCCTTTCTGCCTATGTAGAGAGCCTCTATAAAGCCTTCATCATGATTCACATCTATCTTAAAGATACCTAAAGGATCTAGAGCATATTCTGTATCCTTTTCGGTAGCTGTAACGATTTCTGCATCACTATCTAGAGGTACCTTAACTCTCTTCTTGTCTTTAAGAATGAGAAGAGATATACCTAGATTCTTCGGCATAGTTTTCATGGTTTTCGCTAGAGCTGCCATTTGTGTAGCTATCTTTGTTTCTCTTGTAGATCCATAGGTCTTGGTGCTACATTCAGAAGTCAGAACAACACTTACACCTATCTCTTGTGCAAGTAGCACAAGAAGTGCATTAACACCTACACTATCTATATCAACTAGTTCTGCAACATTGCCTATACCCATGAACATAGGGATCTCGGGATGTAGCATCTTGAAGCTATGGTAAGCAATCATTGAATTGAATGTAGAGCCAGGAGGATCAAGTACAGCATCAGCTAGAATCTTTTCTACACCTAAGCTCTTTACATAATCTATTGTCTTAATCAATAGCTCAACTCTTTGGCTAGAGCTAAAGGGTATAGATCCTGTTGAAGGATCTCGAGGAATAACAACTACAGCTACATCTTTAACATAGTCTACAACTCTATCGATATTAGTTAAGTCTATGTTTATAACCATATCACATCCAGCTTCAACACCTCTAGATATCTCGCTAGGAATCGGTGTATCGATAGCTATAGCTACATCAAACTCTCTCTTCAAGAATCTAACAATCCTATATACATCATCAGGATGAGGCTCTAGAGCCTCGAAACCGAGACTCACAATATCTGCTCCACTCTCAATTAGATACACTACCCTCTTGTAGAGCAACGACTCATCGACTCTATGAGCAAACGCTACTTCTGATGCAACTCTTATCGGGGGAGGTATCAGAGGTATATGCAGATTTCCTACAGAGAAACCGTTTAAACGTGCTTTCTCTTCTACCTCAATCAACAACCTCTTATTCCTATCGATAAAAAGTTTCTGAAGAATATCATCAGCAGGGCTATCTTCAGATAAGGTACTCAGATCCTCAAGCTTAAGTAGCTCGGTAAGATCGTAAGCTATTGTGCATCCCTTGAAGGTCTTTATACCTATGGCTTCTTCAACAACTCTACCAGAACCTCTCGCTAGACCAGGGACAAGGATATAGTCGTAATCTCCCTTCTTAATACCTCTACTCAACAAGAGTTTAGCTATATAGTCTGTAGACAGAAATGCAGCTACATCAACAGGTGCCACAAGTATCTCTACATGATGTTTAGTATTGCTGAGAGCAACAGCTTCTCTAACAATAGGTTCAGCCAATCTACTTGTAACGATAAGTATTCTAGCCATATAATGTAGCCACCCTATAGCTATAGAGAATGTTGCTACGTATTCAAATCTTTATCACAATTCTCGATATACGCTAAACCCTATATCCAGCTTCAGCAAGAGATCTATAAAGGTGACTAAATTTAGTGAAAACTCGCCTAGATATTGAAGAGATTTGGAGAATACATAGACTAAACTTCTTGAAGTGTGCCAGACTTGAGAAACCTATGTTCACGCCATGTAGAATCAATCTTTCTCAACCCATTCTAAACATCTATAGAGAAAAGATCATCGAGATAATCAATAAATATCCTCTAGCTTTCCCTGACTACGATCCAGAAGAGCTGAGGTTTGATGAAGAATCCAGAGACATCTATGAAGATAGATATACTGTAGATGTTTATGGAACGATCTGGAGATTTAGGATAAAGGGGTTTGTCGGTATACCTCATCGCTATCCTCTAGAGGATCTAGATAGAGTTCGAGAATGGTCTCTACCTGATCCAGAAACAGGCTATCCTGTAGGTTTTGCTGATCCTAGACCTCTAATCCCATGGGAAGAACTGTTCAACTATTTCGATAAACTGAAAGAACGCGGTCGACTCATAGTCTTCAACCTACATCATTTCTTGTTCCAGAAGCTTATGGATCTAGTTCCTCTAAACAAGCTTATTCCAGCTCTATACAGACGTGACGAGAGGTTGCTTATAGCTTTAAACAAGATTGCGGAATACAAGCTTGGTCTACTTAAAGTGGTTAAGAGATATAGAGGAATTGATGTTGTTGTATTTCTAGAGGATCTAGGTGCACAAGATTCTCCTCTGATAAAGCCGCATCATCTCAGAGAATACTTTCTACCATACTATAGAAGATTTTTCAATGAGGTGAAGAGTATGAATGCTGTTATATACTTCCATAGCGATGGCAACATAGTTCCTCTAGCTAATGTATTTCTAGAAATGGATGTAGATGTGCTGAATATACAGGATAGCGCTAACGGTATAGACAATATCGCTTCCCTATTTAGAGGCAAAGTATGTATAGATCTCAATATCGATAAAGAGCATCTAATTCTCAACAAATCTAGAGAAGAGATCTTGAACTACATTAGAAACACTGTAGAGAAGCTAGAGACAGAATCAAGTGGATTGATGATCAATATAGAGGTTTATCCACCAGCTCCTCTAGAGATTATAGCTTATCTAGCAGAAGCTTGCTATAGGTGCTGTATAGAAAGAAAGTAGATAATATAGCCAGAACCATCTATTCCCACATGTTTAATAAGTTGAATAGAGATACATAAGAAGATATATCTTGTTTAAACTCACCACAGCTTTGGTGACCATCTATAGAATACAGCGATAACATTTATACACATGTTTTTCATATAGTTTACTTCGACTATGATTCTTCAGCCTATATACACTTCTACAACTGCAACTTTAGATGTCTAGGGTGTATAAGAAGGCTATCTATATGGGATTGCCATCTACCTAGTGAAACTATTTCGAGTCTAAGATTTAGCGGATTTCTATCCTATAGAGGTTTAGAGACTCTAGCAAAAGAACTAATCTCTGTATACAATATGAAGAGAGTTGTTCTAGGAGGTGGTGAACCAAGTATAGATCCAGCTATAGCTATGATTACCAGAATGCTTAAGGATCTTGGACTAGAGATCAAGATGCTTACAAACTCCTATAGTCTGAGTAGAGATCTAGTTGAAGAACTTAGAGATCCTCGTGTCACAGTTATAGCTAGTGTAAAGAATATAGATCCAAAGAAACATAAAGAATACACAGGTTTTCCTCTAGAACCAGTTCTCACCAACATAATCAATATGTATGAAGCAGACATAAACATAGCTATAGAGACAATCCTGATACCTGGTTTCAATGATGTTGAAGAGATACGTAGATTAGCTAAATTCATAGCGTCATTAGATAGAGATATACCGCTAATAATAGACTCCTTCATACCTGTTCCAGGAGCTCTATGGAGAAAACCTACAATAGATGAACTAGATAGAGTAGAACAAGAAGCCTCAAAATATCTAGAGAATGTGTATGTAAGAGGTAGAACTATATCGAGTGGCTTGAGGGGAGAAGTCTACCTCATCTACCCTAGACCTCTAGATAGAAACAGTACGCAAAACTTATATACGGGCTGAACATATGGCTAGACTAGCCATATGTGTGGTAAGCCATGGATATGAAGTATCTAGGACTCATAGTCATTGTAGCAATAGTTATGCTGATAGGAGGCTACTACATTGGTCAGACTACAGCACCTACAACCATCACCACAATTACTGCTACTGTTACGTATACACATGTGGTTGAGAAAACAATTACACCATCACCTATATATACAACTCTAACAGTTATTGAAACTCTAACAGTTGTTCAAGAAACTCCTATATCTATAGTTGATGCTTTAGGTAGAAGTATTGTTTTCGAGAAAACTCCAGAGAGAGTTGTTTCATTAGCTCCATCTATAACAGAGATACTGTTTGCTCTAGGTCTTAGAGATAGAGTTGTTGGTGTGACTAGCTACTGTAACTATCCACCAGAAGTATTGAGACTTGTAGAAGAAGGTAAGATAGCTGTTATAGGTGGTTACTGGACACCCGATGTAGAGAAAATACTTGCTCTCAAACCTGATCTAGTTATAGGATCTTCTGGCACAAGACCACATATACAGCTTAGAGAAAGACTTGAAGAAGCAGGAATAAAGATCATATACATAAAAGGATCTGGAGCAACCAATATCTATGAAATATATGAAGATATAGCAACAATAGCGAAGATATTTGGGGTAGAAGATATAGCTAGAAAAATCATACAGGATATAGATAACGAAATAAGGTACGTTACTCAAAAACTAGGTGAAGCTAATGTAACGAAACTAAAGGTTCTTCAACTCGCAGGTCCACCCAGCTGGGGACTCTATAGCGCTGGTGGAAATACATTCATTGGATGGGTTATATCAACTGCAGGAGGAATCAATATAGCGCAGAGGTTTACTGGATGGCCTCAACTTGATTATGAGTTCGTGATTGCAGAAAATCCTGATGTGATTATAGTAAGCGCTATGGGTGCAAACTATACAGCAATAATAGAAGAGATTAGAGGAACGCCTCTAACCGATACTAGAGCGTTTAAAGAGGGTAGGGCATATGTATTGGATAAAGAGGCTAACGATATCTTGGTTAGACCTGGTCCTAGAGTAGGTAAAGCTGTTGTACTTGTCGCTAAGATACTTTATCCAGAGATATTTGGTGAACCAGATACACCTATAGTCTATAGGATGCATAAGTAAGTGGATAGATTATGGCTCTAGAGATACATGAACAGAATGTTAAGAGATTTATTTTTTCACTCATATTCTCTATACTAATTCTATGTCTTATATACATAGTCTCAATATCTATAGGTTCTTCTATGTTGCCGATCAGAGATGTATTTCTATGTCTTTTTGGGATAGAGTGTAGAGATATTTCTGAATCAATACTTCGCTACAGATTGGCAAGATCATCTACAGCACTACTTACTGGAGCTATTCTCGCTCTTTCAGGAACATTGATACAGTCTATAGCTAGAAATCCTCTAGCTGAACCCTATATCCTTGGGCTATCTTCAACAGCTCTAACAGCTCTAGCAATAGCTATCCTGATATGGCCTACAGTAATAGCCTATAGGTACTATATGATGGTTATAGCTTTTATTGGGGCTATAGCTGGATACCTTCTAACTACAGCTCTAAGTGTTTTAGCTGGTTCAACAGGATACTCACTCATACTCTCGGGCATAGCTATTACATCTATATTCTCAGGCTTATCTCATGTTCTTCTCTATATAGTTCAAAGCAAACTAAAATCACCTTATTATCTTCTACTCATGGGCTCTACCTCTACAGCTCTTACTCAAGACGTCTTAATACTCACCTCTACTCTACTGTGTTGCACATTCTTTATATACATCTTTGGACTACCGAAGAAACTTAATGTATATGTTTTTGGAGATAGCTTTGTTAAACAACTTGGCTATAACCCAAAACTTTTATCAATTATATCAGCTCTACTAGCAAGCTTATTGACAGGTACAACAGTTGCTGTTGTAGGTATAGTTGGGTTTATAGGACTTGCAGCACCCCATATAGCTCGACTGATAGCTGGTTCTTCAGATCATAGAGTAACTCTAGCGTTATCAATATTCATAGGCGCTTCACTAGCAACATCAGCAGATATTTTGGCTAGAATACTTGCAGTAACAACAAGACAAGGAGAATTCCCGTTAGGGGTAGTGACAAGCATAATTGGTGCACCTTTTCTTGCATATCTAATCATTAAGAGTGGTAAGAGATGAAGATAGAGGTAGAGAACGTCTCATTCAACTACAACTCTACATCAATACTAAAAGACGTTACACTAAAGATTGAAGCAGGAAAAATGACATGTATCATAGGTCCTAATGGTGCTGGAAAAACCACGTTTCTGAAGATCTTGGCATCTATCTTGATGCCAACAAGAGGTGTGGTTTATATCGATGGAAAAGACTCTAGACTTTACAGCCCTAGGGATATAGCTAAGATTATCGCATATTCAGAACCATATATATCTAGAAGTCTACCTATGACTGTACTAGATTTTCTTTCAACAGCTAGATACCCCTACCACAACACTCTTCAATACTTTGAATCATCTGAAGATCTAAAGATTATTGAGGAAATAGCTAGAGAGCTCGATATAGTTCATCTCCTTGGGAGAAAACTTGACCAGATAAGTAGTGGAGAACTACAGAGAGTGTTAATAGCACATGCATTAGCAAAGAAGCCCAAGATACTGTTACTTGATGAACCTTCAGCATTTCTAGACATAAGATATAGATTCGAGATACTCAATTACGTAAAGAGGTATACTGTTAGAGAAGGTATAGCAACTGTTGTAGCTATCCATGATCTACATCTAGCTTCAGTATATTGTGATACTGTTGTCCTTTTAGATAGAGGTAGAATTGTGGCTTGTGGATCACCACATGAAGTGTTTATGGATAAAGTTGTTGAAGAAGTATATGGTGTAGAGATCGAGGTTATAAAGATAGGGGATAACACCGTAATCGTTGTTCCGAAACCTAAATCAAATTAAGGTGACCTGGATCTAGGTTTTGAGGTGATTCGGTATGGTTAAAGGGTTTGAGGTAATATATGGGGATATCCCTCTAGATAAGATTAGATATGGGAAAACTCTAGCTCTCTATGCAATAGGATCAACTATGACTTCAACTATACCCAATATATCTATAGCTGGAGCTATGCCTATAGCAACACTATTTACACCAGCACTTGATGTAGAGTATGTTCACTACGGAAAACCTGTGACACTAGACATAATACCAACAACACCTACAGGTATACCAACACCAGCAATAATAACGAGAGTATCTCTCCAACTATCTAGAACACCTTTCATAATTGTAAACACAGGATCCTACATAACCCCAAAAATACCTGTAATAGATCTTCCAAGCAGATGTGTAGGTGGAAGAATAGATGTAGAAGATGCGTTACCTCGAGGAACATCGAAAAAACTATTCGAAGAAGCTAGATCTATAGGCTATATGCTTGGTTCTGCAACAGATGTTGTACTAGTTGGTGAAAGCATACCTAGTGGAACTACAACAGCTATGGCCATTCTACAGGGACTTGGCTATAATGCCTATAACCTGGTCAGTAGCTCGATGAAGAACAATCCTGTAGACCTAAAGAGATTAGTCGCTAATAAAGCTATTGAAAGACTCAAGAACTCTAGAGATCCATTTACTGTAAACGATGTTGCTGGAGATCCTCTCCACATATCTGTAGCAGGTCTAGCTCTAGGTGCGCTTGAGGCAGAGAGTTTTGTAATTCTTGCTGGTGGAACCCAGATGCTGGCAGCAATAGCCCTCATGAAGGCAATATCTCCAGAGTTTAGACAAGAGAGAATGATTCTAGCAACAACTAGATGGATCGTTATGGATAAAGGTAGAGAGATAACGAGTTTCATAGAGTCGGTTGCACCACAGATGTCTATTGTGTATAGCTATCTAGATTTTAGTGATGCACCTTTTGATGGGCTTAGAGCTTACGAAGAAGGATTCGTTAAAGAAGGTGTAGGTGCTGGAGGAACAGCATTTCTAGCTATTCTCAAGGGCATAGAAGTATCTGATTTAGTGAAAGCTATATATATAGAGTACGAGAGATTGATAAAGCAAGGTGGTTGAGGTATAGTGAAAATCCTGACTAGAGATAAAGATACTTTTACAATAGATCTCGAGCGAGAATATGTAGCTATATCTACAGCTGGATGCCCAAAGATATACTCAGAGATAAGGTACATAGTTTTCAGAAGAGTGCCCAAAGACTTTGAATATGTTGATCTAGATAGCTACTGTCGAGACATAGCCTCAAGTATAGGTATAGACTACTCAAAATCCTCTATATTCCTTACAGCTGTAGATGTATCTTCATGTAGCCATGGATTCTCTATATACAGGAACATAAAAGCTGAAGCATTTGTAACCCTAGGCATAGATACACCATCTTGTATAGGTACCGAAGGTCCTAAAAACTCTAGAGGAATTGGTACAATAAATGTAGCTGTAGTTGTAGATACACCGCTCAATAATATTGGTCTTCTAGATCTATTTAGAACAGTATCAGAGGTAAAGGGTATGGTTATGGGTTTAGGAGGACCTATGTGTATCTCTAGCCCATCTATAGGTACAGCATCTGATGCAACTCTAGTTGCTGCACCAGCTGGTGATGAGAGATTTGCAGGAATATCTACAGATGTCGGTATAGCTTCATCTATGGCTGTTATATGTGCTTTAGCTAGACACATAAGAAACATATCTAGAGAAGAATATATTGCTAAGACTCTAGGTTTTGATCGAATAGATAACGTCATTGACATAGCTAAAGAAGTTTACACAAAAGCGAGAATACCTCATCTAGCTGATAACGAGATAGAGAAAGAAGTGAGAGAGGAAATGGGTAGAGTTCTTAGAGATCCCAATATATTGCTATTCATAAAAGGTATGAGAATGCTAGAAGCGGCACTCTCCATAAACATTTTACCTGGTGTCAATATACATGAGTATAAATCAGATTCACCAGGAATCATAGTTGATGAACTTGTTGGTAAAGCTCTAGCAGAATATATAAACGGGTTCAAAGGTCTACTCATGTACTACTGGATTGAGAGACTAAAAGAAAGAGGAGAAACACCGGTACTGAAGCTTCTACCACCAATAGCAGACGATATTGTTGCTGCATTAATAGGTGGTATACTTAGCAAGATATATGATAAATATTCAAGATAATGAGCAATAGCTAGTCTATAGAGATGCATATAGATTTTGATCCTATACCTTCAACTTCTTAGTAAATAACTCATAATATCATACAGTTTCCACCTAATTGTAGTAGTTCATGTTGTAGCTAGTTCTATATATTTATTAATAGTTAAGCTATGTTTCCTAGGCTAGATACATCATTGTTAAAGAATAGATTAGGTAACACAGCTAAATAATAAAATGATTTAGTGCTTAATGTGGTTATCGAATTCTTTAATCCATAGAGATATTACTTCTCTACTCCAGAATTCTGCCCACCAATAATCACTATCAAGTATATGCCATAGAGCCCATTCAGCTTTTTCAGTTTTTTCATTATATCCATACCTATTGATATACTCTTTGAACTTCTTTACTCTAGACTCTACTTCTCTCCAGAATACCTCGTGCTCCTTGACCTCACCTCTCCATTTTGTGTAAGAGCCTAGCCATGTTGTTGATGGTATAAATGTAAGTTTCTTTTTAGGTGGATTATCTCTAAGTACTTCATTAGGAAGTATAGTTCTAGCTATACCTATCTTCTTCATTTTGGTAAAAAGGTTTAGAAGAATATCTAGAAATACTGCTGTAGCTGGTGGATTTCTTGAAGCAATCATCCAGTTTTCTCCATCTAGAGCTAGTGTTATAACTCTAGCTCTATTATTGATCGCTTTTGTCAATAGTTTGGTTACAAAAGCATATGCCCCCTTAATTGCATGAATCTCGCTACAGTAGTTATTGTTGAATCCTATATCGTTGCTGAGTTCTGTATCTCTAAAGAAAACAACAACACTTTCTCCAGTTACAGCATCTTGCACAATGTAGGGTTCATATGGACTTTCTCTATCTCCTTGTGATGATAGGAAGTGATATCTCTCATCTAGAAATGTGTATTCGAGATTGAATGATGATAGTATGTGTATGAGCTTCATAGAGAAAGACATTTCGGGAAGCCAGATTCCTCTAGGATCTCTACCTAGAAATTTTCTAGATATGTTCAATCCGTATTCAAGTTCTCTCGAGATAACTCTATCAAGCTCTAGATGATCTACGATATAGCCTGCTATAGTATGTGCATATATGCTTGTTAAAACCTCTATCGAGTTGCTTTCTGCTAGACTTCTATACATATCCATAGCCTCTCTAACTATTTGTGCAAGTCCTGATGATTTCTCTATTGATTCTCCTGAAACTGTTGTGATACCATTATCGACTATATCTATCCATTGAGCTAATAGAGATGGACTTAGATTATACGTTATATATGTGTATCCTCTATACTTGCTCAAGATAGAGGCATGATAATGATAAGGACCTAATCCATAGGGAGAGAGAATAGGTCTCCAAACATATATGAAGGGCCATAGAGATAAGTAGCGTTTATCTGGGCCATAGTTTGGAGGTTGATGATGATGAAAAACAATAACAATAGATATAGGTCTAGAGTACTCGCTGTACACAACCATCTGGTCTATATAGTCAATAGTATATCCATCTACCTTAAGCTTCACACTACATCTATCTCTAGCTCTAACATCTACCTCAAACCCTAGAATCTCTCCTACCTCAAGTTTTGCACTTCTTCTCTCAACTAGATCATTACATACCAATAGATCTATAGTGTATCTCTTTCCAAAACCATAATTCTTTATATACACCTTTACAACTGTTTCTCGAGAATCTCTAGAGAATGGTTCTACAATTACGTAGCCTTCTACTGAGCCATAGAATCTAGGTTCTACAAGTGCTTTTCCACATATACTTACATCCAAATAGCTACACCTTGAACATAAGCTCTA
>JAWBDT010000023.1:0-18646 GCA_038821645.1 Ignisphaera sp. | reverse complement strand
CTCGAGAATCTCTAGAGAATGGTTCTACAATTACGTAGCCTTCTACTGAGCCATAGAATCTAGGTTCTACAAGTGCTTTTCCACATATACTTACATCCAAATAGCTACACCTTGAACATAAGCTCTATACCTAGTTCAAAGCTCTTCTCGGGATCAAGAACCACAACTCTAGAGAACATTATACCCATGCTCTGGATAATATCCATGATCCCTCTCTCAGTTCTTGTAGGCATTACTATAGGTGCTACCCATATATCTACATCTCTATCTAGCGATAACTCTAGATCTATAATCCCCTTAAGCTCTATCCTCTTTCCACTACCAATCCACACTTCCTCAAGATGCTTAATAGTGTCTGGCTCAAGTCTATAGATAGGGTATTCCTCGCCTCTTTTTCTAGGAACTTTTGGACTTAGATGATAGTCGAACCCTATCCTAGATGTAAAAGGTTCATTACCTATGTTTTTAACCCTATGAATTATCTTTAAATAAGGTGCTCTAGAGTCTACATATATGTGTTTAGCTACTTCTACAGGTATGGGTATACCTTTCCCATAGAAGTATCCTCGATACATTAGAACTAGACTGTTATTGTCTATCGACAGCAGTTGATATCTACCTAAAGCTAAATCGCTTTGATCAACAAATGGTGTATTATTTACCCAGTCCCATAAACTTATTGTTGGGTTCCATAAATGGTCTCGAGCAATATTCCTTTGATACCAATCAGGTCTAAAGGTAGGGCTTGTGGATAGATATGGCTCTAGATAACGGTTCATGGTTGATGCAATGTTGTGTTCATATCCCTGATGCTTAAAGCTTAACTCTGTTACTGTACCTCCATCGCTAGGCTTTACAACAACATCTAGATGTTTTGTTTCAATAACTATCTCGTTATCTCCATCGAAATCTATATCCTCTATACTGCTATACATATCTCTTGAAGCGAAATAGTTTGAATTGTTTTCAGCTATCACCTCAGCTTTGATCATGTTTTCATAAACTGTTTGTCTAAGGTGCGGTAGATATATACCTCCGAAGAGACCGTGCCAATAAGCATCATTGCATTGAGCAAAGTAGTAATACCTCCAAGCATCTTCGGGTGCATTAAGCTTCTTCAGCTTTCTTCTAAGCCATAGAAGCCTCTTATGCATATAGTTACTCTCTCTATACTTCACAAAAAAGTTTCTGAAATAGCTTGAGCTCCAGTACATCATCTTATCGTAACTACCGTACACAGGATATATCAATCCCTTAACACCGTATCTATCTAGATATTCGCTAGGTGTAATGGTGTTGATTATACTAGAATTCTCTTCAAGTTTCTCTATAAACTCTCTCAACCATTTGCTTGCCCATTCCCTTTGACTCCATTCACCGAATTTCTCTGCATCACTACCCCAGAGAACATATCTATCACCTTTATCGCTACCTCTACTCACTATATACTTTATCACAGATTCAATGCTTTCCCATGGAAGTATATACCTTATTCTCTCATCTACAAATAGTATCTTCAACCTATGCCCATCGTTCTCAGTTAGCCATGAATATCCAGCTTCATCTCGATTAACGATTTTCGGTAGAATATAGTCATCTATAATTGTATACTCTATATCGTTAATAGCTAGAGGTTCTACAACAGAAGGTTCCCAAACTCTTTCAGCTAACCAGAATCCTCTAGGCTTGTACCCAAAAATCTCTCTAAATAACTCTATATATAGTCTGATTTGCATATACATATCTTCACGAGGTATTACAGGAAGAATAGCCTCACCAAAAGCTCCCCCTAGAAGCTCTAGAGAACCTCTCTTAACTAGTTCTTTAACACCATCTATCCATTCACTATGTTTCTCAAGCATATAGAGAAGCAATGGACCACTTATATGTGCCGCTATCTTAATTTTTGGATGATCCAACAATATATCGAGTAGAATCTTGTAGCAGTTGTTATATATTCTTTCATAGACCCACTCAAGTTGACCAACAGGTTGATGGAAATGTAACACGAATATGAAGTTCACTCTACTCATCGCCTCTCCCCCAAAAAATTCTCGATAACCTTTATCATAAGGTTTTTCTTTTCATCAGCAGAAGCATCAGATCTAGCTATCTCGTCTAGAGCATTAGCTATATCATCTACCATATAGATCTCTCTAAACCATTTCTGTATATCGCCTCTATTAAGGTGATATACAATACATTCACTAGGCAGAGATCTAGAGATCCATAGGAATTCTTTAACAGATGCTGCAGAAATGTTTAGAGATTCGAGATCGAAACATTTGAAATAGAATGCTTTTTCAGGTGGTAGCACAAGGTTCTTAAGCATCTTCGATGGATTTTCTCTAGCTTTTTCAGCAATAATGTAGAATAGTATTGATATAGCTTGTGCATAAAGAACATATGCATCAACAGCATTCTTGTAGGGACTGAAGTATTGATGAACTTCTTCCATAGAGCCAAATTTTGTAGCCATATAATAGAAGTGGTCGCTTATTGTTAAAAGCCTCCATATACGTGTTAGATAGGGATCATCAATAGCGTCGATGTATCTCTTGAGCTCTAGAAGCATAGAGAATGAATTTTTCTGTATATAGTTTCCAAGCCATGCACTCAGATCCCTTTCATCAGCCCAGCTAATAGTTACCCACGGAGGTACATCATATACATCAACTGTATCATGTGCAAATGCTGCTCTAGATGGTGTAGAGAAACGTAGATGACTATGCTTCAAAACCTCTTGGGGAAGATACCTTAGGAATTCATGTATACCTGATTCAGGCCAGTGGTGTTCACCAAAGGTTTCGTAGTCCATTGCCAAAACTACTACATCACCAGGTGTAACGGCTAGCCATAAGGCATATTTATCAGCTGTCAATGGATATTGATCCCACTTATTGTTACTGAATCTAAACCCAATATCGTCGCTAAGTCTATAGTTTCTCGTTAGAACCCTTATATCGCATAGATATCCTCTATAAACAAAATTAGGGCTTCTCCAGCCAAGAATCCACTCAACACCTTCAGTAAGAATCACCTTAAAACCCATTGAGTAGAGCTTACAAGCGAGATCGTTATTGTATATAAACTCTGTATTCTCAACAGAAACAGGTTTAACACCAAAAATATCTTCAAGAATCTTTAGATGACTCTTTATCTGATCCTCTAGCTCTTTGTAGTGTGGAGGTATCAAGAATGCTAGGCTATGGTAATAAGTTTGAGCAACAAGCTCCACTAATCCTGTTGCAACAAGATCTACAAAAAGATCTACAACTTTAGGTACCCAACGAAGAGCTTGCTCAATGAATACACCAGATATACCGAAAGACACCATAAACTTTCTATCGCTACCCATAAACCTCCTAATGTTCTCAGCTATAATAGATGTTGCAGGTATGTAGCACTTTCTAGCAGCTCTCTCTATAACAAGTCTATTGAGATCTTGATCAAATAGAGCATCTTCTATATCTCTAGGATCTAATGATCCTTTGATCGCCTTCTTAATCAATTTTTCGTGCATCCTTCTATCAAGTCTATATGGTTGATGAACCTCAAAAAACATGACTATATCCTTCAAATCCCACCACCTATACCCATAACTATATCCTCAGGATCCCATATAAGTACGTGAAGCGGTATCGGCAGATTATGGGGTCTATATATAGATTCGTATAGTGCTTCATAAAAAACTCTATAGATATACCATGGAGTGATGTATCTATATAGATCTCTAGGTATAGATCTAAAGCCTAACACAATTTCTAGAAGAGATTCTCTAGCAAGATTATGGATATAGCTCATCACTATAGATGAAGCATGAGCATCTCTCCATTTCCTTGCTTCACCCCATCCATATTTAGCAAACTTTTTTGCAATAGAATCTATATCCATTCCATAGACCTCCTTTACTCCTGCAAAAAGTATGTAGTCTAGGCTCCGAATAAGTGAAGCTATATCCCTAAAACCGTGAGACTTTAGATACCTATCTCTAGACAGAAATAAAGGCTCGCCTTCGAAGTCAACTATAGTGAATCCTCTATCACTTGAGTAAACCATTTGACCTAGATGTAGATCACTATGACATAATATCTTCTTAGTTTCACTAAATATTACAAAAGCATTAAACGCTCTTTCTATCCATACAGGGACTCTTTTATCTATAGCCTCAATCCAAAAACCATCTATACGATCTTCAGTATGTAGTGTATCTAGATTATGTAGAAGCCTATTCGCTATCTCTTCAAGTCTTTTCCCCCATAATTCAGTATCTTCAATAGTAAAAAGTTCTGAAGAGAAGAAGGCATCATCACTTAATGCAAACACTTTATGTAGTTCTGCAACAGTTCTCCCTACAGAATAGTCTAGATCATGTATGTTGCTCTCTATACCTCTTCTTAAGAGATTTAGAAGAGATTCATAGAATGGTAGTCCTCCATTAACTCCCTCAACATACTCTAGAGATAACCCTATGGTGTAGCCTCTATACCTGCATACAGAATATATCTTGGGTATATATCTAAAACCTTTAGCCATCAAGTATCTAGCTATCTTCAACTCGATTCTATCTGTAGAAACTAATCTATAGCTCTTCACAACAATTCTGCATTCTTCTTTATCTGATAAAGCTATTGTAACAACATTTGATGAATCTGTCACTAGCTCTACTTTATCGAATAAACACTTCGGTAAAATATAGAGATGTTCGCAATCGATAATGTTTCTAGCTCTCAATAGAAAAGGTTCTACAAGATCTGCTTCAACATAGATATCTCCATTGATCTCCAGAGATACAGAGACATAGATATCTTTATTCACCTTCTTTAGTGGAACAAAATACCTATACCCATTATCATCAACAATTAGTAGAATGAGGTACTCTCCATCTCTATAGAATTCGTGATCCAGGATAGAGACTACCTCTCTATCCTTAGGCCACCATCTTGCTCTCTTTAACCACTTACCTAGTTCATTTAGATCTATCTCCACATGCTTACCCAGATACAGAGCCATTGTTTTCATTAATAGGTTTATAGAGTTCAGAGAGAACTCTCTTGATACTAAATCTCTCAGAAGTTTTCAATACGTTAAGAGCTATCTCTTTGTATTTAATAGAACCATAGCTCTTTAAAATATCTACCAATTTTTCACTAAACTCCTCATACTCAACTTTATCGATATCGTTTACTCTTGTATCGCTGTAAATGTTTATGAATTCATTGATTTCTGAGCCAAAGAACCAACCATTTACTCCATCAACAATAAATTCTAGGGCTCCACCATCTCTTGAACTAAGTGTTGGAACACCATTTAGAGCTGCCTTCATGTAGCTTGTGCCACAGGCTTCCCATCCAGGGAACGGGGTGAAGAGATGTATATCGCATCCACTTAGCAAAAGCTTAGCTTTAGATATGTCGTAGTCATGTATAAATACAACATTATCGTATTTTTTACTTAACTCTAGAAACTTTTTAGTATAGTGAAGACCATCTCTATCATCTGGATGCGGTTTTCCACCTATAACGAAGACTACATCTAGATCTCTACCTATATCCTCTATAAACCATGTAATGAAGTAAGGCCTCTTATATCTAACGATCCTTCTACACCAAACAGCTATAGGAATTGTTTCATCAATTTCTAGCCCCGGTTTATAGATCTTTAGAAGATCCTCGATCAGCTCTTTCTTGATCTTTAGATGTGTACGCCACAGATCTTCAGAAGAGATATTCTCTAGACCTTTACTTGCCACAAGATCTCTGATTACATGATGTCTCCATCTATCTATACTAACACCGTTAGTTACATAACTAAACTTGTGTACAAATTCAGGGAAAAGAATCTTTGTTACTTCATAATGTTTTCTCGATACTGCATAAGCTTTTGAAACTCTTTCAAGAGCTAGTCTAGTTATCATTTCACTATCATGTTTAATCTTTACCCCAAATTCTTCTTCAAGAACTTGAGAAGATATGTATGGATGTCCCCAGGGTCCTGGTGTATGTACTATAAGCCTAAAGTTCTTGTATTCTGGTAATGCATATACTAGAAGTGATGCATATGCTTCATTAAGATCTATGACATCTACACTATCTAGGCCTATGAATTCCTTGATGTATTTTGCTGAAGCTTTAGCTAAGAAGATCCATTTATATATCCTACTCTCCTCATCTTTCTCGATATATACTCTCTCAGTAGCTTGCCTCAACCACAAAGGACATGTTGCTTCAAAAAATACTACCTTAGCTCTACCCTTTGTGTATATCCATGGACGTGTATAGACGTTCTCTCCTCTAATCTTGATTACGAATTCTTCTTCAGCTTTCATAAACTTTGTCAAATCTATAGGATGTTTCTGTGGTTTAGCTATGATGTTTCCATCATCAGTTATATAGTAATCCACATAACCTTTTTTATAGAGTAACGTTAGCACAAAGTATTTAAATCCATTCTTAGAAGCCTCAATAAATTTATCTCCCTCAAGTACCCCTAGACCACCAGCATAACAATTAATTTCCTCTAGAGCTATTTCAGGTGTTACAGATACCACTACCAATGGAAGCTACCTTTAGAGCTAATGTCCTAGAGAAAATGCTTAGCTATGGCTAAAAATAAAAAGCTTTACCCATATCGATTTTAAACTCTATGTACAAGCTCTATAGTAAGCCATTCGACGTGCAAGTTCGTAACATGATATCAAGCTATTTACAGTATGTTTAGGTCTGAAGTAAGAATCTATATAGCTTATCGAAAATTCCCTAATCTTCTCTCCATATCTAGGTTCCCTCAACACTATATCTCTAAGTTCTCTATAAACTATACTCTCGAGACCTCGACCTGTTTCACTATAAAACATGAGGTAGCCGAGACTCTGAATAGCTTTAGCAAGTTCATAGACATCTCCAGAAGGGACCTTGATACCTACACCTAGTGGTGTAGCCCTTAGATCACCAACATATTCTGAAAGTCCTCCAGTATTAGACACAACTAGAGGTGTTCCTATAGATAGAGCTTCTATACCTGATATACCGAAAGGCTCATATCTAGATGGTAAAACATATAGATGGGATACATAAATAAGCACCTTATACATATCTAGATCCAGTCCATCATAAACTATTGCGACTTTACCTAAAACATCGCCTAATAGGCTTCTTAGATAGTTTTCATATCCATAGTCTCCTACGCTTTTTCCGAGGATAAGTATCTTTATAGAATGGGGTAAATGTCTAGCTGAATGGATAAGTGTATCGAATCCTTTTTGAGATGTCAATCTACCAGATGATACAACAAGTATATCGCCATCCTTTAGATCTATATAGCCCCATAGATGAGTCTTGTTAATCACATCTTCAACAACTTTCCATCTAATCTCAACCCTATCTATAGATCTGTACACTCTTTTAGCTATCTCTTCCACTTCTCTAATGCTCCATGAAGTTGAGTTATATATATAGCAACACTTTCCTCTAATCCATTCACCATAGTCGTGAGCAAGACTATCTACTTCAGATCTACTTACTGTAGCTATGGCATCAGCTATCTTCACCATGAAGCACTCTATATTACCCCAACAACTATCCCACAAATATCTAGTTGAGAGAAACTCATGTCTATGTACACTCCATATACGTTGAAGAATATCCGGTATACCTAGCCATGCTTCAGAAGCGTAATGCCATGGATATGAAGGTGACCCTCTGAGATGGATTTGATAAAGTGTGGGTAGAGCATATCCATTGACTTCAGCTACACTCTTTAGGAGAGCACCTGCTAAAGCTGAATGCCAATCATTTACATGAACAATATCTGGATAACCCAATGCCTGAGCTAAACATAGTGCACCTCTAGCTAAAAGACATGCTTTTTCATCAGCATAGCTATAGGGAGGCCAAACATCTATAACACTAGATGTACGGTTATCTCTTCCTCTGATTAGGATAACCTTAACCTTATCTACATAACCTTCTAGAAAACCTAGATCATATGGATAAATATTGCCATCAACACCATATCTATCACCTCTACACACAATATCTAATTCCTTGAAGTTCTTTGGAGAAACGCCATGCGATGGCATTACAACAGTTACTTCAAATCCTCTATTAGCGAGCTCTGTGCTCATTAGAGCTACTGCTTCTCCTAAACCACCGAGTTTTGTTATACCACTATACTCAAAGCTTAGCATCCATACTTTTTTTATCGATATAGGTGCATACACTTCTCTAGACCCAGAAAAATATTAATGGACTAGGGATAATAAACTGTATAATAAAGTGGAGAATAATGCTGAGTGTCTAGATATTGGAAAGATTTAATAAACTGTTGTTCTTAATTATATCTGGGGATCCCTTTTTGGCTAATGATGGTCTTCGGATAGCTGTAATACCTATAGGAGGTGAAGCTGTTAGACTTAGGCCTCTATCTATAGGAACTTCTAAAGCTTTGATACGGATACTTAATAAACCAATTCTAGAATTGATTATTCTCGAGCTTGCCATGAACGGTATAGAAGAAATTTATCTAGGTGTTAGAGGCTACTATAACTATAAATCTGTTTATGACTACTTTAAAGAAGGTTACTGGATAAGAACTAGATATCCCTTCATAGATCATGATGTTAGGATTAGGTATATGCCTAGGTACGAAACTCTCGGTAATGCTGATGCTGTAAGAATTCTCGTAGATTACTACGATTTGAGGGAATCTTTCATAGTTGTTCAATGTGATAATCTATTCAAGCTAAATATAGGTGATGTGTATAGATTTCATAAAAGTGTTGAAGCAGATATGACTATAGTCTTCAAAGAAGTTGAAGATGTTAGTGAATTTGGTGTAGCTGTACTCGATAACGATAACAGAGTCATAAAGTTTGTTGAGAAACCAAAGCCTCAAGAAGCTCCTAGTAAACTCGTTAATACAGGTATATACTTGATCCAGCCCACAGTAATAGATTTCTTTAACAGTGTCCATGGTATGGATATGCTTAAAACAGGTAGAATGGATTTCGGAAAAGACATTATCCCGAAACTTATAGAGCTTGGCTACAGAGTTTATGGATATGTAATGAAGAATGGGTATTGGTTCGACATAGGTACACCCGAAAGATATCTCGAGGCAATGAAGTTTCTGCTGTATCATTCTGATCACAGAATATTGGAAGCCGAAGAAAAGCTTCCTGGAGTATATATGCAAGGTAAATCTCAAGCTTCTAAAGTTCTTCACAAAGATATAGTTGAGAGATATAGGAGAGGACTTGTAAAGTTCTCAGGTGTTTCGCTAATAGGTAGACATACCGATATAGGTGATAACGTCTATATAGAGGATTCCGTTATAGATAACTATAGCATAATCAAGTCTGGTTGCCATATACTTGGTTCAGCTATAATGGATAGAAGTTTTATAGAAGACGATGTAAAGATAATGAACTCTATCATTGGGAGACATGTCCATATAGAGAAAGGGGTAACACTAATAAATAGCTACATAGGAGATAATGCACACATAGGTGCCTTCAGTAAACTAGTTAATGTAAAGGTATGGCCACACGAAAGAATACCGCTAGGAGTCCATATGGAGAATTACGAAGTTAAACCAGTTCATCATGATGTAAATGGGTAGCATCTCTAAAAAGATTTAAATAATTTGGTTAGATGATAAAGCATAATCATTTTGATGTGTATAGCCAACATTTCACACGACTCTTACCCATATCAACATACTCTGGTTCTTTTTTGGTACAGATATCGAGTCTATATGGACATCTATCAGCAAATACACATCCAACACCTTTAGCACCTAGTTCTATAGATCCTACACCATATTGTATCTTGCTTTCCCATCTCTTATCTATTCTAGGTATAGATTCAGCAAGCATTTTGGTATACGGATGTGCAGGTTCTGAAAGAATTTCTGCAACACCTTCCTCAACTACTTGACCTCTATAGAGTACAACAACTCTATCACTAACATATCGAGTTAAGCCAAGATCATGACCTATTATAGCTAGTGTCAATCCCTCTCTCTCCTTTAGATCTATAAATATGTTCAATATATCTATTCTTGTTGAGGCATCAACCATTGATACAGGTTCATCAGCTATAATAACCTCTGGATTTACTAGAAGAGCTCTAGCAATCGATAACCTCTGTAACTGTCCTCCACTAAACTCGTGAGGATACCTACCCACAACATCCCTGATATTGAGCCCTACTTTCTCAAGTGATGACATTATTACCTTCTCTATATCCTCTTTAAGCAACTTTGGATAATAGTTTTTCACAGTATCCATCAATGTGCTGAGGACTCTTCTCCTAGGATTAAAACTTGCATATGGGTCCTGAAAAACACCTTGCACATGCATATAGTAGTCCTTAAGCTTTTTAGACCCTTTGAAGATTCTTATATCTTTTCCTTTAAATAGTATTCTACCATATGTAGGTTCATATATTTTGAGAAGGAGCTTAGCTATTGTTGATTTTCCGCTTCCTGATTCCCCTAGTATACCGAGGATCTCTCCTTTAATAATATCTAGATTAACTCTATCAACTGCCTTTATCGTTGTTTTACCTAGAAGACCTAACCTAAATATTTTTGTAACATTCTCGAGCTTCAATATAGCTTCAGACATATCTTATCACCTCTTTGAATAAAGCCAGCAAGATACATATCTATCTCTATCTATATTTGTTAGAGGTGGTTCTTCTCTTCTACATATATCCATAGCGAATGGACATCTTGAATGAAATCTACAGCCTGGTGGTGGATTCACTAGACTTGGTGGTGCACCAGCTAATCCCACTAATCTAGAGACTCTATACGAGTTTTCTAGTTTTGGAACTGATTTTATCAACATAGCTGTATATGGGTGAAGAGGCGAACTTATTACTTCTTCTAGCTTCCCTACCTCAACTATTTTTCCTGCATACATTGTTGCAATTCTGTCACCTATCTGCCTTATAGATGAGATATCATGTGTTATGAATACTATTGATCCTACAAGCTTTTGGGTAACTAGGTCTCTAAGTAGTTCTAACACATATCTCTGAGTTACAACATCTAGAGCAGAAGTAGGTTCATCGGCTATGAGTAGATCTGGTTTAAAGAGTGTTGATAATGCTATAACTACTCTCTGTCTCATTCCTCCAGAGAGCTCAAGTGGATACATATCGAGGACTTTCTGAGGTAGATTAACTAGCTTAAGTCTATCGATAAACGTATTGAATACATCTTCGTATTTCATCTTCTTATCTTTTGCTAAATCTCTTAGAAACACATTAATCTTTTTGATCACAGGAATAGCGTCTAATACGTATTGAGGTATGAGTGCTATTTTTGTAAGCAGTATTTTTCTTCTTTCTTTACTACTGAGTTTAGTGAGCTCTATAGAGTCTAGTAGTTTAGCTGAACCCCCCGCTATAAACATAGGGGATTTAGGTAGAACTAGAGACTGTACAAGTGTTGATTTTCCACATCCACTTTCACCTATTATTCCAAGTATCTCGCCTCTTCTAACATCGAGATCTACACCATCAACAGCTTTAACAGTACCTACAAAAGTTCTGTAATATACTTTGTATTTCTCTAGCTTTAGTACCGAACTCATATACATACCCTTTCCTATACCTTTCTTAACCTCGGATTGAATACTTCTTCAAGAGCTAGAACAATAATGTATAGAGAAGCTATCAACATAACTATAACTACTCCAGGTAGAAATAAAGCCCACCAAACACCAGTTATTAGTGCACCCATCTGAAGCCATTGCTGTACTCTTGCGAATAGAGACCATTCTGCTGCCTTAATCCCTAGAAACTCAAGAGTTACAACAGTAGATAGTGCATTGGCTAACTGGATAACGAATACCAGAAGTATGTAGGAAGCTATATTGGGTAATACATCTTTCACTATAATCTTTATAGGGTGATTCCCACTAAGTCTAGAGATAGCTATAAAGTCGCTAACCTTTAGTGCAGCAACTTGTGATCTAACAGCTCTTGCCGTCCAATGCCACGAGAGAAGCCCTATCAAGCATCCCAGGAATGCTATGTTCTGAAGCTCTTTTCCAGGCATCCCTAGACCAGCTATATAGAAGGTTCCAACCATAATCATTATGAATACCGGCGGCATCGCTAGAAGCACATTTGTAGCACCATCTATCACTAGATCTGCCCATCCACCAACATATCCAGCTATCAAACCCAGTATCACACCAACAACTGTTGCCACTATAGCAGCTATAGCGCCAACACTAAGCGAAACCCTCAAACCATAGACAGTTGCTGCAAACACATCGTATCCAAGATTATCTACACCAAATAGATGCAGGTGCTCTATAGTCGGTGGTAGAGACCGTATGTATCTACCGTCTCTTACTACAGGTTGATTGGGTTTATATGGAGTTATAAGAGGCCCTATTAAAGCCAACATTACTACGGTTAATACTAGTGATAGACATATCCAAAATCTTGTATTCTTTTTAAGCAATCTCAATATAATTTTTCTCTCACTCATATCTATGCACCTACAACACCAAGCCTTATCCTTGGATCTATCACAGCATACAGAATATCTATTATGAAGTTAGCTACTATAACCATAAGGGTATAGAATATCGTTATACCCTGTATCAAGAATATATCTCTAAAGTTTATAGCATAGATGAGGGCTATACCAGCACCTGGGTAATTGAATACTGATGACACTACTATTCCTGCAACAATAATAGTCCCTATCTGTACCCCCAGCCCAGTTATCTGTGGATTTATGGCATATCTAAATGCATAACTAGCTACTTTTCCCTCTGAAAAACCTAGAGACTCCATAAATCGTGCATAATTAGATTCAAGCTCATAGATCATGAGAGTCCTCATACCTGAAGCCCATCCACCAAGAGATACCAAGACCATTGATAGAAATGGCAATGTATATGCCTTCATGAACATCGAGAATGTTTCAATACTTGGTGAACTAAGGAATGGATCTATATCTGTCCTCATTATCGTTGGCTTGAAGACAGGATATACAACACCAAGTATATAGGCAAATGCTAATCCTAGTAGGAAGTAGGGTATAGAGGTTAATACATATATTATTGGTATAAACACTTTATCAAGCTTTCTATATCTTGCTGCTAAAGCCCCTATCCAGTTACCTAAAAACCAGCTCACTATTACTGCAGGAGTTATAAGGATCAGATCATATGTCAGAACTTCTACAAGCTTAGGTGCAACTGGTGCACTATAATACATACTCCATCCGAGATCTCCCTGAAACAACTTAATCCAAAAAAGTATATACTGTTCATGTAGCGGTAGATCTAGACCCAGCATAGCTCTAGCTCTCTGTTTAAATTCCTCTATCTGTTCTTCTGTATATCTAACACCTGGGGCCATAAAAGACCTCATTACTGCTGTGAGTCCAGGATCTCCTGGAGCAAATCTAACGAGAGCCCACACAATAGTTATAGCTACAACAAAAACAACGATATATGTAATTCCTCTCTTTATCAGATATCTTTTGAGAGACATACATACATCACTTAGTAACTATACTTAAAGAGATTATAATAGTTAATGAACATGTGATTCACCAAAACAAAATGATTTAAAAAATAATATTGTGCTAACGTTTACCTAATCTAGTTACACCAAAATATGTTCCAGCAATACATATAATAGCAACTACAGCTGCAATACCTACTACAGTACCCCATGGAACTTCAGCTACAGTTTCTTTAACAGTTTCTTTAACAGTAACAGTTGCAGCAACTGCAGTTACAGTTTCTTTAACAGTAACAGTTACAGTTTCAGCAGTTGGTGTAGGTGTTGGTGTAGGTGTTGGTGTAGGTGTTGGTGTAGGTGTTGGTGTAGGTGTTGGTGTAGGTGTTGGTGTAGGTGTTGGTGTAGGTGTTGGTGTAGGTGTTGGTAGTACTGTTGACCTTAGTCTAAGTAGTGTTAGCATACCACCGTGTTGCCATTGACCATTCCAAATAGTTGGAACACCATATGGATCTTCTTCACTTGGCCATCCTGTCCAGTATTTTGTTGATGCTAGGAACCAGTATCCATTGTACCATAGTGGTAGCGCGGGCATTTCTTCGAGCAGTATCTCTTGGATTTGTCTAAGTATGTTAGCGATTTGGGCTTCTTGATCTGGTGGTGTTCTTCCTAACTGATATATCAAGTCGTTTAGCTTCGGATTGTAGTATCTTCCGTGGCTACCAGTCCAGATACCTGGTGTTGCATTGTATGCCCAGTAGTATAGACTGTATGGTAGTGGTGTTGCGAATGATCCAAAGTTGTTTATAGCTGCATCAAATGTAGCTTTATCTATTTCCTCTATGTATTTACCGAAATCTGGGAATATAGCTTCAGCATATATACCTACAGCTCTTAGATCTTCTGCTATATTGATTATGGCGAACATCCAGTCTGTCCATCCATATGGGACTATGATTCTTATCCTTATTGGTGTACCATCAGGCATATCTCTCCATCCATCTCCATCTATATCCTTGTATCCAGCTTCATCTAAGATCTGTTTAGCTTTCTCTGGGTTGTATCTATAGTCGTATCTTGCTAGAAGATCTTTTGCAAGATATTTCTCCCAATATGGTAGAAGTCCAACAGGATTAGATGGTAGAACAACACCTTCAAATGCAGCAGATATTATTTTATCAACATTTATTGCATAGTACATAGCTCTTCTGAATCTTGCATCATCGAATGGCTTCTTCTGTGTATTGACGAAGAGGAATGCTACGTTAGCAGATAGGTAGTAAGGTTCTTTGCTATAGTATGCTACTGCTAAACCTCTCTTAACCATGTCAGGTCCTCCAGGTATATAGAAACAGCTCCAGTCTAGTTCTCCAGCTCCAAGCATATTGGCTGCTACTTGATTGCTATAGACAACAACACCCTTTATGTACTTAGGTTGAGGTAGCCCAAATACTGCTTTACCCCACCAGTCATCAACTCTCTCTAGAATGAAATGATCATCAGCTGTAGAGTAGACTTTATACATTCCGCTTCCAACAAGTTTTCTAGGATCTTTATCTGGAGCAACTGCAGGCCATTTAGCAAGATCTGTAAGTTCATCTCCATATTGATTCACATAGCTTTCATAGAAGTGTTTGGGTAGTATGGGTGCAGAGTATAGCTGGAAGAGGAAGTCTGCATAGTTAGCTGTATCTGGATTGAGCTTGAATCTAACTGTTTTAGAATCCACTACTACAACATCATCTATATAGTTTCTCACACCAGCCCATGCAGCTGTTGTAACTTTTCTTGGAACATCATAGAATGTGAATCTAACATCTTCTGCTGTAACATCTCTACCGTCCCACCATTTTGCTTCTGCCCTAATCTTTATCTCAACTTCTGTAGCTGAAAGCCATCTAGGTAGTTCTGAGGCTAGCCATGGGAACCATCTCTCAGCTTCAGGCTTAATGGGTATCCATAGATAGAGAGGCTCATATATCAATCCAACTATACCTGATACAGAACCTCCATAATTGAATGGATTGAACTTTTTAGGAGGTTCCCAATAAGCTCCACCTATAACGAGCATCTGCTCTCTTGGTAGTACTTGCGCATTTAGAATGGATATACATGGTGATAGTATTGCTATAACTACAGCTAGCATTAACATTAATGCGGTAATTCTACTCTCAATTTTAACATCCATATACAACACCGGCTCTGCAATTATATAGCATTTGAATGGGTTTATAAATTTTAATAAAAGTTATAAGCTACATGTATAAGTTATAGAGTTATAAGTCTTCATAACGTAGCAACAAGAACATATCTAGAGGATATAGAAGCTCTAATTTTAGGGGAGAGGTATGGGTTTAGAGTTTCCAGAGAGATTCAGATGGGGTGTATCTGAATCTGGATTCCAATTCGAAATGGGTGATGAGTATAGAAGGTATCTAGATGTAAATACTGATTGGTGGCATTGGGTTAGAGATCCTGTAAACATATCTATGAAGCTTGTAAGTGGGGATCTTCCTGAAGATGGTGTAAATTATCTAGAGCTCTATAAAGTAGATCATGAAATTGCTGAACATATGGGGCTAAATCTATATAGGTTAGGTATTGAGTGGAGCAGGATATTTCCTTTTTCTACAAAGTTTGTAGAAGTTGATGTAGAGCTTGATGGATATGGTATAGTTAGAGATGTTAAGATAACTAATGAAGTGCTTAAGCAATTGGATGAGTTGGCAGATCATAATGCAATAGACATTTATAGAAACATTATACTAGACCTTAGGAGCAGGGGATTCAAAGTAATACTGAATCTCTCGCATTTCACTCTCCCCTACTGGATACATAACCCCATTAGAGCCAGAGCTAGTTGTTTAAACAAGGGTCCTCGTGGAGTTGTAGAAGATAGTTTTCCAATAGAGTTTACAAAATTTGCTGCTTATGTTGCATGGAAATTCGGAGATATTGTTGATATGTGGGTTACATTTAATGAGCCTATGGTTCCAGTAGAACTTGGGTATATGGGGACGTATAGCGGTTTTCCACCTGGTGTTAATAGACCAGATATTGTGCCTAAAGCTTTACTAAATATCGCTGTAGCTCATGCTCTAGCGTACAGGGTTATCAAGAGATTTGATACGGTTAAGGCTGATGAAGACTCTAGTTCTCCTGCAGAAGTAGGTATTGTTCACAACATAATTCCTTCACACCCCATAGACGATGAAGAATCTAGTAGAGCTAGTGAACATTACTCGTATTTTCATAACCATTTGCTACTGGAAGCTATAGTTCATGGAAAATTTGATGAAGCGTTAGACGGTAAAACGATATTAAATCCTAAGGTGCTTGGACATTCTCTTGACTGGCTCGGTATAAACTACTATACAAGAATTATTGTAAGGAGACAACCGGATAGATTTGAAGGTTACCCTATTCTAGATTTCGAGGCTGTAAGTGGATATGGATATGCATGTATACCTTATGGGCTTTCAAAAGCGGGTAGGAAGTGTGACGGAATGGGATGGGAGATGTATCCAGAAGGACTTTTAGAAGCTCTTGATGTAGGGCGTAGATACAGTAGCGTAATATATGTAACTGAAAATGGTGTATCTGACTCTAAAGATATTCTCAGACCATCGTATCTGGTAAACCATTTATATGTCATTCTATTGGCTATAGAGAGAGGAATAGATGTTAAAGGTTATCTTCATTGGGCACTTACAGACAACTACGAATGGACTCACGGCTTTAAACAGAAATTCGGTTTATATGAAGTAGATCTGATCACTAAAGAGAGAAGAGCCAGACATTCTGCCAATATTTACAAACAGATAGTGACAAGTAATTCGATACCTAGAGACTATCTAAGGTATCTAATCAATATGGGTGATATAAGATGAAGACGATAGCTGTAGATGAAGAGACTTGGAGAAAGCTTAGAGAGCTTAAGGATAGAATGGGGTATCAATCATTCAATGAATTAATAAATGAGCTCATCAAGAGATGGCATATGAATGTAGCTAGAGAAAACATAGAGAGGATAAGTATAGACGTAGATCCTGAAGAAGCTACAGCATTCTTTAGACAGATAAAGCGTAAGCAAGGTAGCAATCGTTGAATCTCAGTATAGAGGATATTCTTGAGAAATTCGAGCTCTTAGTTGATGCATCAGCTTTAGCACTACTACACAGTAGAGAGTATAAGAATCTGGTTCCAGTTATATTAGCTAAAACAAAAATACATGTCTCAATATTGTCGCTCATAGATTTTTTAGCCTATCTCTACTACATTAAGAGAATTAACTCACAAATACAAGTTGTAGATATTTTGAAACAGATATACGATATAGTGAATGTAGATGATAAAATAGTCAGTAAAGTAGCATTAATGAAGAGCGATTTACTTCATCATGCAATAAATCCCGATAATACTGATTTGATAAATGTAGCTATAGCTCTAGAAAAAGGATATATACTAGTTACAGTAGATCCAGCTGATTATGAAATCTATAGAAGATATGGCCTCATAGTGATGAGTGTAGAAGAGCTTGTGAGTAAGGTTAGAGAACTTGTGATTAGTGAAAGTAGTAAAAGATAGATAGGTATGAAACTCGAATACATTAAAGATATATAGGCTATGTAATTTGGTCTACAGTAATATCTTCTTCTTTGTGTTAGATAAGTTTCTGAAGTGGTGGAATAGAGTTGGATGTAGTTATTATGGCTGGTGGTAGAGGTTCGAGATTAGGTGGTTTAAAGAAGCCTTTTCTAAAGGTATGTGGTAAGAGGTTAATAGATATTGCTGTAAAAGTGGCTAAAGGTGTCAAAGAGAGGAGGAAGGTGTATATTTGTTTAAGAGCAGAAGATGTTCATAATGTTGAGGATAGTGATGATGTTGAGGTTGTTATATGTCCTGGAGCAGGTTATGTTTACGATCTAGACTTTATTCTGAATAAAGTATCTTTCCCTGTACTTATTCTACCATCAGATATGCCTTTCCTATCAATAGGTATTGTTGAGGAGTTCCTAGCTAAGGCAATAAAGTGTGAAGCAGATGTTGTTACATTGATGGTTTGTAGAGATAATATTTGTAGAGAGTCTGGTATATCGTTTTTCAGGAAATCTAGTGGAAACTGGATGAATATATATTTTGAAGAG
>JAWBDT010000022.1:0-18788 GCA_038821645.1 Ignisphaera sp. | reverse complement strand
TTGAAAATGGTTATCGTTTTGGTGATGGTTGTTTTAGTGACTATCATAGGCTGATTGAGGGTGTATCTAAATTTTATGAGCATGTTTATAAAGAACTTCTCGAAAAATCTTTCGAAGGGTCTAGTTATAAGGATATTATAGAAGGGTCTAGTTATAAGGATATTATAAATAGTCTACGTAATGTAGTGAAAGTTGTAGTACTACCGGCTTTGGGGTCTCCTGGTGGTTTGTTTAGGTTTGTTGGTAGTGTTGAAGATTATGTAGCTCTATCCCTGATTAGCTTAGGTGAAGATTTGGCTAATCTAGATAAGTCTTTAGTTAGAAATTGTGATAATATTACTGTAGTATTTGATTCAACTCACGGTATAAACTATTCACCTGTATTAACAGCAAAGGTTTCAGAAATTGTTGCTCAAATTCTTAGGCTACGCTACAACATTAATGTATTTCTCGAGATATACAACTCAGATCCATATCCACCAAAAAGTAGCTCTGACAAGCCTGAGCTAAACATCAATAGAGTTTTCGAGAAACAGGTTACAGAAATAGAGATTCCTCGACCAGATGATCTAAAAGACTTTGTTTCATTTAGTAAGAATAGTAGATGTGTTGAAGAAGCTAAAAGAAACGATAAAAATTTAGATAATGAGTCTACAAAGAATCTTCGTAGCGTTATAGATAACAAGCTCAAGGGCATCATCAAGAATGTTCTAGCATCACTTTACTCACCATCACCTCTAGCATTACTATATTCATGCTATGATTATCAGAATTACTGGAAAAATCGTAAAGATATGTGTAGTAGTGATAGTAAATGTATTAAAGATTTTCAGGAACTTTTATCGAAGATCAAGAATATGTGGATAGAGAACGTGAAGATTAGAGATAAATGTATCGAGAGAAGTATATCAATTAAGTTGAATACTCTGTGGAGTCTACTGATAACTGATTCTGTTTGTAGACATGTGGAGAATCTTATAGATAAGCATCAGAATCCTATATACGAAATCGATCAGAATACTAGATCTCAAGCAAAAAACAGTATCATGTTTAAACTATCTCTACTCAAATACTTGGCTGAAAACATCTACACAAGAATCAACTTTGCATTAAACTACTTGATCCAAAATGAAATCAGTATCATAGAGTACTTAAGTAAAGACAAGATAAAAGAAAATGAATGTAGAGAATATAGAGAAATTTCAGAACTAAAAACTGTTGAAAATACCGATAAACAACATAGTCAACGAATATCAGAGAGGAATTTGATAGCTCATGCAGGTCTACTAAGAGATTTCGTAAAGATATGTAAACAAAACAATGAACTCTACATAGGATATAAAGATACTGAAACAATTGAAAATATATATAAACATCTAAAAAACATACTCAAAACAGTCTAAAAACGGTCTAAATATTGATTAATCCACAACAACTAGTGCATCAAGCTATAACCAATCTATGAAATAGATACAGTAAGAGCTTGTGAATAGATACAGCATAGTTGCTTACAACAATCTTCTAGTCTAATTACTAAAGAGGTATACTGAATACTCCTTCAGCTAATAATAATGATGATTCTATATAAATATATATATGCATATATGTTTTATGTCTATAGATAAGGTTAGAGGGTTTCGAGAAGAACTATCTATAGAGTGACTAAGATTATGAGATTCTGTAGAACCAGTTGTGTAGGAGATATACTGTAGATTTCTAGTCGACATATCTCTATATAGTGAATGGTATTAGCTCTATGAAGACAGTATTTCGTGGTACCTTATGCTGTCTAGATCTAGACACATTATGATATATAGCTTCTAGATACTGTATTTATCTGTATTTATCTATATAGTCTCTATACCTAGATATGTATCCATCTATGTTATACAAACGATATGTGTATATACCTTGTGGCTATATCTTGTCTAGAACAACTATATTGTTGTAGTACTAGTACTTCCTCTAGGTAATTAAATTAGGGATATTTCTTTAGCGAAACACTTGGTATGTTCTATACTTATATCGAGATTCTATGTAAAGCTTCTTGTGCACCTTAGTGTATAGGATTAGTGCATATGGATTTATTAACAACACTCTTCTAAACGACTATATGGCTTAGGTGGCCACATATGCATATCCCGGATGGTCTGCTAGATCCATATACAATAATCGCTACATATGGAATAGCTATACTTATACTAAGCTACACCATAATGAGATACAGAAGCATGGTTTCAGAATTCGAGATAGCTAAGATTGCTGGATTAGCTAGCTCAATATTTGTTGCTCAATTAATTAAATGGCCTGTACCAGGTGGCTCAACTCTACATTTCGTTGGCGGTGGACTAGCAGGTATTGTCTCAGGACCTCTTGGCGGGCTTATAGTTATGGCTACAGTACTCGCTGTCCAGACATTCATATTCCATGATGGTGGGATAACAGCATTTGGTGCAAACATAATTTCAGCTGGAGTTATAGGTGTTTGGTGTAGCTATCTAGTCTACACATTTTTGAAGAAGACTAGAGCTCCATTCTATATCGCAACTTTTATTACTGGATACTTATCAACAATACTCACAGGTTTGACAGCAGGATTTATATTGGGATTGTCGGGCGAAATACTTGGATCAAATCTCTACAACCTTAGGATAACTCCTACGGTAATGTTTGTAACACATGCATTACTAGGGCCGCTAGAGGGCTTAATTACTATGGGTGTTGCTGAATATATTCGTAGTAGAAATCCATTGATACTCTTTGAAGGTGGTAGAGCATGATTTCGAGAAAGATCATCATAGTGTTGTCGTTATTGATCTTAGTTAGCCCTATCTTTGGGATCGTGTTGCCAGAGATCCTTGAATCAGAAGAATATATGGAGTCTCTAGCTGATATAGTTAATGCTACTGGTTTAATCTATTCACCATTTAGAGAATATATGGTACCAGGCCTAGATGCTTATTTAGGCTATATGGTTTCAGCTGCCTTTGGGTCTCTAATCATTATATCGATCTACTACATAATACTCTACATAATGCGTAGAAAGTCGTAGAACAGATTTTATGAAGAGTTCTCTAAGGATATAGCTATGAGTGTTCCAGAAATCTTATACAGTATAGCTAATGAGCTTTATGAGGTTCTTGAATCTCTATATAGCAGACCTAGAAAGAGGTTAAATGTGGTTATAGCTATAGTTGTGTTTATACTTCTAGTATCTTCATCACTCTATGGAGATGTGTTTAGCAAGCTGGCTATCTTATCCATATCGTTTACAGTAATGCTCTTGATAGGTAGAAGCCCTAGAGATACTGTACATACGTATGTAGATCTGCTTGTGTTTCTAATACTAATTGCTTTGCCTGCAATTGTTGTTAACTATATATTGTTTAACGATATTGTTGCTATAGCTCTATCGCTACTACATATTCTACTTAACGCTATAACTATCTCTACAGTATCCATAATGCTGATAATGGCTATAGGTATAGATGGGGTATCGAAGACGTTATTCAAGATATCTAGATTCTTTGGCTACCTCTTTACAATAACATTTCTATTGCTCCCTAAAGTCATTATCCACATAACTTCTCTCATACTTGCTAGAACATCTAGAACCCTGAAGCTGAATAGACTAAATCTTCTGAAGATCCTTGTAGCCTGTTTAGGTGATACTGTATTCCACGGTATCGAGTTATCGCAACAAATGGTTCTAGCTATAGAGTCTAGAACTATTGTGGATAATATTGATAGAGGAAGAAGCGCTACTAGAAGTAGATTGAGTGTACTAGACTATATTCTTCTACTTCTTTCTATATCAATTGCTATAGCGGTGTACAGCAAATGGATATAGCTATTCGTGTAGAGAATCTATGGTACAAATACCCTGGATCACAAGATTTGTATACGTTGAAAGGTATCGATCTATATCTGTATAGCGGTAACATCTATATAATTACTGGACCTAATGGTGCTGGAAAATCAACTCTATTAATGGTTTTAGCTGGATTACTTAAGCCTGTCAAAGGTGATGTCACTATAAATAATGTTTCGATATTTAGGAATAGAGATATGAGGAGATATATAGGTATATTGTTTCAGAATCCTGATGCAATGCTTTTCAATCCCTCTGTTTATGATGAACTTGTGTATTCAATTAAACAGATAGAGAGTAGCGAGAAGATTATAGCTGATAGATTAAGCTATTGGCTAAACTATTTCTCTCTAAACACATCTATCTTGAGTCAAAAGCCCTACACTCTTAGCTATGGCTATAAGAAGTTAGTGGCACTAATATCGATACTGATGTATTCACCACCTATACTTCTTCTAGATGAGCCTCACACAGGTTTGGCTAAGAGGTTTGTGGATAAGCTTCTTAAATTAGTTGTAGAGCACAAGATGAAAGGTGGTTTAACTGTTATTGCAACACATAATCTGAAGCTTTATAGAGATATTGCGGATAGCTTCATTAGGCTAGAGAATGGATCTATAGTGAAGATAAGGTCTGTAAAGACATATATCTAGTTGTCTTGATCTAAGCCTCTTTCTATGCACTCCTTAATTTCAAATCCAAAGCTTCTAGCTATATCGATAGCTCTTGAAAATGCTGAAACAGTATCTCCTTTCGATACATATCTATTAAACTCATCATCTGTAAATATAGATCTATAGAGATTCATACGCTCTTTATGGTTTTGAACAAAAATCTTTACACATTTCTTCAATACTCTACAGATATGTATGAGGGTCTTGATCTCTATATCGCTTTCTAGAAGTATCTCTATCTTTCTAGCCATTCTTCGAAGAGCTTCAACAGAAATACCGTAACTCGTTATACCTATATCTATACCATTTAGCGATAATCTTAACGGAACTATTGTGTTGCCTAGCCTAGAGTCTACAGCATTATTAACCAGTTTGCCTAGAGATATAGCTATTCTAGCTATAGCTGATGCAAGAGATTCACTATCTATAGCTATCACCACTAGATGATGGTCTTTCACCAACTGTTTAATGGTCTCTATATCGTTTTCCTTGATATCGATTGACACTACATTAACTCCTTCAATCCTTTTCTCAGATTCTCTACATACCGTAGTAACCTTAGCACCAGCATTACTGAAGAGAGAAGCTCTCCTTAAACCAACGCTACCACATCCTATGACTAGTACCTTTAGGTTAGAGAAATCGATGAATAGAGGTATATACATTTGTCTAACCTTACCAAAATACTCTTCTTGCTTCTGAACATATATTCATGATGATTTCTCTAAACATCTCTATAGTTCCATCGCCAACTAGAACACTATCTACATCTCTACAGAATTCTGTAACAGCTTTTGCTGTAGTTCTACCTAATACAGCTAGAGGTAGATTATTGAGGCTCTCTACTTTTCTACACAAGATCTTTGCTATAGTGTAGCTAGTTACAGCTAATACATCTATACCTCTTCTCTCGATAAGCTTCTTCACAAGCTCTAGATTCTCTTCAACAACTCTATATCTATAGACCTTAACAACATATATACTCATACTAGGGTATCGATCAACATCAATAACACCTCCTTCAGCTTTAAACAGAGTTACACATTTAATACCCATAGACTCTAGATACTTCATCAACTCTTCAGTAAAAGGTTTTGGGGAAACAATGTGCGGCTCTATCTGTAAATAGTTTCGAATACTTTCAGCAGTTCCTCTACCTATGACAACAACTGTGCTTCTCTTTATAGCCTCGATCAATACATTCATCAACTTATTATTCTCAGCATCTCTAACCAGAATCTCTATAGTTCTTGGGCTAACAACAACTGCTATAGGACATCTCTTAAGATACATGATTGCTTCTATAGATGAGCCATTGATAGGCTCAAGCTCTATAAGCGGTAACCAGAGAATGCTACCGATATCTAAGAGCTTGTTAGGTATCTTTGTATCGGGAGAAAATACAGCAATACGGCACTTCATCTACAAACACTATAGAGTTTTTCGCTAAGTTTAGCAGATTTACCGACTATTATTACAGCTGGTCTCTCTACACCTTTCTCTCTAACCATCTTTATCAAATCTCTGAGAGAGCCTCTGATTATTGTTTGCCCAGGTAGAGTGACATTAATTGCTATAACACCATGGGTATCATATCCCATGATCTTCCCTATCTCTTCTAGAACCTCATAAGCTTTACTGGCACCCATAAGCACAACTACAACATCTACAGCACCAGCTATTCTAGATAAGTCTACAGATCTAAAGCCTTTGGCTGGATCTTCATGTGATGTAACAACAGCAAAACTCGATGAATATCCTCTAGCAGTTAGAGGTACACCAGAAACAGCTGAAGCTGCAAGAAAGCTTGAGACTCCTGGAACTACTTCACAACATATACCATGTTCAGCAACATATAGACATTCTTCTGCTCCACGTCCAAATACCATAGGATCTCCATTCTTTAGCCTAACTACAGTTAAACCTCTTTTAGCGAATTCTACCAACATCTTATTGATTTCCTGTTGCTTATGGCTTTCACCAGGCTCTTTGCCTACGTAGATCTTTATAGCACTCTCTTTTGCATATGATAACAGTTGTGGAGAAACTAGTCTATCGTATAGTATAACATCTGCCTCCTTGATCAATTTAAGCGCCTTTAGTGTTATTAACTCAGGATCTCCAGGACCAGCACCAACTATATATACTTTGCCCAAGTTCCTCAACTCAGAAGACTCTTAACTTCTTCAGCCATTCTTTCTCCAAGTCTTTCTGCTTTATCTATATCTGCTCTACTCTGAATCCATATACCTTTACCCTCATCTACAAATACATTTGCTACTGCTGTAAGTGTGTTAGATTGATGGCTTATACATACAAATCCTAGAGCTGTTCTACATCCAGCTCTTAGTGTTTCTAGAAATGTTCTTTCGCATTTCATCATAGCCCATGCATATCTATCTGACTTATCTTTAAGAACTCTAGCTATCCAGCTATCAGATGGAGCTACAACAGCTATTATGCCTTGTCCTGGTGCTGGTGTAAAGGGTATGATTGGTAGTCTATAGTATTTTATGTCTAGGTTAAGTCGCTTGACAGCACATTCAGCTACTATAATAGCGTCGTATTCGTTGTTCATTAGCTTAGCTACTCTTGTATCGATATTGCCTCTGAGGTTTTTTACAATCAATCCATTATTTATAGAGAGAATCTGTAGCCTCCTCCTCAGACTAGATGTCCCGATAACTGTACCAGAAGGGAGATCATAGGGTGAAACTACTTCACCTGATCTATGGATTAAGGCATCGTTTGGGCTATCTCTCGGAGTTACAAAAACTATATCCATACCATATGGAATTTCGCTAGGTATATCCTTTAGACTATGTATAGCTACATCAGCTAATCCATTCAATACAGCTTTATCAACATCTTTCTCAAATGCTCCAACAACCCCTATCTCGTGTATCGGTTTATCAGTAACAATATCGCCTACAGTCTTAATAACTACTTTCTCAAATTCTGCTTCAGGAATCATCTGCTTCATGTAGCTGATAGCTATATCAGTTTGTATCAAACTGAGTCTACTCCCTCTTGTAGCTACCTTAATCTTTCTCATTCTTTTAACCGCTACTCATATTCTTAATTGTTTTAAATACTGTATGGATAGAGTCTATGGTTTTAGATACAACTTCATCTACATGGGCATAGCTTGTGAATATTGCTTCGAATTGACTTGGAGCAATAAACACTCCTCTCTTCTGGAGCTCTATCTGCATCTTCTTATACAATACACTATTACTATTTCTAGCATCGCTAGCATTTTTCACAGGCTTATCTATGAAGAATACTTGGAACATACTCTCTACATGATTTATCTGGATATCTATGTTATTTTCTTTAGAAGCTTCTTGAAATGCTTTAACAATCTTTTCAGCAGCTAATCTAGCGTAATAATGTACAGGTTCTTTCTCGAGAACCTCTATAGTTGCATAACCAGCGATCATAGAGATTGGATGAGCATTGAATGTTCCTGCATTGAATACTTTTCCTTGAGGCGCTATAAGTGATGCTATATCTTTTCTAGCTACCACAACCCCTATAGGGAAACCACCACCAACTATTTTGCCTAGTGTAACAATATCTGCTGAAACGCTATAGTATTGTTGAGCACCACCTAATCCAAGTCTAAAGCCTGTTATAACCTCATCGAATATCAGTAGAGAGCTGTATCTATCGCATAGCTCTCTAAGACCTTTTAGGAAATCTTTATCAGGAGGTATCACACCCATATTACCTAGAACAGGTTCTGTTATTATGGCAGCTATTTGTTCACCCATATTCCTGAATATATATTCTACAGTAGATAGATCATTGAATTCTGCTACAAGTGTATATTTCGCAACATCTTCTAGAACACCTTCGCTAGTCGGTATACCATAGTGTTGAGCAGCACTACCTGCAGATACAAGCACAAAGTCGTGAGCACCATGGTAACATCCATTAAACTTGATTATGTATTTACGTCGGGTATATGCTCTAGCTAGCCTTATGGCAAGTAGTGTAGCTTCAGCTCCACTATTAACGAATCTAATCATTCCATTCCTCATTACATAGCTCTGGATCTTCTTCCCTAGCAAAACTTCTGCTTCTATTGGGGTAGTGTAGAGCCATCCTTTCTCTATCTGGTTCTTCAGAACCTTCTCTATGTATGGATGTCTGTGGCCTAGAATCAGAGTACCGTAGCCTAGTACATAGTCTATAAGTGTTTCTCCATCGACTGTATAGATATATGCTCCATTAGCTTTCTCTACAAAAAATGGATAAGGCTCTACAGCAGCTCTTATAGGGCTATTTACACAACCTGGGAATAATACACATGCTTCTCTATACAGTTCGTAACTTCTATTGCTTCGATTCATCTAGTTCACCTACTAAGAATCATAGCTATATCGAGTGCATGATATGTTATCATTATATCGGCTCCAGCTCTAAACACAGCTGTAGCTATCTCTAGTAAACCTCTATCTCTATCTAGATAACCATTCTCTATCATGAGCTCTATCATCATATACTCTCCACTTACGCTATAGGCTGCTAAAGGCACATACTGTAGAACCTTCTTCAGCATGTAGATCACATCTAGATACATAAGCGCAGGCTTCACCATAATTATATCTGCTCCCTCTTCAACATCAATTATAGCTTCTTTTACAGCTTCTTCAGCATTCCTGAAATCCATTTGGTAAGACCTTCTATCTCCAAACCTTGGACTAGAATCCATGGCTAATCTAAATGGTGTGTAGAAGCTACTTGCATACTTAACTGAGTAACTCATGATACCTATATCTGTAAATCCATGGCTATCTAGAGCTTCTCTTATAGCTCTAACCTGTCCATCCATCATACCAGAGGGAGCAACAAAGTCTGCACCATTTTCAGCAAGACTTACAGCAATCTTCTTATAGACATCAAGAGTGCTATCGTTATCTATGACAATAGACCCATTCTTATTCATAATTAGTCCACAGTGACCGTGGTCAGTATAGCTGCATATACATAGATCTGCAAAGAGTATGGGTTCATCATTTAGTTCAGATCTGATGAATCTCAGAGCTTTCTGTATAGGTCCTTCTCTACTGAAAGCAGCACTTCCTACAGCATCTTTAAAGGAAGGTATACCGAATAAGAGGAAGCTGTGAACATCTAGCTCTAAAGCTCTTTGTATCAGCTCTATTAGTTCTTTTGACTGAGGGGGATAGTATTTATGTCCTTTCAAAGCATTGATCGGTGTTGGACTAGATACACTATCGTTTATGAATATAGGTAGCACAAGTTTTCTTGGATCTATCGAAACCTGTGCCACTAGATCTCTTATAGCTTCTCTTCGTCTTAATCTACGTGGACGTGTGTAGGGGAATCTAAGTGATGTGTATATAGGATTCATCTACTTCACCGAATCAATGAGAGAATTCAGCTTGTTTTCGAAATGAGTGAGTATAGAGTTTATGTATTCACCATACTTCTCGTTCTGTAAGCTTTTCTGCAACATTGTATCTATCAATGGGATCAAGATTTTGTGTGCATAATTACGAAAAGCAGCTACAACTATCTCTCTACTCTCTTCAGATATTCTAAGCTCTTTAACCAGTTTTTCAGCAGAATATATAGCTAGTACTTCAGCAGCCTTCATTATTGATGCTAAGCGATTTGTCACCATGTCTCTAGCTATACTCAGTAGAAAAGCTTCTACCTCTCTATCTATTGTCTTTTTTATCTTGTCTATACACGAGACAGTAGTCTCGTTAGCTTCTTCAGCATATCTTTGGATATCATAGAAAGTGTATATCTTTTCATGAATCTCTTTTACTATAGGAGGTAATGAAATATCAACTACAGGTATTTTCAGAGATTCAACAGCTTGTCTTATCTTGCTTAAGTACTCATTACCAAGATTTGAGATAGCTATAAATATTCCATCGATTTTCGTTAGCCATTCAATTAGATCGCTAAATGGAAGCGGTATACAGCTTTCTCCATACATGCTACAGATACTGGTAGCCTTATTGATGTCTTCACTAATGACCACAACTATGGAAGGTCTATAGTATTTCATGAGGTATCTAATAGCTCTACGAATTGCATGGCCAGAGCCTATGAACATAAGCCTCTTATCGTTTAAATCACCTAGAGCTTTAGACAGAATCTTGATACCAATCTGTGGATATCCTCTATCATGTGTCTCTAGACCCATGAACTGGATCCTAACTTTTCGCCCAACATCAACAGCTTTTCGAAACAATTTTTCGAGAAGCCATGAGCTACAGGAAAACTCTATAGAGCGTTTTAGTGCTTCTTCAACTTGCTCAAGTATTTCCCATTCACCAACAATTTGTGAATGAAGACCTGATGAAACCTCGAATAGATATCTTATGGCATCAATACCCACATGCTTATCTATGTAAATCTTGTAGTCTCCTAACATATTCTCTAGATGTTTTTCTATAAAGTTCCATCTATCCTCTCCTTCTGTATGTATATAGACTTCGAATCTTAGGCATGTTGATAGAACTACACAGCTAATTCCATTGCTACACATAGCTCTATAGAGGTCTCTATGTTTTGTTCTTAGAGAGGCAAGAATATCTGGCGATAGTTTTCTGAATGTTAATGTATATGCTGCTAAAGATTGTGAGAGCGCTATTGTATTAATCATGTGGTTACCCTAGCCATATTTCAGATGAATTTAAATCAGAATATAAAGCTATTGTTTACAAACTATATACCAGAAATATTCATAGTTCTGTTCACCATCAACTATAAAGAGATTTAGAGTTAAGAGTGAGTTAAATAGAATAGGGTTATATATGGCTAGCCTGTACACATATAGTGTGGTTGATAAGAGTTGCTGGAGACTCTTTGGAGAGGAATGGCTATTTTATATACATCAGATAGTGAAAAGACTATTGCGAAAAATATTGGGACTCAGATATCTAGCTATGGGGTTCCAATAGTTATTGGATCCATAAAGAGCTTCGATATTGATAACCTATTAAAGTGTTATGATGCACTCATATTTATTTCTCCTATTGGTGTTGCTGTTAGAACTCTATGTGGAAAACTTGTACATAAATCTATTGATCCTCCAGTTATTGTTGTAGATCCTAGCGGTAGATTCGTGATACCGGTTATTGGTGCTCATTGGGGTGCAAACGAGATTGCGTTAGAGTTGTCGAGAATACTTAAGCTAGAACCTGTTATAACAACAGCTTCAGATTCTCGAGGGATTACAAGTATTGAACAGTTGGCAAGGATTCTTCATTGCCATATAGAGAATATTGATGATGTTCAGATACTTGATTCAGCTCTACTGAGAGGTGAAGAGATATGTGTATATGGTATCGATAGTATGCCCTCGATTGTTAGAGGGAAGTATATAGTTGATGGCGGTAAATGTAGGTATATTTTCTTTGTTCGTTCAAAAAATAGTGATATAGATATTGATCTAGAGAATGCTAGAATAGTTTGGTGTAAACCTTACACAATATCTATAGGTGTAGGTGCTCATAACGATACAGATGCAAATGAAGTTGCTATAGCTATTAGGGAAGCTCTAGATGAGGTAAATATAGATTTATCATCAATCAAATGTATTGTTTCTATAAAACCTATAGTTAAAGAAGTTGCCAATATTCTTGGTGTACCTTTTAAGCTTGTGAAACTTGATGAGATAAACAGTATAGATGATATATGTCTAACACCACCTTCTCCAAATATAGTTAAGTATGGGTTTAGAGGTGTTGCAGAAGCTTGTGCAATCTATGGATGTAGCGGTAAGGCTCATCTCATCTTTAGGAAACGTGTGTTTAGAAGGAATGTTACTATAGCTATGGCTTCGTGTCGTGATCATTAATGGTTCTATATGTAGTTGGGGTAGGACCAGGAGATCCTGAGTATATAACCATCAAGGCTCTAAAGGCTATAGCTAAGTGTGTTACTGTTGCTGCATGGAGGAAGATTCTAGAGCAATTTAGATGGTTGATCGGGAGAAAAGAGGTTATCGAGATAGATAGCAGACGTGTACATGAGTTTGTGGAGAGTATTGTGAAAAGAGCATATTCAGAAGATGTTTGTCTTCTTCTGAGGGGTGATCCATTTGTATCTGAGAGAAACTTGATGAATACTGTAATCAGTTTCTGTAGAATGTATAGAGTAGACCATATTATTATCTCGGGAGTCTCTTCAGTTAATCTAGTTCTTGCAAAACTACATATAGATCTAGGTAATACTGTTGTTCTATCTCTCCATTCATCTAAAAATATCGAAGAGGATCTAGCATCTATAGAGGATATCCTTAGGCTAAACAGATATCTAATCATCTACCCTAGAACAAATTTTGTTGATGTGATTGCTATGGTTAAGAAGATAAGCGAGAAGATGGTCTGTGACTCTACTGTATATATGTTTCAGAGACTATCTTTTTCAGAAGAAAATGTGGTTAAATTCAAGCTTTCGGAAATGCTCTCAATGGATAGAGATCTAGATGCTTATACAATTCTCGTTATAGAGCCTTGTACAGAGGTGTATTGATGAAGGTCTCAATAATTGTTATTGCACATGGATCAAGCTCAATCGAGGTCTACAGAGATCTTAAGAACGTTATTGAATCTATGAAAATGTTTATTGTTGAACAAGATCTAGAGATACATTTAGCGTATAACGAAAAAGTGGGAAATGTGTCTGTTCCTCACTGGGAAGAGGTTTTGGAAGAAGTTCTAGAGAGAGGTGTTACGAATATCGTTATGGTTCTTCTATTCATAGCCAAGGGTAAGCATGTTGTTCGCGATATAGTGGGTAAGTTTATGGATAATCTTGTGTTTGATCAGTGGATGAAGGTTATGTGGAAAGGATATATCTTCAATCTATACATTACCTCACCTATCTCTAGTACAACACTGTTTAAGCTTATGATAGCTAACAGTATAAATAGGTCTATCAGTATGTTGAAGCAGAAGGTTCTCTCTGTCGAGAAGAATGTCTCTAGAATAGAGACAGAGTCTCTAGAGAGAATCAATCTACTGCTTAACACTATTATAGAGACTAGCGATTTCGAGAAAATGGTTATGGCTAGAGTTGTGTTTGCTAGCGGTAATCTTGATCTAGCGTACCATACCTATATACATCCAAGGTTTCTAGATGTAGCTAGAGAGGTTTTGATTAATCAGAAGATACCTGTGGTTACAGATGTTAAGATGGTTTATTCAGGTATTAGGTGGAGAGAGAAGTATACGTTTATAGATCATGAAGATACAGTTAAGCTAGCAAAAGAAATGAATATGGCTAGAACTGCTGCATCAATGGTTGTTGCAGCTTCGAGATACAGAATATTTATACCTATCATAGGTAATTCACCACTAGCACTTTCACAAGTCTTAGAAATGGTTAACAAGTCTTTAATCGAGATTCCCTTCGCTATAGCTACACCACCGGGGTTTGTTAATGCTGTAGTAGTTAAAGAGAGATTAATAAGATCTGGTATCCCATGTATAACTGTTCGAGGTAGCTATGGTGGAAGTTCGCTTGCTGTAGCTATTTTCAATGGTGTTGTAGAGTATGTTAAACAGATGTAGAGGCAAGATATATGTTGTTGGGATAGGTCCTGGAGCACTAGAGCTTAGAACTATTGCTGTTCTCAAGGCTATTGAAGAAAGTAGTGTAGTGCTTGGGTATAAAAGGTACATAGATTTCATTAGGGATGTGCTAGTGAATAAGAGGGTTGTTGAGTATGGTATGAGGGAAGAAGTCGAGAGAGTGAAAAAAGCAGTAGAGTATGCTCTAAATGGCGAGATAGTTGCATTAGTATCGGGTGGAGATCCACAAGTCTATGGTATGGCTGGTATTCTGCTTGAATATATAGCTAAAAACGGTATAGATGTTGATGTAACTATAATCCCTGGTGTTACAGCTGCTTTAGCTGCTGCTGCAAAACTTGGAGCACCACTAGCATCTGATTTTGCTGTAATTAATTTAAGCGATATCCTTATCCCTAGAGAAGTTATCTTGAGCAAGGTAGAGCATGCTGCAAAAGGAGATTTCGTTATAGTGTTCTATAATCCGGTTAAACTTGATCTTGTGGAACAGGCTATGAATACTGTAGCAAGGTTTAGATCTAGCGATACTCCTGTCGGTATTGCTAGAAATGTTTATAGAGATGGTGAGAAGGTATTTGTGACTAGGCTAAAGGATTGGATTGAATATCGCGACTATATAGATATGGGGACAACGATTATAGTTGGTTCTTCGAAGACAATCATCTATAGAAACTATATGGTGACTCAGAGAGGGTATAGGCTTTGAGTATAGTTCAGTTCTTTAAAAGATTCGGTATAACAACTGGAGCAGCAGCTGCTGCAGCAGCTAAAGCAGCTACAGTATTTCTTCTCCATAGAGTGAAGCCCAGTTCTGTAACAATTCCAACACCTGTGGGGCTTAGACTAGAGATACCTGTAGAGCAGATCTTTGTATATGGTGATAGTGTTTGTGCTTCTGTTAGAAAGTTTTCTGGCGATAATGTTGATGTTCTTGATGGTATCTCTATTGTTGTATGTGTTAAGCAGAGAAAAGATGATATTGTTAATGTTGTTGGTGGTAGAGGGGTGGGGATTGTGGCTCGATCAGGTCTCCAGATACCTGTTGGTGAAAGCGCTATATCGCCAACAGCTAGAAGCATGATTATTGAAGCTATTAGAGAAGTAGCAAAAGGTATAGGTTTAGATGTAGTTATAGAGGTTCCAAATGGTGAAGAGATTGCGAAGAAGACTTTGAATGAGTCTCTAGGTATAGTTGATGGTATATCCATTCTAGGTACCACGGGTATCGAGTGGCCAGTGAGTGCTGAAGATGATGTACATAGAATATCTCTAGAGATAAGTATTGTTAGATCTAGAAGCACAGTTATAGTTTTAGCAACAGGGAATAGAACCTTCGATTATGCATCACAGATATACAGTCCAGAGATTATAGTTAAGGTTGGTGATAGTGTGGGATTTGCTGTTAGTGAAGCTTCGAAAGCAGGTTTTTCTCGTATAGTTGTAGCTATTCAGCCTTCTAAGGTTCTGAAGCTAAGTGTTGGTATAATGAATACAAGTAGTAGAGTAGGTGATGCAAGAATAGAGGCTTTAACTCATGCATGTGTTGCAGTAGGTCTAGATATAGATGTTGTTAAGAGGGTTTCTGCAGCTTCTTCTGTGAGAGAAGCTCTAGATACTATAGGGAGTAGTGCTTCACTTGTCTTTAGCTATGTGGCTAGAAAGGCTCTAAACCATTTACGTAGATTGTGTAGTAACTCTATTATCGAGATACTGGTATTCAGTTATGATGGAGGTATCTTGGCTAGGGCTGAGACTTGATGTGGAGCTATAGAACCTATGGTATACCTGATGAAATGTTTGATAAGCTTGAGGGTATAGTTATGACTAAAGAGGAGGTCAGGGTTATCTCTATATCGAAGATGAGGATTAGAGAAGGTGATGTGGTTGTAGATATTGGTTGTGGAACAGGTAGTATTGCTATCGAGTTAGCTAATATTGTTGGCTCTAAAGGTGTTGTATATGCTATCGATAGAAATGAGAAGGCTATAGAGATTGCGAAAAGAAATGCTACAAGATTTGGTGTGGATAGAGTTATAAGGTTTATACATGGTGAGGCTCCAAATGCTTTATCTCTACTTCCTAGAGAGCTAGATGCTGTATTTATTGGGGGTAGCTCTGGTAGATTGGATGAGATAATAGCTGTAGCGTTTGATAGATTGAGGTATGGTAGAAGGATTGTTTTGAATCTAACTCTGCTAGAGAATATTTATACAGCTTTATCGATTATGAAGAAGCTTGGCATGAAGCTAGAGGTGGTTATGGTTCAAGTGGCTAGAGGTGAGCCTCTAGGCTATGGGTTATTTCTTAGGGGAGGCAATCCTGTATTCATTATTGCTGGTGAAAAGACTTGAGAAAGCTTTATGTAGTTGGTCTTGGACCTGGTGATCCAGAGTTAATCACAGTTAAGGGATTGAATAGGCTTAGAGAAGCAGAAGTGGTTTTCATACCTATGAGTAGTAAGGTTGATGACAGTATAGCGTTATCTATTGTCGAGAAGATATCTATTGCATCTAAAGTGATTAAACTTAGTGTATCTATGGGTGATAAGACTTGGGTTGAGAAAGCAGCTAGAGAGGTTTGTAATGCTCTTCACAAGTTTAGCTGTATAGCTATAGCTGTGTTAGGTGAACCTTCTCTATATAGTACATCGGCACATCTACTAGCTTCAATGAAATGTCTAGATGATGTGTATATCGAGATTGTGCCAGGAGTTTCAGCAATATATGCATGTGCTGATAGAGTTTTAATGCCTCTTGCTTTAGGTGATGAAGCTATAGCTATAGTGCCTTCAGCTAGAGTAGAGGCTCTAGGAGATGTAGTTGGCTACTTCAATACTGTGGTTGTTGTTAAAGGCGGTAAGATTATGGCTAAGGCTGCAGAATCTCTAGCTCAAAAGGGATTCAGGATAGTTTATGCGAAGAGGTGTTTTACAGAAGATGAGGTGATAGGTAGAGATATTATAGATGAAGACTATATTTCTCTAGTTATAGCTAGGAGATGAATATCTATGGGCAAAGTATATATAGTTGGTGCTGGTCCTGGAGATCCTGAGTTAATAACACTAAAAGCGCTTAAAGTGATCAGAGAAGCAGATGTAGTTATATATGCTGATTCTCTTGTAAATCCAGAGATACTGAAGTATGTGAAAGAGGGATGCGAAATCTATAGAAGTTCTGCAATGAGTTTAGAAGAAATAGTCGATATAATGGTTAGAAAAGCTAGAGAAGGCAGAATTGTTGTGAGACTGAAATCAGGAGATCCATCAATCTATGGAGCATTACTAGAAGAGATAAGTGAGCTCGAGAAAGCAGGAATAGACTACGAGATCATACCCGGTGTAACAGCAATGACTGCTGCAGCTTCTGTTCTAAAAACATCTCTAACTATACCAGAAAAACTCCAGACTATAGTTATAGTAAGACCTTCATGTAGAACACCAATTAGAGACGATATAGCTAAACTTCTCCAAGCAGCTAGAGATGTTTCAACAATCGCAATATACTTAGGCAGCTCTTGTATACACAATATCATTGATCTACTAATTAGAGCAGGATACTCTAAAGATACAGAAGTAGCCATTGTATATAGAGCTACATGGAGAGACCAGAAAACATTCATATGCACATTAAACAATATCGAAAATATCCTAAAAGAAAACAACATATCCGGAAACTATATAGTCTTGATAGGTCCCCCAATACATACACACACTAAAACTCATCAACCTAGATCACTAGTCTATTCAGTTAAATAACTCTACTTCTATCTCTAGATCAAGCCAAAACCATAGACCTCTAGCTCTAGTATCAATAGAATTCACCATTCTACTCCCTTTTGGGAGTTTCTTAGATACAGTATTTTAGAAGATAGAACCCTTTATCTACATAAAGATCTTTCTACTCCCTTTTGGGAGTTTCATGCTAAATCATATCTTGATGCAGGCAAGGTTTTAGCTTTGAGATCAATAGCTTTCTACTCCCTTTTGGGAGTCTCTCAAATATTGACTTAACGCCATACATTGATGCATGCGAATTGTTGCTTTCTACTCCCTTTTGGGAGTTTCGATATCCATGTCCATCTAACGCATGTAGCAATTATAGCAATACAGCTTTCTACTCCCTTTTGGGAGTTTCCAGAAGGAATCAACATTCTATCTCAATGCTATATACTGTAAGCTTAACTTTCTACTCCCTTTTGGGAGTTTCCTTTAAGAGAATCCAGATGACGCCAGATCTCTTGCCTATGGACATAATCTTTCTACTCCCTTTTGGGAGTTTCGAGATATTTGGTCTCATCGAGAGCGTACCCGACGTTAAAGTCACTTTGTATCAACTTTCTACTCCCTTTTGGGAGTTTCCTCCTTGACTGTTCCCAGTATTCTAGCGACTTCTTTGCCCGTGTAACTTTCTACTCCCTTTGGGGAGTTTCCTAGATCAATATCATATTGAATTAAAAAAGCTAATAGAATTCGTTCTTTCTACTCCCTTTTGGGAGTTTCCATATAATATGACGATAGCGTACTACACCAAGAACCTCATACTTTCTACTCCCTTTTGGGAGTTTCTATAGATCTGTGTCTCTGTCAAAGACACAATTACTTTATTACATATCTTTCTACTCCCTTTTGGGAGTTTCCTGCACTAGCTGATGAAATAG
>JAWBDT010000021.1:0-26585 GCA_038821645.1 Ignisphaera sp. | reverse complement strand
GGTATATCGTATAATGCTTATGCTGTAATAGGTAGTGATGCTGTTGCACTTATTGATACAGTTGATGAGAGGTATACATATGAGTATCTAGGTAAGGTTAAAGAAGTTGTTAAAGATTTTGATAGAATTCGATACATAGTTATTAACCATTTAGAGCCAGATCACCATGGAGCCACACCTCATGTTCTAGATGTTATGCCTCAAACAAAGGTTGTGACAACACCTATTGGTAGCAAGATTCTAAAATCTATCTATAGGATACCAGAAGGTAGAATACATATTGTTAGAGATAGCGATAGAATTACCTTAGGCGGAAAGACCCTAAGGTTTATATATACTCCGTGGCTTCATTGGCCTGAAACTATGGTTACCTATATTGAAGAAGATAGGATACTGTTTTCATGTGATGCCTTTGGTAGTTATGGAGCTTTACGTACAAATATATTTGATGATGAACTTGATATGGATTTCTATCTAGAGGAAGCCAGAAGGTATTTCTCAAACATAGTTATCAAGTACACTAAAAACGTTATGGAGACTCTAGAGAAACTGAAAAACCTAGAAATAAAGGTTTTAGCTCCATCGCACGGTCCTATATATAGATCGAACATTAATAGAATTATAGAGCTTTATAGAAAGTGGTCTAAACCTGAGCTAGAGAAAGATAGAGTAGTCTTAGTCTATGGATCAATGTATGGAAGAAGTGAGGCAATTGTTGAGAAGATATCTAGAGAATTAGGTAATGTAGGGATTAAGCTAATAGTTCATGATGTATCGTTATCTCATCCATCCTATATATTGTCTGATGTTGTTGAAGCTTATGTTGTAATTGCTGTTTATCCTTCTTACGATTCAGGCATATTTCCATACATGGAGAATTTATTGTCTCTATTCCAGTTGAAACAAATTGGTAGAGGAAGGAGTATAGCTATAGTCAATACATATTCATGGGCTCCAACAGCTAGATATGCAGTAGATTTGGCTACAAAAGCTGGATTCAAAATTATAGAACCTATAGTTGAAACAAAATCTATTCCAGATCAAGATGAATTGAAAAAGCTAGAGATACTCATACAAAATATTCTAAAAGAAATAGGGACATGATATTCATCAAATGTTCATGTCGTGTAGATTTACTATAGATTGTCTACACAGTTAAAACCTTAAAACCTTTTTCTAATACGAAACTATTTCTGGCGAAATACCATGACTTCAGCAAGAATTAGATATATACAGAACATTTATGAGAAGAAGTATGGAAGGCTAGGTAAGATAGCGAGTAGATATATAGGTGCAGGATATAGCGTCGAATTCAATCATCCTACACGATATGGATCTGTATCATTACTAGTGCGAGGAAAGGGATCTGTAATGGCTATAGAGGTAGTTGATAGTAATGAGAAGGTAGATGCAGAAAAGGTTAAGGTTTTTATCGAGAAAGCAAAACTGTTGAAAGCAAAACCTGTATTAATTCTGTATTCTGCTAGTCCTAAGCTCAATGATGATGTTATGAAGCTCTGTAGGGATAATGGCGTTAAAATACGTAGAATAAAGCTGTAGTATAGGTGTTTATTGAGTGTTGGATCTAGAGAGTATCAAAAGAGAGGTTATAGTGTATGTTGCTAAACTCATGGCTATATCAGCACTAACAGCACCAAAAGCTAGAGGTTACGACAATATAACGATAAAGATACTTGATGATGCAGAGGAGATAGAGCGTCTAGCAAATAAGATGGAGGAATTATCATCAACATACGGAGATTTCTTTAAAAGAGATGCTCAAAGCATTAGGAAAAGCTTAGCGGTAATACTGATAGGGTGCAAAATCGTTGATATGGGTCTAAAAACTCCACAAAAATGGAACTTGGATGCCAATGTAGTGAACAGCTTGATAAATCTAGGTATAGCTATAGGTTCAGCAGTAAAGACAGCATCTATACATAATGTAGACAACAGGGTTATGTTTAGTGCTGGTGTAGCAGCACAAGAGTTAGGGCTTATTGAGGGTGATATAGTGTATGCTATACCTTTAACAGCATCAGCCAAGAACCCATATTTCGATAGAGTTTTTAAAACATAGTTAATCACTTACTTCCTTCTTAATGGTTCTCACAATGGCCATTATTCCTCCTAAAGTAATAGGTAGTAGACCTAAAGTTAAATAGAATTCAAACGTATATCTATTATTCGATAAATAATAAATCAGAACTATTATTTCACATATTAGACCCCATACCAATATCGTTAAATAGGATTTATGAAGCTCTACTACACTCATAATACATTTACCTTATAACCTTATCGTGTGTAGTAAATCTAAAATTCAACTTTTATCTCTATATGTTAATTATTATCTTCTTGATATAGTAGATTGATATAGATAGAGATTTACGGTATTATATGATTAGGGTGATGATGCTGATGAGTAGAGCCGCTATGGATGGTATCAGGCTGTATTTCATGATCATTACTATACCTTGATCTATCCTTCTACGTCCAAAAGATGCTCGTAATAATGAGAGTATATATAGAACAGCTATATACTTGATTACAAGAAGTGTTATACCCGTTATGCTTAGATGTCTGTATGGATAGGGACCTCCTAGGAATAGATAGGTTATTAAGAGTGCTGAAAAAGCTAGCTTAATATCATGTAATAGATTGTAGAGAGCTAGAATACTACCTGAGTATTCGGTTATATGTCCAGCTATAAGTTCTTGTTCAGCTTCTGGAATATCAAAAGGTTTTAATCCTAATTTAGCTTGAGTAGCTACAATAATTGATAATAGTGCTAAGAACATAGATATGAATGTTAGAGGCGAGTTAAACCATAATCTCCATGAATTTGTCGATATACATAGAATTGAATATATTGGTAAACAGTTGGTTGAAGTAAGTATAGCAGGAACAAGTATAGAGGAAAATATTGCTGGCTCTATAACTACTGTTAGAGCTATTAATCTTGACAATCCTGCTATAACGAACGGGTTAGGATATGCTAATACAGCTATAGCTAAGCCTATGAAATGCCATACAGCATAGAGATATAATAGTACAACTATATCGTAAGGAGCTGAAAAACGTAGAGGCGATATAGGTAACATAAATACCGAAACTATGATAGATGCTATAGCTATAGCCATACCCACTTCTGCCAAGATTAAAGATGAGTAACGCTGTTTCTTAACTTCCTTAACCAATAAAAGTTTCAGGATGTCTGCTAAAGGCTGTAGAATTCCCATAGGCCCTGTGTAAGCGGGACCCATTCTGTTTTGCATCCTAGCAACAACTTTTCTATAGAACCATTCACTAAATAGAGCTATAGCTATCATAAAAAATAGTCCAGGAAACACTATTGCTACAAATAATGTATATAGATATTCATTGATCATGTTTCACACCTCTACATAATTAGATAAACAAGTATTGTGATCAATGCTATAAGTAGTAAAAATCCTAACCAACTACTCATAAATCCATACCAATCATTAAGTACACCAGTATGTACAGCATCCCTAAGATATTCAAATGCTTTCCTCCATGCACGTTTCACAATACCCCAGTATAATGCGATGACACTTGGAACTCTATATTTCAATACATCTTCATTTTCACCACCTATATACATCTCGCTACCTTCTGTAGAGATCTTTCCTCCTCTAAAAAGACTAATTACTATAGCTATAACGAGTGCTACAAATAGCATTAATCCTGAAACAACTATGCTCAGGGTTACAGGATCCAATATCCATATCTGTATCATCATCTCCATTCACCTAGGCCATAATGTAACCATGTACTTAAGAAATGATTCAACGTAGTATACATATTCATATACTGATTTAGCGATATCCTCTAGATATTTGTTCAACCCTATTGGAAGCATCAGACCTAACAATATAACCATTAATGCTAATATGAAGCTAGGTACCGAAAAGCTGTAACTTTCCTTTATGTTCTTTTCACTGTTTATACCAAATGGTATGAGGAGTAGTTTTGCGTAACCCATAACACTTATAGCTGTAGCTACAACAATGAGAAGAGCTATTATTGGTTGTGAAACAGTTAACGCAGCTTGATACATCATGAATTTGCTGAAGAATCCTCCTAGAGGTGGTAAACCTATCAGATTAAGAACACCAATTACAATACTAAATCCAGCGAGTTTAGCACTTCTACCTAGACCCGTCATATCATCGATGTTTCGACTACCAATAACACTCTCTATAGCACCTATAGCCAAGAATAGTAATGAACTCGATACAACATAGTTAATCATATGGAATATAGAGGCAACAAGAGGTATCGTGGGTTCTAATGTAAATGCTGTTAAGCCTATGGCAATGTATATGAACCCTATATGACTTACAGAACTATATCCTAGAAGCCTCTTTGAATCTTTCTGTAACGTCATCATGATGCTTCCAACTATTGAAGCAATGATTCCTAATATCAATAGGATGTAAAGTACTGTAGTCCTCACATTGTTTTCAGCTAAAATAGAGTCTGGACCAAATATTGTAAAGAGGTAACGAATAACAACGTATATAGACACCATTTCTGCTATAGGAAGGATAGCTGAAACTGGTGTAGGTGCTTCACTTATAGCATCTGGTAACCAGAAATGGTTAGGGAATAAAGCAGATTCCAAAGTGAAGACCCAGATTATTAATGCTATAGCTATAGGTGTGATAATGTATATATCGGAGTAATAACCACCACTAAGCATATCAATAGAATACATCCTAAGTATATCGAGTATGGTTGGTCTAGCTTTTACAGCTAAATCAGCCATGTTTAGCGTTTGATAGCCACTATATATTAGTATTGTTGAGAAGAAGTAGATTATAAGCGCAACTATACTGATAAGCGAATACTTTATTGCTGCTTCAATAGCTTCTGCTCTAGTTCTATGAAAAGCGACTAAAACATACAGGGATATACACATAACCTCCATCATTACGAAAAGATTGAATATATCACCAGTATATAGAGCCCCTATAGCGCCTGCTGTAAACCCTATTAAAGCTGTGTATATATATGAAAGAGTTGAAGGTTTTTTATATCTATTTAGATAACCCTTTGTTGATATTGCTGAAAGAAATATTATTAATGTAGCCAGTAATGCTAGTGATGCATTAAGTTTATCTATGGTATAGGTTATGCCTATAGGTGGAGGCCATCCACCAAAAGGATAGATAGCTACAATATTTCCAGAAAATATGTTATAGGCTATTAGACACGTCATTACTAAGGTTATCATTGTTATAACTATGATGTATATTGTGAAAAACTTTTTATTCTTTATAAAGAGACCTAAAAGCGGGGTCACAAAAGCTAGAGATATAAGTAGAGGTGGAACTATACCATAGATGGTATCGAACAACGAAATCATGGGCATCACCTAATCGAAAACCTTTTTAGCGAATTTTTCAAAAACTTGTGATATCTGTTTCCATGCTTCATTAGGCTCTATAGTCTTTACATCGATCCAATGTATATAGAGATAACCTTTTTCTTTATCTACATCTACAACTACTGTTCCAGGTGTATTAGTTATTGAGTTTGCTACAGCTGTTAATGCGTAATCTGTTGAAACATTTATCGGAACTTTTACTATTCCTGGATTTATAGGCATTTTCGGATGTATTATTCTTTTGATAACATCTATATGAGCCTTTACCTCATCTATAAAGAAGTAATGCAACGTATATGCAAATAACCATATCCATCTCCTAATGTCCAGTATCTTTAATGGATTTGTTAACAACATATTTGCTGTAATAACTCCTATAAGAATTGATACTGCTATACCTGTCAATATATCGTATAATGTGATTGATCCTGAGAAAACGATATATGTTACAAATGCTAGTAGTGTAGCTGGTATGGTTTTTAGTATTCTCCTCATCTCTATCCCCTCAATTTAGCTATCTTCTTAACGTCTGTTGTCCTATATACACGATATGTCTGTATTGTCAAAAATATCAGGAATAAGGTTACAGCTAAGCCAATAACTATTGCAGTTAGTACAAGAGCTTGAGGTAGAGGGTCTACAGCTTTTTGAACAAATGTTAAGATATCTGTAGAGGTAGGAGGTATTGTTGTTAGTATTGGTGGTAGTGGGTTTGGATCTACATATCTAAATCCTATCAATATAACCATTAAGTTGATCGTATCGCCAAATATGGTAAGAGCTATTATCTTTTTTATTAAGCTGGGTCTCACAAAAACTCCATAGAGAGATACAGCCATATTCATTATCATTGATACAACAACTATATTGAATAAGAATTGTACCACTTCCATCACTCCTCACCCTCTAGAATAATAGTTTTAGCATAATCCTCTGGTATTGTTATCAGGATCAGTAGTGCTATAAAACCAAAGGCAACAGCAAAAGTTTCTGCAGCGTTAAACAGTAGAAGTGTTCCTCCTAATACTATCGTATCACCTAGATATGATGGTATTCCATAGTCTGCATAAACTTTAGGTTGGTTTTGAAATATATAGGCAGTACCATTTTGTGTTAAGGCTATAATGAGTACTAAGAACGTAGTTAAAGCTATTACACTAAGTCCTATGCTTCTAAGAAGTACAGCCTTTTTAACGGATATGCTTCTAGACATAAAATATGTAGAGAATGTGATTATGATAAGCATTGGAGCTACAGCTATTGTTGCACCTCCTTGGAAGCCTCCACCAGGTGTTAAATGTCCATGAAGCGCTAATGAAGCACCAACAGCTATAATCATAACTATTGCTATTCTAGTAACGGTCTTAACTATAACAGATAATCCTCCTCTGTATTCTGCCTCTTCTTGTGGAAGTTTTTCACTAAGACCTCTGAAGAGTGTGAGTGCTCCAACAATAGCTAAAAACATAACCGAAGTCTCGAATAATGTATCTAGCCCTCTATAGTCCCATACAATAGCTGTAACAGCTTCTGGTGACATAGGGCTTATACGGTATTCTGGGTTAAAGGTAGTTTTAAGGAATATTTCTGCAAGAGATCTAACGTTACGTGGAGGTAGATAAAGAGCTATACCACCTAGTGCAAAAGCTGCAGATAAGACTATGGTCAACGTTATTAGTGTTACTATCACTACCACATGAATATATCTCTTCATTTCTCTTCACCTTCAAAACGCTCAGTCTTTTTTATTAAAACGAGTATCAAGGCTGTATAGAGACCTACAGACACAGGAACATATGTTAAAAATATGTCTGGTGCCATAATCAGATAGAATAGTAATGCATAGAAAGTGCTTTGAAGAGCTGAATACACAACAGCCTTTACTAAATCTCTTTCTATTATAGCTAGATAGACAGATACCACAGAGAGAAGTGATGCTATGGCCATTAGTGTGTAGTGTATTATCACGATATTCATTGCTTTAGTTCACCTCTCTTTATCTTCTTCAAGTTTATCAACAACTTTCGGAAAAACTTCTACAGCTCGAGATCTATGAGCAGCTCTGGCTATGGCATGAGAACCTGCAGGAGCTAGAAAGAGTAGTAGGAGAGCTGTTATGATTGAGGCTCCAGCTATAACCCATCTATAGAGACCTAGGAATTCAGAGCCTATAGCTATGAGAGCTACACCTATTAGGGGTACAAATGCACCTCCAATAGTTCCAACAGTTAATGCATGTAGTCTTACATAGAAGTTAGGAAATCTTAACAATCCTATAGCTCCCAGTAAATCACATATGGCTCCTATTATCACTAATATTTCCCCTATTATCACTAATATCCATTCAATCATATCTATTCACCCATCTCTTTTGCTTCAAGGTGTTTAGCTACATAGATGTCTAAGGCATATGCCCAAAGCATGAGTATCATGGCACAAGATATAAGTATAGGTGACTTGAAGAGTATGGATAAGACTGCTAAAAACACAGCTACATCATATGAAATGGCGTCTACAGCTATAACCATATCCGGTATTGTGGGACCCTTGAGAAGCCTTATAGTGTAGAGAATAATGGATACCACGAAAATTGGAACAACGAAGGTCATAACCATTGTAACATGTGTTTCTATGTCCATTATTTCACCTCAAGAGTTTTTAGTGTTAAGTTCTCTGAAAACACCTCCTTTACTGATGATAACTGATATATGGGTGTAGTTATATATGCATCTACGGGACATACTCTTACACATCGATAACAAAATACACATGACATATAGTTTATAACTGGGTATAGTCCTCTAGGATTATGTTTGAGTTTTGTGTCTTCGGAAAGCTTTTTCATTTCTATGGCTTTAGATGGACACTCTATAGCACATATTGAGCATCCTATACATTTATTTAAGTTAGCATAATGGCGTCCTCTTAGATCTTTCTCTACGGCTATAGAGGCTTTTCGTGGATACTCTATTGTTGATGGTTTTGATAGGAAACTCTTAATAACCTCTTTAACTATACTCATGCTCTCACCTTATTGATTCGTGCCAAATATTTTAATGAGACCTTCTTCTCTGACTTACTCTTTAAGTCTACAATTACTGCTCTCTCCATGCACGAAATACATGGGTCGTAGCTTACAAGTATTACGGGTACGTCGGCAATACTATGACCTATATAACTGAAACCACTATTGATTATATTTGTAGCAGATGGAGTTCTTATCTTAACTCTATAAGGATTGGCTCCTCCTATACTAGCTATATAGTATATTAGTTCTCCTCGTGGCGCTTCAACTCTAGCATATGATTCTCCTGAAGGAAATGTTCTCGGAAGTTTTCTTTCATCCACTACAGCTGGTCCTTGAGGAAGATGTTCAAGTACATATCTACACATCTCTAGAGATTCTATAGCTTCATCCCATCTAACAAGCATTCTAGCTAAAGAATCTCCTTCAGATCTCACAGCTATGGACCAAGGTATATCTCCATAAGCGTCATACTTATCCTCTGATCTCACATCACTCTTGATACCACTCCCTCTGAGTACAGGACCCAAAAGCGTATTGTTAAGAACATCAGAAGGCTTAAGTCTTCCTACTTCAGTTAATCTACTGGAGATAGAGGGATCTTCTTCAAATAGCTTTCTATAGTACTTTATACGAGGCTCTAATTTATTTAGTAAGTCTAATATCTTGTCCTTCTTTACATCGTCAATATCTCTTCTGACACCCCCAAACATATGTATATCTGCCTGAACCCTATGGCCTAATACAATCTCTTTTGCTTTCATAACAAGTTCTCTATCTCTCATTATATACATAAACAATGTATCAAAACCTATTATCTCAGCCATTATGGCATTAATAAGCATGTGACTATGTATTCTTTCCAATTCCATAACCAATACCCTCAGATACTTGGCTCGAGGTGGAGGTTCTATACCGGCTAGATATTCAACAGCACGTGTGTAGCAGTTCTCATGAACACCATTACATATTCCACAAACTCTAGAGGCAATAAATTTGTCTTTATAAAAAGAGTTCTTTTCCATGAGCTTCTCTATTCCTCTATGGTTATATCCAGTATTAATCTCTACATGAACTACCTCCTCTCCATCGGCATACAATTTAAGCATAACTGGTTCATGAAGAGCTGGATGCTGAGGACCTATAGGTACATCAAGAGTGATGGGTATCTTTATTAATGTTGTTGCCTCCTTCTCTATGTCAGAACTCATAGAGAGTTACACCTGTGCGTCTTTCCGAAGTGGATAGATATTTTGTGAAACAACATCAGCGGGTACAAAGAATCCACGCCTAAGGTAGTTATTGCCTATAAATTCTATACCTAGTAAATCATAGATTTCTGCTTCAGCTTCATATGAACCAGGGAATATGTCTAGTATAGTGTCTATTTTAGGCTCATTTCTAGGAATATAGGTTTTTATCACTATTGTTTTACCTAGGGAAACTATATGGATGAAATAGTTGAGTTCAAATAGATTCTCCTTTATCCTATCAACACCCACTATCGTGGCTAGATACAAGTTACCTTCATAAATATTCTTCAAATTCTTCATAATTTCTCTAATGTTTTTAGCCTCAACTATATAAACATCTCTATTTGGCTTCATAATATCTTTCTTAATAATGTAAGGCTTTAGAATACCATCTATGTCTTCAACTCTATCCAACTCTATCTACCTCTACAGTCTTTTCTCTGCCGAGAAGCATGAGAAGTGCTCTAAGTATTTCCTCGGGTCTAGGAGGGCATCCAGGAACATACGCATGTACAGGGACAACCTTATTAGCTCCACCAGCTATACTGTAGCTTCCCTTAAAAACTCCTCCATTATAGGCACAAGCACCTACAGCAACAACGTATTTAACATTTGGCATTTGGTCATAGAGTCTCTTCAGTCTTTCTGCAGCCTTTTTAGTAACAACACCAGTAACTACAAGGATATCTCCATGTCTAACAGAAGGAGCAAGCTTTATCCCATATCTCTCAGGATCATAGAGAGGGGTTATAGCGGCTAGAACCTCTATATCACATCCATTACAGGCACCAGTATTGAAATGAACAAGCCATGGCGAATACTTAAGAACTCTCACCTTATCCATAAGCATAACCTGACAAAGGTTTGAGGTCAGGGTCTGGTTAAAAACTTTTGTGGACAATACTTCTAGACAAAGAAAATATGTTTCGTTGATGTCAAGATACCTAGATAATGTATGGAGATTAAGAAACAATAATAATGAACTAGATCTAGAATAATGGTATGGTGTAGTTATATGTTATCTTCAAGTCTCATTAGATATGCCGAGAAACTTGCTCTTGGAATAGCACTAGAAGTTTCAGCATTCCCTAAGCCGGGTAACGTTCACAGACTAAGAGATTTTGATGATACTATTTATGAAGACTTCATAGCAACAGCTATAGAGTCTGTGTATCCTCTTTACAGAGGTATTAGGAGAGGCTATAGATATGGTAGAAGCTTAGATAGACTACGAATTGTATACGGAGACGTAATACTAGATATGGTCAAGACCTCTAAAATTATCAGTGGCGGCGGCAATACATGTCTTGGTACAGCCTTACTATTATCTCCTCTATCGATTGCCTTAGGGAGAAATCTCATGCTATATGGTGAAATCAAAATCGATAATATATTGATTGATGCTTGTGCGTGTTTTAAAAAATACTCAACTGTATTAGATGCTATATACTTCTATAGAGCTATAAGAATCGCTAGGCCTAGCTATATAAAGAAATCTGATGTTACTGGAGAGTTTCCAAGTGTATGGAGCAAAAGGTATAGACAAGAATTGATTGAAAAGAATCTTAGGCTGTGGAGTATCATAGAGTATAGTAGTTCTTACGATATTGTGGCAAGAGAGATTGTAGAATGTTATCCCAGAGCCTACACACTTTCAAACTACATATTTGATCGTCTCAAAAATCATGGAGTATGGAATAGAGCTGTTGTAGAGACATATCTATATCAACTGTCTAGAGAACTAGATACACTTATTGTAAGAAAAAATGGATATGAAGTAGCTCAAAGAGTGAAAGAAGAGGCAAAAGAGACTCTAAAGTTGTGTGAAGAATCATGGGCTAATTGTCTCGAAAAATTAAAGGTATTTGACGATGAATTAGCTTCGGCTAGAGTGAATCCAGGATCTACAGCAGATATCGTAGCAGTAGCAATATCAATATATTCTCTATATAAAAACCAGAGCTTATTCAGAGTTACTTAGGTTTAGTCACATACACAAAATTTATTAAATTATGTCACTAGATAAGGCTTATAGGTGATTGCATGGAGCTCAAGAACTTTAGACTCAGGTATGCAGAAACAACGCTATACTTTGGCTTAGACGCTGTACAAAATATCAAGGAGCATCTATCCAAATTTGAAAGAGTCGTAATTGTTTCAGGTAAAGCTTCAGCTAAACTCTCAGGAGCCCTCAACGATACTGAGAAAATTCTCAGAGATCTAGGGATAAGATATATAGTTTATGATAATGTTTCACCAAATCCCTGGGCAAGTCAAGCTGAAGATCTTGCAAAAACAATATGGTTTGAGGGAGCTGAGGCCGTTATAGCTATCGGTGGTGGAAGCCCAATAGATACCGCTAAGATTGGATTAACTATCGCAATAAATGGTGGTAAGGTTAAGGATTATATCGATGGCGTTAAGAAGGCTAGAAAGTCTCTACCTTTAATAGCTATAAATACGACTCATGGAACTGGTACCGAAGTTGATAGATACGCCGTTATAACGTTAGACGATGTGAAGGAAAAGCATGGTCTAAGCATTAAGTATCCTGATGTATCTATTGACGATCCTAAATACACATTAACACTGGATAGAAGACAGACATTATACACATCTCTAGATGCCTTCTACCATGTTTATGAATCTGCTACATCACTTGCATCAAATATCTTCATAGAGATGCTTAGTGAAGAAGCAACCAAAATAATATCGGAAGTTCTTCCACAACTTGTTAACGACCTTAAGAATATTGAACTGAGGTACAAAATGATGTATGCAGCAATGGTTGCTGGAATAGCTATTGATATGGGCTCTACACATATTATTCACGGAATTGAACACGCATTAAGTGGATTAGAACCGAAGCTAGCTCACGCATGTGGTTTAGCTCTATTGGGACCTAGAGCAGTATACTACACACATAGAGTTAGACCAGAGCAATCAGCTAAACTACTTAGACACATAAACCCATCTATAAAACCCTCACCTGAATATGCGGAAGAAGCTTCAAGAACGGTATTCAGATTCCAAGAGGAAGTAGGATTCAATGAACGTTTAGGGGATTATGGCTTTACTGAAAAAGAATTAAAAACTATAGCTAAACTAGCTCTCACAAGACTTAGCTATATGTTCGGCAACACACCCTTTGCCGTCACAGAGGACGTAGTTATGGATATTGTTCGTAGTGCTCTATAGTTTAACATCATCATATCTCATGATGATCTCAAACCTAGGTCTTAAAGTTAGGTATTGAAGCAAACTTTATATTGAGAAGTGATATGGAATTTTTGTTGATAGATTTATCTATAAGGTCTTGAATAACTCTAAACTGTGTTTAACAATAGAGATATATCGTTTTTATAGAAAATCAGAAACCCCATACCTCTTGCAAGATTCTCTTCACATCTAAAACTATATCAAGTTATAGGTCTATATTAGTCAATTAGATAGTCATTTATATCTTTATCAAAATTTATAGCTGGATCCAGTAATATATTTAGAGCTAAAGTTGAGATGAAATTTGTAAGCACCATATATAGAATTGATTTGTATTAGGCGACTTAGAATGATTAGAGAAATCAAAGAAGAAAGCAAGATTGAAATGTTAAAGAGGATTAGTGCACATAGCCACATAAGGGGACTTGGTCTTGATGAAAAAGGTGAACCAATATTTGTTGCAGATGGTCTTGTAGGTCAGTTAGAAGCTAGACGGGCGGCAGGAATAATTGTGAAGATGATTAAGGAAGGTAAGCTTGCAGGCAGAGGAATACTTTTTGTAGGTCCGCCTGGTGTAGGTAAAACAGCTTTAGCAATAGGTATAGCTAGAGAGCTTGGCGAAGACACACCTTTTGTAATGCTCAATGGATCTGAGTTATATTCTACAGAACTAAAGAAAACTGAGATACTTATGAGAGCTGTTAGAAGAGCTATAGGACTTAGATATAAAGAGATTAGAAGAGTCTACGAGGGTGTTGTTAAAGAACTTAAGTTCTCTTTAGCTTCACATCCATTTAATCCCTATGCAAAAATACCAAGAGCAGCAAGAATAACTTTATCTACAAAAGATGAAGAAAAAACTATAGAGGTAGATCAAAGCATAGCTATGCAGTTAGCTCAACTTGGTATAAGGAGAGGAGATCTCATAAGCATTGATAGTGATACTGGCGAAGTCTTTAAACTTGGACGTGTGAAGGGTATTGAAAAAGCTCGTTATTTCGATGTCGAGACGTACAAAGTTTATGAAGATATGCCCAAAGGTAAGATATTTAAAGAGAAAGAGATTGTGAGAACGATAACTCTTCATGATATAGATGAAGCTTATCTAGCTCAAAGAAGAGCTGTATCAATAATAAGTCTGTTTGCTGAAGAAAAAGAGATAGATCCTGAGATAAGGAAGGCTTCAGATGAAACTGCCAGAAAACTCTTATCTGAAAACAAAGCATCGTTAGTTCCAGGGGTCTTGTTCATAGATGATGTTCATATGCTTGATATAGAGGCGTTTAGCTTCTTATCGAGAGTTATGGAGAGCGAGTTCTCACCTATAATAATAATGGCAACAAATAGAGGTATAACCAAGATACGTGGAACAGATATAGAATCTCCTCATGGTATACCGCTAGACATTCTTGACAGACTTCTAATAATACCCTTCAGACCTTATACAGAGAATGAGGTTAAAGAGATAATAAAAATTAGAGCTAGTGAAGAAGAAGTAGAATTGACTCCAGAAGCTATAGACTATCTAGTTAAGATTGCAGGTAGTAGAAGCTTAAGATATGCTGTACAGCTAATGCATCCAGCAAAAATAATAGCTGAACGGAAGGGAAGATCAGAGGTTAGATCTGAAGATATTGAGGAAGTAACCAAACTCTTTATAGATATTTCACAAAGCACAGAATTAGCAAAGTCATGGGAATCAAAGCTCTTGAAATAGAGATCAGCATTGAGCTGAACAGACTTGACAGATTCTATAGATGTATCATCTCTCGAAAACTATATATATTTTATCAAAGATCTTGATACATCTCCGAACAAATCATTTACTGAAGAAGAACTTTCTAAGCTATGGAATCTAGACCCATATAGAACTAAGACAATGATAAGAAAGTTACGTAAAGCAGGATTCATAAGGAGGACAAGAAGTGGAAGATACAAAATAACGTTTGCAGGACTTATACTTGTGCACATATACAAAAGAGCTAAAAAAGAGCAAAGACCTAGTAGTAGATAAGCTATCGTATTCCAGAATGTATCGAAGAATGATGATCACGGCTGTACTGACTTAATGATGAAGGCTTGTGTTTCTGATGAACACAATAATTACTAGTGGCTCTAGATAGATAGGAATCTTCATCAGATCACAATTTATTTCTTTCCCTCTATGTGGCAATCAAGATTATACTATTTTTAAATCATACATAATGGTTACATAATATTAATATGGTTACGTAATATTAATACAGAACTTAATTTACAATATCAGATTATCGTTAATGATGTTCAAGCAAATTTTGGTTTATACATCTAATGTTCATGTTTTGTTAGGTTTATGTAGTTTTATAAGTCTATTTCTTAACCTATTTCTTATCTCTACTAGATCTATATCAGCATAGTTTCTTCCTTGAACGATCTCATTAAATATCTCTTCTTCGATATCATATTCTGTTACTATTCCTAACTTATTAAGTATCCACTTTGCTTCATTAAAACTATCAGTATCATATATATACCGAGCAATAGTGTCTCTGGCTACAGTAACTGCATCCAGTAGAAATACTGCTAAATTTATGATGGATAGTCGTACTTCTCTACTTCCATTTCTAATCACAATTTTATCCAAATCTGTACTAAGTACTGTTAATGGTATTGTGCTTGCTTCTGATACTACTTCAATAAGTATGTTTCTCAATACCTCAAGATCCTTTCGAGAAAGTATATAGCCTCCTAAATAACCGTTTAATCGAGCTATTCTGCGTAGTCTTTTCTCTATATAGTTTATAGGGAGTTCTCCATCAGCTCCAGGACAAGCTACAGCCAAGTAAGATCTCATGACGCGTGCTAATGCTGCTACAGATATACCATCAGCTAAAGGACTCCAAAGCTCATCTTCAAAACCTTCAGCTAGCGAATCTCCTCCAACGTCAACACCGATAACAGCATCGATTCCATGACTATTCATGTAGTTTTCTATAGCTCTAGCTAAACCTTTAGCACCTTTGCTTAGTTCAAAGACAACAATATCTCTTTTCAGAAATTTTGATACATTAACTGGTTGAGGTATAACGACTCTACCACCTCTTATAGCAAAGGTGTTAGCATTTACAATAGCATAGTCTTCAGTCTTCTTTACAGTATTAAATAATTCATCTATTGATATAGGTCCTGGAACAGGATCTACCGAATAACGTTCCCAAGCAATAGATCCAACAACAGCTTGCCCTCTACATCTTTCATACGATAGAGCTAGAGTTGCAGCTAAAGCAACATCTCCTCCACCACCAATAGCTAAAAATAGCACCTTGTTATAACCATTCATATGAAGACATATATCAAACAAGTTCTCAGCCTAGCTTAGATCATCACTATATTCTTTTCAGTTCGTGGTCCCTTCAGCATTTGTTTCTCCAGTTCCAATTTAAATAAAAATTTAGATAAGTTTTTAGTAAACAATTCACAATACATAATCTGTATACAATAAAATTACGGTCTAATGAGTAGAGGATGTAGTTATGAGTAACTTGAGTATAGTTGACATAATATATAAATGGAGAATAACTGAAAACATGAAAAGGATTGAGAAAAAGCTTGATAACGAGCTCTATGTAACAGACCTTGTTTATTGTCCAATGAAATATAGGTATCAAAAAATCTATAAAGAATTAGCAATATCTTCAGCAGTAAATCCTACAACAATCTTGGGTGAATTTTCGCATTATGGAGTAGAAAAGTTTCTAATAGAAACATTAGGTCACGATAACATAAAGACAGAGGTAGAATATGAAAAGAGCATAGATGTAGATGGCATTACATATATAATTAGCGGACGTATTGATGTAATAGTGGGCGACTATATTGTCGAGATAAAGACTAGTAGATTCGATATATCTATTCCACAAAATCATCATGTACTTCAAACACGGATATATCTATGGTTAACAGGCTTCAAAAAAGCTCTCCTTCTGTATATAACATCCAGTAGAGTTGCAGAATATGTTGTAGATAAACCCGTTACAGAAGGAGAAGTTTCAGATTTAATTAGAAGTACACTTTCTGGTTCTCCGGCCCCTAGATATCTATGGGAATGCTCTTACTGTGCATATTCAATTCTGTGTCCGAATAAAAAACATACGAGTAACCCCAATGAACAGTAAATGATATTATGACCGTAGTGCTTATAAACCGGAGAACATGCTAGCGAGAGATTGTTAGCATAATGGGTTAAAATGGGATGGTAGATAAAGGAAATAATCAAAACGTAGAGCATAATAATGAGGGTATGGACAGAGTTATAGGAAAACATGTCTATGGCAATCTCTATGATGTAGATATAGAGGTAGCAGGAAATGAAGAAAAATTGAGACAAGTAGTTATAGAGGCAGCGAAAATAGCTAACATGACATTATACGATATAAAGTCGTGGAGTTTTGGTGGTAGGAAGGGTGGGGTTTCTGTTATAGCGCTTATTGTTGAAAGTCATATAGCTATACATACATGGCTTGAATATGGTTATGCAACAGTAGATGTATACACATGTGGAGAAAAGAGTGATCCTTGGAAAGCATTTGAATATATAGTGAAGTGTTTGAATCCAAAATACTTTACGGCTAATTACGCAGATAGAAGTAGTTTCTCGAAAGTGCGAAATTAGTGATCAAGTTCATCAATTTCATTTTTTCTATATTATCACAATACCTCTAAGTGAAAATACATCAATTCAACATGTATAAATGTCTAAACCTAAACATAGTATTACATACAAAGTGACAAACTTCATAAAGGTATATAGACTATTTATATAAAACTTAACATGGTGACTACATTACGCAATGGGTGGAATACTATGTTAAATAAATTTATGGTGTATATAGTACTTACATTAATTGTAGCAATAGCTGTATACACATATTGTGATCTTGCACTATTTCTAGAGAAAAAAGAGTTATCAACATTTCCTAACACCAAGGGCTATGTATCTGATGAAGTATGGTATGTCAATTCTGCTCGAAATATATTGCACAAGATATTCAATTTAGTACCATCTACATCTCCTATTAGAGCATCAATTATATTTACCTCAAAAGAAAGTTTATTAAGAGCAGAAACTCTTGCAAACTTTTATGACATAAAGATAATTGCTGGTGCTAATGTTTTTAGTAAATTAAACGTGCTATACGTTGAAGCTCAATCAATTGAATCAATAACCAATTTTGCCAAAGATGTAAATGCAGGTGATATAGTCTATGGGTGGATTGTAGGTGATCATGAAAACATAAATAACTACCTTAATCTCGAGCATCCACCAACAGCCAAGTACATCATAGCTTTATCCATATATATGTTAGGCGACAAACCTTTTATTTGGAGGATTCCATCAATAATAATGGGTGTATTAACCGTTATATTTACGTTTCTACTAGTTTATGAATTAACGAAATCTCAAGAACTAGGTCTTATAGCAGCTGCAGTTGTAGCAGTAGATCCTCTCATTAAGGTTATGTCTGCGGTAGCATTGCTAGACATATATGTAGCTGCCTTCACGACATTAACACTATATGTTGCTGCTAAAGGCAGGTTTAAGGAAGCTGCCTTACTCTTAGGTTTTGCATCTACGTTTAAGTTTACTGCAGTTATTGCAGCTATACCTCTAGTATTTATGTACCTAAATCATATGTTTAAGAAGGGATTCAAAACATCTGATGTGATAAGTAGTACAACTTACTTTGTGATCTTGATGATTCTATCCTTTATCTTTTTCCAACTGCTTGTATCTGTGCCATTTATCCTTAGAATAGGATTAGGTGAATGGCTTAAACAAGGAATCTTTGGTGCAATATCATGGCATCTATCAGCTAAATGTGTTGACCCCACTAAATGTCCTCCTTATTCAGCTCCTTGGGAATGGTTCTTTGGAATCAATTCTTTTGTACTATATCTTTCTCCAAACATACCTGCACAAGGATTTGTACCAGCATATGCCATAAGTTTTATTCTAATGTGGTTTGCTTTACCAAGTATGGTAAATGATAGAACATCTAGAAAAGCATGGTACATGATCTTCGGCATCTTCTTAGGTTATCTAATCATATGGTTGCTAGGGAGTAGAACACAATATAGTTTCTATGCAGTTCAGCTAACACCATTAGTATATAGCTACCTGATTATTCAGTTACATGAATACCTAAATAGAGAAAATATAATTGAAACAATAAATCTTTGGAGGAAACTAGCTTTAGGTCTAGAAAAAACAATCTTCAATATATTTAGGTGAATAGCTATTCCAACTGTGTATAGAAGATTAATTGATAGTTTGTCAAAATTAATTGAGATATTAAAAAATATAGGGATGGAGAGTACAGCGCAACGTCTCGAAAAATCTATAGATAACTTTAGAGAAATAGAGAAAGTAACTATATTCAGTGGAAAGTACATAGATATGTTTAATGAATTCTATGGCATGATATCACACATTAATGAAAAAATACAAAATCAAAAAGAAAGTAAGGAGGTAATCAAGAGTGAAATAGAAAACTTTATTACCAATATAGATAGAGTTGTTAATAATATTCGCTCTAATTACATAAGAACTAAATTTATTGTAATACTATTAACAACATTGTACGTTATTACATCTATATCGATAACAGCACTAACTGTAGCTACAGAAAACACATTAATATCAGTAAATATGATCCTATGGCTAAATATAGCTATAGTAACTCTACTTCTGCTCGATATACAATCATCATTATTCTTCATTACAGCTCTTCCTTTAGTTTCCATGATTATGGTACTTATAAACATAGGTTTGGAAGTTGATAAAATGCGTTATGTACTAATGCTACACATAATTGCATCAATTATTGCATTACTATTCTTGTCACAGAATATCGATAACTACAAGAAGTTGATGTTAACAGCATTTAATTTAGAGAAAAAGTTACATCATCTTGCAGAAGTAATACATGAATTATTTAGTAAGAAACAAGTAGAAGCCTCAGTCGATCTAGAAAAGTATTTAAACATATACGGCGATAAAGCTTATGAACTCATCAAATATATAAGCGATATGCAAAAACTATCCTAATCTGAAGAAGGTGATAGAAGTTTGTCTCCTGAAAAAACAGTAGGAACTCAACAAAAAACAAAGGAGCTAAAAATATTTTCAACACAGATAATAACATTAGATCAGATAAAAAAGGACAAAAGAAAGCTACTACTACTCAACATCATAAGGAACTATAATGAGGTAAGTGAAAAAGGCTTGGCTTATCTCATAACGTTACTTAAGGATGAAAAAGGATTTAATATAAATTACACCATAGTCAAATTAGGTAATAGGACAGTAATCAGAGAATTACAAGACGATATTAAGGCACTACTGTATACAGGTCTTATTGAGGTTAATCCAAAGAATAAGAAGCTTAAAGTTACAAGCAATGGTCAAGAGTTTCTAGAATCAATAGCTAAAGAAGTAGAGAATTTTAATGATGTGTTACAAGCAGCAGAAGAGTTAAAGACAAGAGTTCAGCTTGTTGATGAAGAGGTATCGCTAATAGCTACAGGCAGAAGATAAAATAGAAGTCAAATAATAACAAATGTTTAGATTTATACATCAATTATCAAAAATATTTCACTATCTTCTAATCTATTCTACTTTACTGCTATATAGATAATGTTACTCTTTCTCTATTCTCTCTTCTTCTAGAACCTTCACCAAAGATTTCAACAAGCATGGGATTGATTTTACCTTCTTTCTCAAGTTTCATCAAATAATCTCGTACACCACTAGTGTGTTTTACATCGAGATCAAGAAGTTGCTGAAGCAAGTTGTATGTGGACTCCCACACAGATTCTAGTTCTTCTTTTGGCATATTGCTTATTATGAAGGGATCCTGGAGCCAGTTATCAAAAGCTTTTACTGTTCTTAGTATGTGTTGGAAAGCCATTCTTGTATAGAGTATTAGCTCAAGTCTGTCTCCGTTCTTTACATTACTGTATACACTATCAAACCATTCCTTTACTTTCTTTTGCATTTCTACCCAACGAGTTAAACTCTCATATAATGAAGACATGTTTCAGCACTAGATCTCATTATACTTTACACGGATTTTAACTTAATATGAGGATGTTTCTCTACTTAATCTAGTTTGAAAGGTCTACCTTGTCTTCTTATTTCTTCAGGAACTTTATCCCTATACATGGATAGAAACTTTAGATCTTCTTCAGATTTTCTGTAGTTATCTGGAAGAATTCTCGGTATTTCATCTATTATTGGATACCATCTCATACATGAACTGCAATACAGTATACCATCCTTAATTTCAATCTTTATACACTCATCACAACTGTACTCTGTTAAATCCCTTATATAAGAATTTTTATAACCACAATATAGATCGCAAAGAGGTTTAGATGTTTGTGGTGGTATAGATCTTTTTTCATGGATAGAGATTTCAAAAACAATAAGCTTCAATGGAAAGCCTCCATCTTTGCAATAAGGACATGCAATATAGTTCAATAATCGGTATTTCAGTTTATGTCACCACGAGACTTCTGTATAATAGATATTAATTCAGTTAAAACTCTTTCAGCTATATCTCTGTCCCAGGACTCGACAGTTATCCTTATGAGGGGCTCTGTTCCACTTGGCCTTACAAGAAATGCATAGCTATTGGTCACAATCTTTATACCGTCTATTTCGATACGGTTATAATTAGTGAAACTATTTCTAAGAGTTTCAATTATCTTGAAAACTTCTTCCCTACTTGATATAGGTATCTTGGTCCTTATTATAACAGGATTTTCAACCTCATTAATAAATTGAGACAAAGATCTGGTTTCAGTACTTATCATTTCAGTAACGAGAGCTGCTGTCATGGATCCATCTCTAACTAATTGATGAGGAATATATGCAAATCCACCATTATCTTCAAAACCTGAGAGAGCACTACCCAGCTCCTTTATCTTTCTAGCTATATTGAGAAACCCTACTTTAGTCCATATAACATCAATACCTCTTGACATAATGTTTTTCTGAACCAAGAAGTGACTTGTGGATATTGCTGTTACAATTCTTTTAGGAAGCTCAGGATTCTTTCTAGCTACATAGTTTGTGAGTGTAACGGCAAATATATCGCCAGCTACAAAATTGCCTTTTTCGTCAATAACTATAGCTCTATCACCATCACCATCATGAGCAACACCAAAGTCAGCACCAATACCTCTGACTATCTCCATAAAGTCTCTCAATGATTCTGGTGTAGGTTCATAAGCTCTATACGGAATACCAATATCACAGTTTACTGAAAGCACCTTAGCGCCTAGCTCCTTCAGTATGCGTGGAGTTGTTAAAGCTGAAACGCTATTTGCACAATCTACAACTATTTTAGGTTTTCTACGTTGTATAGCTTCACTATCTATATGTTTTTTTACAGCCTCTATATAGTGAATCAATGCTGTATCGAATTTCTCTATGGATTTGATGTTATACCACGAAACTCTCCTGAATCTATTTGAGAAAAATATTTCTTCGATTTGTTTATCGACCTCCGGTGGAGCTTCTATACCGTCACTAAGAACGACCTTTATACCAACCCATTCAGGAGGATTATGGCTAGCTGTAACCATTATTCCATAATCAAATCCTAAGTCTCTAACACATAGCTGTAAAGCAGGTGTAGGGAGTAAACCAGCATCATAAACTTTTGATCCACTAGAGGCTAATGCACTCATTATAGCTCCATAGATAGCTGGATTCCCCACTCTTCCATCCATACCTACTAAAGCTCTAGAACCTGAAGGAAAATAACTTGCAATAGCATATGCCAACCTTAGTACAAATTCTATTGACTCTTTATCCACAATCCATCTAACACCATCTGTACCAAACAGTTTGCGCTCAATATCCATACCAGACACCATCTTTAGTCCTTAGGTTTTAGAGTAAAAATATATTTCCATTAATCACAACATAACTGTGATAGCTTTCACAAGTTTTTGATAATCCTTATTTTCTTGTCTTAGATAGGATCTAATGGTGCATAGCTAGCGATGTCAAGAATATCGATATGGTTAGATATACTAACTCCAAAACAAGCGTTACTGCTTGGTACACTATCCATCAGATTAAATAAGCATGGTTTTAATATTGTTGTAACTACACGGAGCTATGATTACACAGAAGCGGTTCTTAAGAATCTTGGAATAAGCTTTATTTCTGTTGGAGGATATGGAGAAGATAGGTATGAGAAGCTTGTTAAAGAAATTGAAAGAATGTATGAGCTACTGAATATTGTTAACAATAGATTTGATTTAGCGATATCCTATCCAAACCCTCTAGCAGCTAGGATCGCATTCGGTTTAGGTAAACCCTACATAGTGTTAACGGATAGTCCACATAGCGAGATACCCTCAAGACTTTCTCTACCTCTAGCAGATTATGTTATATTCTCTAGCTGTATACCTCGTGAAGCCATAGAAGTCTATGTATATAAGAATAAATCGAAGCTTATTCAATACAATGGTGTAGATGAAGTTGAATGGCTCAAGGATTTTACACCAGATATACATTATGTAAAGCTCTTGGAGCTTGAACCATATAATTATGCTGTTGTTAGACCTCCAGAGATTAAGGCTTCGTATTATAGGTATAGTGATGCAGTAGAGCTCTTCAGAAACATTGTTAAGAAGTTGCTCGAGAATAATCTAACGATAGTGTATCTACCTAGGTATAGAGAGGATTCTATACTTAAATCAATTGGACATGATAAGAGAATATTTATTCCAAAGTTGGAGAAAGGAGTAGTAGGGCATAAACTTATCTACTATGCATCTATTGTTGTAACAGGTGGAGCATCATTAGCTAGAGAAGCTGCTCTATTAGGAACACCGGGACTAAGTCTTTTTCCAGAAGATCTCTATGTAGATAAATGTCTTCAAGAAAAGATGCTTCCTCTCTCAAGATGCAAAAACATAGAGGAATGTCTAGCAATAATAACCAGCTATCTAAAGGAGCCTGAAAGGTATAAGGGATACGCATTAAGTCTATTGAAAGAATTTGAGAAACCATCAGATTATGTACTGAAAATTATTAATGAGGTTGCATGAAATCATGGAGCCCATAGTCGCGGGAATTGATGAAGCTGGTAGAGGACCTCTTATAGGAGATATGTTTATGGTTATCGTCATTATTAAAGAAGGTGATGTACAGAAGTTGAAGTCTGTGGGTGTTAAAGACAGCAAGAAATTAACGAAAGCTGATAGAGAGAGATTGTTTAGTACAGTATTGAATCTACTTGAAGCAGTTATAGTAACCAGAATACAACCACATGAAATAGATAGCGAAAACCTCAATATTCTTGAAGCTAGAGCTCTCTGTAGACTTATATCACATGCATGTAGCCTCCTGAAGATAGATCGGATTTACATAGATGCATTTACACATCACCAAAAGATTATGGAGTACATTAAGTTATGTAATAATATTTGCATGAATCTGCATAACATAGTAATAGAGTATAAAGCAGATGACAAGTATGTTGTAGTTAGTGCTGCAAGTATTATTGCTAAAGTTCTACGAGATAGTCATATAGATATGCTCAAACAGTTCTACGGAGATTTCGGTAGTGGATATCCTAGTGATAAACGTACAATAGAATGGCTGAAAACCTACTATAATGAGCATAAAGAGTTACCGCCTATTGTCAGAAGATCATGGAAAACAGTTGATAAAATTATAAGATCAAGGGAAACGTTAGATAGATATCTTCACGGTTGTGGATTATAGTTAGAATACATTAAACATTCACCTAACCACTCTATCCATCAACAGTACATATGTTAACATTTTTAATTTTAGTATACAATTCATATTTATACATATTAGTGGGTAAGGATCTACAGCAGTGTCTAGACGAGGCGAGTGAGTAGCAAGTATAAGGTAATAGTCTATGCCTAGCTATCCAAGGTTTATAGCAGATTCAATGCTTGGGCATATAGCTAGATGGTTAAGGTTGCTTGGATACGATACCCTATATTATCGTGCCATTAGTGATTGGCGGTTAATGAAGATAGCTAAAGAAGAGGATAGAATACTACTCACAAGAGATCTGGGGCTCTATAGGAGAGCTAGAAAAAACGGTGTTAGAACGCTATTTATAGAAGAGCCATCTTTAGAGAAAGTTCTAGCAATATTATCAATTAAATACAGTATTAGGCTTGATTTCGATAAAAACGATACACGATGTCCTAGCTGTAACAATCAATTGAAATACACAACATCATTAATAGAGGTGTCACATAAAATAGATAAAAATATAGCATTAAAATACAATGAATTCTGGGTATGCAATTCATGTGGTAAGATTTATTGGCAAGGAAACCACTGGAAAACAATTACAGAGTTGTTAGATAGAGCTAAAATAGAAAAACTAAAGATTTTAAATAGAGTTAAACCATTAGAAAAAAATGTATAGTGGTAAATATATGAGGTCTCTAGAGTCAAATCCTATAGAACCCAGCGAATTAACATATAATGATGGATTATTTCTTGTGAAACTAGCTAGACAAGCCATAGAGAAGTATGTAGCCGAAGGAGTAAAGATTGAGCCACCAAAAGATACACCAGAAAAGCTCACAAAACCTGGTATGGCTTTTGTAACTATAGAGAGATATAGTGAAATAAAAGAGCTTAGAGGATGTATAGGGTTTCTTCAACCTATAACACCTCTTGTTAAAACTGTTATAAATGCTGCTATAGCAGCAGCTACAGAAGATCCTAGATTTCCTCCATTATCAAAAGATGAGCTTGATAACATAGTGATAGAAGTCTCTATTCTATCAATGCCTAGACAGATAAAAAGTATCAATGATATTGTAGTGGGTAAACACGGACTTATAGTTTCCAGAGGCTGGTATAATGGAACACTATTACCTCAAGTTCCTATAGAGTATTGTTGGGATAGAGAAACATTCTTAGCTGAATGCTGTTTAAAAGCTGGTTTAGATCCTGACTGCTGGTTAGATCCTAGGACACGTATATATGTCTACGAGGCTGTTATATTCTATGAAGAAGATCCCAGAAGCACTATAAAGATGAGGAATCTACTAGATGAATACAAAATGAAATGCGCATGGTTACTTGAACCAAGCACCTAAGCATCACTATATCTCGTAGGAACTATTAATGTTAAACCACCTTAAAAAACCTATTACCGTTTTATTACGCTAGACAGCTTAATAGTTGTTGCGGCATAACTTGGGTCTACGGTGGGTATATGATACTCTCTGATTTCGATCTAAAGAACTACATCAAATCTGGTAGAATAGCTATAGAGCCTTTCGATGAAAGTATTGTACGTGAAAATGGCCTTGATCTAAGGATTGGAGATGAGGTATGCGAATTAATGGAAGTCGACGAAGTACTAGACCCATATGCTAATGAAATTGATCTAAGTAGATTCTACAGATGCTGGAAGAACAATACATTTGTTGTGAAGCCCTACAGAAGATACCTCTTAACAACACTTGAATACATAAAGGTGCCTCCAGAGCTTATGGCATTTGTAGAACTTCGATCAACATTTGCTCGAATGGGTCTATCTATACCGCCGACAATAATAGATGGAGGATTTGAAGGTCAGATAACCATAGAGTTACACGGCTCATCTTT
>JAWBDT010000020.1:0-26848 GCA_038821645.1 Ignisphaera sp. | reverse complement strand
TGAACAACGTCTCCTATTTTCTTGGTTAGTTCTTCTATTCTTTTGCTGTGTTCTTCTATTCTAGACTCTATAGCATCTAGTCTCTTCATTATCTCCAAAACCCCTAGAGCACCAGCAACAGCATACCTAAATTCTGTATCTTCTTCTAATGCCTTTAGAAACTTTAGCTTTTCTTCTTTAGTTAAAATCTCGAACATTGTATCCACAAAATTGGGATAGGGTATAGAAGCTAATAAACATTGCTATTGTTTGTATCTTAACAGTTTATGGTAATAGAATTAGCGTAGAGTATACATTAAGTTTATGTTTTATTTGAAGATAGTTGTTGTATGTAGTTTGTTTGTTCTGTAATACTTATTACTGATGTGTAGTAGAGGTTTTGTGTGTCTCTTTGATGAGGTATTCTTGTGCTAATGTGTATATCTCTCTAGCTATCAATCTGTACTTCTTGTTTCTACTTGATCTATTTATACTCTCTAGACAGAACTCAATACGCTTTACTAATTTTTCTCTTTCTGTTTCTGGTGTGTATGGAAGTTTAGTGAGCCATATTAATGCCTCTATAATTAATGCTGAAGCTCTTGTAAATCCTCTTGGCGTTTTCCTGAGTATCTTTACTGTTAAAGGTTTCACATATATGACTATACTATCTTTTCTATTTTCTATACCCTCTATAGAGAATTCTATTACTGCATCACATACCTTTTTCTGTTTATTTAGAAATAGATCTATGGCTTTTTCTTTATCAAATATTGATAGATAGAATAGCTCAGCATCTTGTGTAACACAAATACATCCTCTCTTAGATTTATTGCTAATCAATATTTGATATGTTCTACTACCTCTATACACCTTGGTCACTATGTTGCTGTCTCTAAGTCTATATCCTAATGGAACTATGTTAGCTATATCTCCATTATCTTTGTAGAGAATAGTTATGGCCTCTAGATATGTAGATGATGAGAATCCAATTCTCTTGAGTACTGTAGTAATGTACTTCATATACATTCACCAAACTTTAACGAATTTCTCTATCGATAAGTGGATATAGTTTATATAGACTTTATGTACTTAGGAAGGTTATAGATGTGTGAGAAGGTTTACATTAATGTCCTGGCTTATAGATAAGAATGTATGGCTTGAGATATATAGTTCTATAAAGAGAGAACTGGCTCTATCTTTTGATTTAGATCAACTAGCTACAGATTTATTAAGCAATATCCTTAGCACAATGTCTAACACAATAGATATTAAACAACTTAAGAAAGGCATCAATAGTGATTGTGTTCTAGTCTTTGGACCTGCACCAAGTATTGAAAACGATTTCCAGAAAGCTAACGAATTAAGTCTATTCAACAAATTACCAGTAATAGCTGTTAATGGAGCTACAACATTCTTTTACGAAAAAGGATTTGTACCCACAATTATTGTTACAGATCTCGATGGAGATCCAAATCATATAGCTTCTCTAAACGATAAGGGAGCTATAGTTGTAGTTCACGCACATGGAGATAATATTGACGAGATAAAGAAGTGGGTCCCTAAATTTAGTGGACATCTGATAGGATCTACACAAGTAGAGCCTAGACCTCATGTATATAACTTTGGTGGTTTTACTGATGGTGATAGAGCTCTATTCATAGTGTATGCATTAGGTATCAGAAAAGCTATTGTCGGTGGTATGAACTTTCTAAACAACATAGGTAAGTACTCTACTATGTACAAGAAGAAAAATGAAGGTATTAAGAGACTAAAGATGAGCATAGCTATGAGATTGATAAAGATGCTCACTCTATGGGGTATGGAGATAAAAGCTCTATCAGATACAGGTATACCTAATATCGAGGTGATATAGTTTGGAAGATACAGCTAAGAAGTATTTTTCTCCAAAAGTATCAAATAGAGATAGAGCTGTATTCGAAGCTGGAATAGCAATCGGTATGGCTATACACCAGTTTACCGGTATTCCAATAAGATTTCGTGAAGAAGTGAAACTTCTTGAAAAAGTTATTGAGTATGCCATAATGTCTCAACCATTTAAGAAAGAAGCTCGTGTTAAGCTCAATATTGATGTTGAAGAGGATCAGGAGAATCCATATAGTTACCATACACTAAAGAGTAGAAACATGGATATAACAGTTATAGTTGAATATGGAGATACTATCGTGAAAGCAAAACTCAAATATGTGCCTGAACTTGACTACAGTTTAGCGTATATAGAAGACATTATCGAGAAATCTCGAGAGAGTGAAGTACAATAAGTTGAGATACAACATATAGAGCACTTAATCAAACTCTGTATAAATACGAGAACCTCATCATTGATATGCATCTATATTTTGGTGGTATTAGTGAATATCGCCTGGAGTATAACTGGTGGTGGTGCAAATCTAAGAACAGTGGTATCTACATTAAAATCTATTAAAGAACGATACAGCATCAACATAACGTTATTTTTAACCAAATGGGGATTAGAGGTATCTAGAATATTTGGTGTTCTCGATATCTTGAAGAATATAGCTTCTGGTGACTATTATCGAGAGTTTCTGGTCGAGGATCAAGGAATGTACTATATAGGTAGACTCAACATGAAGAAATACTCCTTAGTTGTCATAGCGCCTGCAACAGCCAATACAATAGCTAAAATAGTTGTAGGTATAGCAGACAATATAGCTTCTGCATTATATTCACAAGCAATTAAGAGTGGTATTCCAGTAGTAGTTCTACCTACAGATGTTCCTGATGAGGATGGATATATGGAGACAGAAACTCCATGCTATATAGACAGATCTATATGTAGACTTAAATTATGTAGAGAATGTATAGTTTCAAAAATATGTCCTGCTAATGCAGTTATAGTTGTGGAAAACGATATCGTGAGAATAGATCTATCAAAATGTATTGGATGCGAAAGATGTATGCATATGTGTCCTCGTGGTGCTGTAAGTTGTTGGAAGAAGATAAAACTTATGCCAAGAGAAGTAGATATACAGAACATAGAGAAACTAAAGAGTTTTCCATATACATATGTAGCTAAGAATGTAAAAGAACTTGAGGTTATTCTAGAAAGACTTCTATTTCTGGAGCAGTCTACATAGATTGATGCATATCTCTATGTAGATGATGTAACTAGAAATGGTTTCCATAACTTTTATGATAGTTGATTTCGGATTAATAGAACATAAGTAACGTTTTAATTCTTTACCATCAAAATCTATTCTAAATATTAGCTATTTATAATAAATAGTTATATTCTATTTGTTAAAGCTATCTACAGTCACAGTATCCAAGGATTTGAACCCAGAATATTATTTACATAGGTATTTCTGTTAGATGAGTTTAGCTATGAATACCCATTAAAAGTTTAAAACTTAAGTTGAATATTGTAGAGCGGTGATGTTGTGAATTTTAATAGAGTTCAACCAGATGTACAAGCATCTAAACCATTATACAGTATTCCTATAGCTCGAGTAGGTGTTAGAGAGGTTTATAGAAGGATATGTATAGTTAGCTCTAGAGGGAACACATGTCTAGATGCATACATAGATATTTTGATCGATCTCCCTAAATCTCAAAGAGGAATACATGTCTCTAGAAATATAGAGGCAATGCTAGATGTTTTTAGCGTTATTGAGCATAGTAGTTTTAAGTCACTTGAAGAAGCTATAGAGAATCTATGTAGAGAATTGCTTAAGAAGCATGATTATGCTAATAGTGCTGAAGTGAGACTTTCATCAACTTTTCTGTATGAGTACAAAGATCTAGATCTAGATGTTAAAGAATATGTGCCTGTTAAACTATCTATAAAGTCCAAGGTCCGTAGAGAGAGTAATAATGTTCGTAGAAAGTTTTGTATAGAAATTGTAGGTATGACTGTTTGTCCATGTGCTCTCCAGGTATGTAGTTATATACTAAATACAGATGAATTTGCTCCCTCACATACACAAAGAACAAAACTGAAGATATGTCTATCGACAGAAAGTCTTATAGATGTAGCAGACCTTGTTGATATAGCTCTGAATTCTTTCTCTATACCTGTTTTTAGTTATCTTAAGCGAGATAAAGAATGTAAAATGATTTTAAAGGGGTTCAAAAACCCAAAGTTTGCTGAAGATGTTGTACGTAGCGCACTCTATGGTGTCTATAGAAAGTTTAGCGAAAAGATAGATCCAGATAGCTTAGTATATGTTAGTGTTAATAGTTTTGAAAGTATTCATCCATTCAATTTATCTGCTGAAGCTAAATACACTATCAATGATCTCATCAAGTACTTCTCAGGGTAAATACATGGCTATATGTATCGAGACTTCAGCCAGGCTTCATCTAGGTTTCTACAACTTTTTTGAAGATGGTATAGCTTATGGAGGCCTTGGTGTAGCAATTGAGTATCCAAAGATAAGGGTTAAGGTATACAGAGATACAGTGTTTAGTGTCATCAATAAGGTACATGGTCTCTATGTAGATGATGTTGTTGATCTAGTTAAGAACAGCTTAAATGTGAGTAGCATTGGTATAGTTATTGAAGAAGCTTATTCACGTCATGTGGGATTAGGAAGTACAACACAACTTGCTCTATCAATAAGCTACGGTATCGCTAAACTGCTGGATATGAAGTATAGTGTTAGAGAACTTGCTGTTGCTCTTGGCAGAGGTAGAGACTCTGGTATAGGTGTAGCTACATTTGAGTATGGAGGCTTCGTGGTTGATAGCGGTAGAAGAGTGAATCAACGGGTAGAGGTACCTAGATCAGTTAACGATATTCCACAGATATTGTTTAGAAGCTATCTACCTGAAGACTGGTACTTCATAGTCATTATTCCTCACGGTATCAAGGGTCTAGATGAAGTTAGAGAGAGATCAGCTATGGATTATCCCCAGCCACTACCAAGAGATTTGCAGTATGAACTCTATAAACTTCTTCTTCTCCACATAATACCCTCTATCGTTAGAAGAGATATAGAGGTATTCGGTAAAGCTATAACGAAGCTCCAAAGAATAGTTGGAGAATATTTCTCTAAATACCAAGGAGGTATATATTGCTGTAGAGAAGCTGAAGAAATAGTGAATGCCTTGCTCAATTCCGGAGCACAGGGAGCTGGACAAAGTAGCTGGGGACCTACTGTCTACGGCATTATTAGTGGTAAGGATAATGCATTTAGAGTGCTTCGAAAAGTTTCAGAAAAAATAGAAAGACATGGAATTGAATATAGCTACTATGTAGTCAAAAACAGAGCGAAAGGGGCATCCATAAACATATGTTGAATAAGTACAACATATAATTTTCCCCAATAGACAACAATGATCAGTACATATTTAGAGCCTCTACTGAAACTCTATAAAATACACCTATATGTTCTGTATATCAAATAGAGGTACATAGAAACAGCCTACTGATTGTAATCTAGCTTTACCCTACGATACTAGAAATAGCCTAATTATCACTTTTCAAATACTTCATTAAAGTATCATCTAATAGTTCATTATGTATGCTTTAGAAGGCAAGAAAGGTCTCTATATATCGTTTTATGAAGATAAAGAAAAACTGTTTATGAATATGCGTCGTCTGGGGATGAATCTTAGAGAAGTTGAGGATAGAGGGACAATGACGTATATCAAGTTGCCTGTAACTTCGACCGAGGAATTGCTCAATGCTATAGCTGAGCCCTCAATTAGAGATGCATATGCTGTTGTAGTTATAGATTCCATCAACATTGTGCTAAAGCTTGTCGAGAAAAAGAGCAACAAAGAGCTATCCTTTTGAATTTTTCTATCAGATGATTAATCTTGTTAACGGGTTACTTATAGTTTTAGCAGAAATGTCTATAGGTAGAGAAATGTTAGATCTAGGCTCTATAGAGTTTGTAGCAGATGCCGTCATATATCTAAAACATCGAGTTGAAAGAGGTCTTCTCTTACGAACATTTGAAATTAGGAAACTACGTGGTGCACCAATAAATGTTGTTGAAGTTCCATTCATAATTGCTGAAGGTATAGGTATAAGACCTATCTTTCCACCAATACCTGAAAGAATTGAAATAATCTTGAGCAATAAATTAAAAGCCCTAAAGATTACTGAAGAGCTTTTAGGACCTCTATATACTGGTGACATAATATTTATAAGCTATCCATCTCATGCTAAAGAAGATCCAGTATCTTTCGTACCTCTCATAGATCTATCTATTGAAAACAATTTGAGAACACTTTTCATATCATATTCGTATTCTGTAAATGAGCTTAAACATATGTTTTCAGGAATAATGGTAAGCGAACTGGGCTTACCGAGAGAAAGTGCTGAAAGGATACTAAAGAGATTTTTCTTCTTTAGCTCAATTAGTCCAGAGCTTTGTGTAGTGTCTAGACTCATAGCTATTGTAACAGAATTTGCTAAAGGTATAAATCTGGGTATAGTTGTACTTCATAGTTTAGAATTATTGAATCCAGTTGCATGGGATTTAAGCGAATATTGGGTAGCCTTCTTCAATCTATTTACGTGGCTCAAAAACCATAACGTGTTGGTGATACGCTATAGTAGTAGGACAGATAATTAGTGGATTAAAATAAACGAAGCCTTATCACAGATAGTGGTCAGGATTCACTACAAGTTCAAGGATGTAAAAGCTGTACCGATGTGGTATGTTTGGAGTCGTAGTAAGAGAGTTAAAGTGATAGATTTTGATAATAAAGATGTAGAGAAGATGTTAACAGATGGTGTTAGTAAACTTAATGAAATAATAGAAAAGGTTCTCGCCAAATAGCTCGATCCAAATAATTAGATCAAGTTGAAATAATTGTACTCTATTCAATAGCAGGATATTATGTTTAAGGTTCTTGCTTTAGAATTGATAGTATGTCAATAAATACTGCATATCTAGATCCATCACTAGTTGATACTTATAACGATATATTGATTGTTTATATCTAATCAAGTATCTAGCTACGTTTAAGTCTAACATTAGTAGTCAGAGATAAACTTTCTTGATATTGTCACTATATCTTGATATCCAACTATAACTATATCCACAAGATCTTTCGTAAAGATACCTGTCTCTATAACTCCTGGCAAACTCTTTAGTTTTATGTTAAGTGATTGTGGATCAATTCTTGTTTTTGGATATATATCGATTATTATTCCTCCAGTATCTGCTACCACAAATCCGTATTTACCTTCTCTAGAGCTTCTTATAGATGGATTTAGACCCATTTCCTTTAACTTTCGATAAACTATGGATAGAGCATGTGGAATAACTTCTATGGGTATCGGATGTTTTTCTCCAAGATTTTTCACAAGCTTAGTGTAATCTACAACATATATCTTAATTTTAGCAGCAGAAGCTATAATTTTCTCAAGCGTTAGAGCACCTCCTCCACCTTTAATCATGTTAAGTTCTGGATCAACCTCATCAGCTCCATCGACATACACATCTATGGCATCAACATTAGATATATCTAGAACATTGAATCCATTTTCAGAGAGTCTTCTACATGTATATACAGAGGCACATACAAAGTATGACTCAATAAAGAGATGACTAAATGACGACATAAGATCTATAAACATATCAACTGTAGATCCTGTTCCAATACCTATTACCTCTCTCTTAAAACTTAGCAAAATTTTCATGGCCTCTTCAACAGCTTTGCGTTTTGCTTGCGAAATATCTGTAGACATTGTATAACCCATACAAGATCTATTTAGTTATGCTTAGCTCTTGCACCAGATTTTTAAATATATATACATGATTTAGTAGACATTCTCTATTATTATAATAATGTAATCTAGCTAAGTACAGAGAGGTAATGAGTATAAAATATAATAAAGTTGAATGGTTGATATAGCTTCAAGTCAATTTAAATTTCATTGAACATAATGAAAATATTTTTAGACAACAATAATGATGAGATAAATGGATCTGTATGGTAATGAAGTCTAGAATCTTGTATGGCTATACAATGCTCATAATTGCGACTATTTTATGGGGCAGTTCCTTTGTTTTCATAAAACTTTCTGTAGAAAATGTTTCAGCATTTGGCTACACCTTCTATAGATCTTTTTTTGCTGTAGCGATGCTTACGCCTGTGATATTGTTTAAAAAGATGAGGAATACCTTCAGCTATAGAGATTTTATAGGAGGTATTGTTACTGGTGTAGCGTATATGTTTGGTCTTCTTCTTCAAGGTCTTGGAACAAGGTATACATTACCATCAACTAGTGCTTTTATTACAGGTTTAAATACAGTTCATATACATACATATTGTGCTTTCGTGAAGAGAGCCTATAATCGATATCTTCTAGCAGCACTTGTGCTTTCACTCATCGGTCTATTCATAGTCACGTCACCTAGCGGTGGTATTGGTTTAGGTGAGATACTGGTCTTCTTTGGATCTATAGCTTGGGCTATCCAGATACTTCTTGTATCGAAATACAGTAGACATAGTAAGAATTATATTGACTTCCTCTATGGAATGTTTATACCTTCACTCGTCATAGCTCCTTGGACAATTCTATACGATAATCCGATGAATATAGTGCTAAATTCATGGATGTACATAATCTATCTAGCTATAGTGTGTTCTATAGTGGCTTCATTACTACAGATTATTGGACAAAGGTATGTAGCTCCAGCTATAGCTTCAGTAATCTATCTTCTTGAGCCTTTCTTTGCATTATTGTTCTCTATATCTCTATATGGTGAAGAAGTAGATATTGTTAGAATAGCTGGAGGAATAATGATTGTTTTAGCATCCTATATAGCGATAAGTTATTCACCAGATGCAGATACTTAAAATCATCATATCTTTGGAAAACATCACAAATCTAGTGTTGAGTACTAGGCCTTGATGAATTGTATTGAGGAAGAACTATTTATGAAAATTAATGTTAGGAAAATTGTTAAATAAATCAATAAGATTTATATATTAGTGGTCTACATGTTGACGAATAGGGGTGTGTACCATAGTTAAATTGGATATTCTAAATAGACTTGATGAATTTAAAGGCTTTCTTGAAGGAGAGACTGTGGATAGATTTTTAGAAACATTCGATATAAGGTTTGGAAGCGGCACATGGGCGGCTGGAGGTTTTAGCGATAGATTTATGGTTAGAGGATATTTTCCTGATCTAGGATCCGATATAATATCAAGGCTAGAGAGAATAAGGATAGCAGGTATAAAGATGTTTGTTCCCATAAATGTGGAACTACTTAACGAGGATCTAGAAGTTAGATGGGAAACAGTTGATGCAGTTGTTGAATACACAAAGAAATATAATATGATGGCTGTAGCTCTTGCAGTAGATTTAAGTGGTATCCCGAAATTCAGATTAGGCTCTATAACTAATCCAGATCCATTATTAAGAAAGAAGTCAATATCAATTCTACTCAACAGCATAGAAATAGCTAAAAAACTTGGTACAGATGTTATATCGTTTTGGCCTGGACAAGATGGTTGGGACTATAGTTTCGAGATTAACTATGGCAAAATGCTCAAAATGTTTATCGATAATCTGAAGCTTGTTGTAGAAGAGGCTATGGCTAAAGGGTTTAGGTTTTGTATTGAGGCTAAATTAAAAGAGCCTAAAGAAGGAAACATAATCATACCTACAACACATGTAGCTATAGCTATAGCTAAGAAGATAAATGACGAGCTTGGAAAGAGTGTCGTTGGGATAACTATTGATTATGGACATGAGCTTATGTATGCTGTAGAACCGGCATATACTGTGTATCTAGCTAAACTATTTGATGTACCTTTGCTATCGATACACATAAATACAGCTAAAACACATAGCAATGATGAAGATAGAGTTGTTGGAACAGGAGATCTATGGCAATTTGTGGACTTTCTTTATGCAACAATAGATACAGGTTTTGATGGCCCCTATATACTGGATCAATTCACATACAGAATGGATCCAGTAGATGGTCTAAGATTATCTAAGGAATTCTTCGCAAATTCTATGAAGAAAGCTCTAGAGATATATAGGCATAGAGATGTATTGGAAAAAACAAGAGATACAGGGGACCAAGTAAAAGTACTAGATCTAATTAAAAAAATCATATATACATACTAACTGTATTCCACATATTCACGATCTATACAGATATTTACTCAGCTTTTTACTACACTACCTAGAAATCGGAGCAGATATAGCGGTATCATTATTTATCTAGAGCTAAAGATGATGCAATATAGCACATATAGATGGTACTACCATCATACTATGTCCACAAAGTCTTAGAGCTAGATAAATCTTGTTAACCCTAGGTCTGAAGGCCAGTCATTTAAACCATAGATTCATCGGCATATGGATATGACATAGAATTACGAAGAGTATTAAATTATTTTTAATAAGCTATAGAGGATCTATAGAGAGAAATATGGTAGAGGATATTTTGATACTTATTGTTTATTGATCATACTCTATAAACTCATCATATACAAAATATTTATATAATAAATGTACAACTGGAACTGAACATAACTTATGAGATGCTGAATCATAGTGATGTATATAGGTGTTGTAAGTGAGAGGGGTTGTAAAGATTGTTCTACTATTTATAGTATTTGTAATATCATCATATATCATTATGAAGTCTATAGTTATACAAAGTGATGATATTGGGCTTAATATAGCTGGATTTTGGTGTAGTGAGATTGGTCTATCTTTGAATTCTTCTTACTGTGTTTCTCTACTTAATTCAGATCACTATATATTTATTCAAAGTCTATCGCTCTCTATATTCATGTTGGTTGTAGCGATAATAGTTATGCATACTGAATGGCGTGTGGCTGCAGCCATTCTCGGTGTAGTGATTATGATATTGATGGGTATTGTTAATCCTAAAACCTTCATAGAGTCTGTTTCATGGGACTTGATACTGTTTCTAGTAGGTTCAATGGCGTTTGCAGGGATACTGAGAGAACTTGGTGTATTTAGGTATCTAGCTATACAGATTCTAAGGCTCTCTAGATTCAATGCATATATACTCACAGCATTTATAACAATAGTTTCTTTTGTGTTATCAGCTATCGTTGGTGAAGTTACAAGCATTATATATGTGGTTGCACTTATAATTGAACTTAAACGTGTACTGAAGATAGAGATCGAACCCTTGATAATACTATCTGTTTTAGCAACAAATACTGGTAGTGTTGCTTTACCCATAGGTAATCCTATAGGTGTATATCTGCTTTTTGCAGCAGGTATGTCTATATCCACATTTATCAGATACTCATTACCTCTTGCTTTAATTAATATATTAGCTCTTTATGGACTCTATATAACTATAGCCAATAGGTACCTAAGGAGATGCCAAACATTGTTAGAGAATTATAAGAAAAGTATTGAAGCCTATATATCGAGCTTCTATACCGAAGTATATAATGCTAAAGCAAAAAGAATATACCTAGGATTATTGTTTTTAACAATATTTGTCTTAACTGTATCGATTAATGATGCTATTGTCCATATTCTTTCATCGATACTACAGATAGATATATCTCCTCATAGTTTTCTGTCATTTATACCGTATATGTACATAGTCTTAAGTATGATGGTTGTGGTACCACCTGAAGAGATAGGCATAATTATTCATAAAACAGTTGAATGGTCTTCTATAGTGTTCTTCATTATGTTGTTTATGTTGGGTCATGCTCTTCTCTCTACAGGCGCTATAATAAAGATGGCATACATTTTGACAACTATATCTATAACAACTGCAGTAGTATTGGAGATAGTGGTAACAATTTCTTCAACAATACTTAGCGCACTACTCGATAATCTATCAGTAGTTGTAGCATTTACACCTATGGCTATACTATTTAATAAATCTGGTTTAACAGATCAGTTAATATATTTCGCGCTTCTCTTTGGTGGAGTTTTTGGAGGAAACTATACACCAATAGGTTCTACAGCAAACATAGTAGCTCTATCTCTTGCTGAAAAGAAGAAGATTCGTATATCGTGGAGGAAGTGGCTCAAAATAGCCTTAATAACAACAACTGTACAGATAATCCTATCGATTCTCTGGATCTATATAAATAATGTCTATAGGTAACTGAGGACCACTATACATTAACGTATTTCGTGATTTATTACAGCATTGATGCCTATATTGATAGAAACGACCTTAGATCATTATATTTCGATAGAAATAATCTAAGAGCATTTAATCCTTTCTCAGTCAATATATACTTGCTTCCGATCTTGATTATAAATTTCGCTTCTTCAAGTTCTTTAAGTACAGTATAGAACGTACTTAAACTGATCTTAGACTTGATAATGTTTTTCACGTACTTGTATATTTGGTATCCATAGAGTTCACCACGTTTAAGTGTACCTAGAATTAAGATTCTAAGTAAACCTTTTAGAAAAGGTTCTTCTAGATACTTATGTATATCATCTAGAGTCTCCATATATCACCACATATCTAAATTATAGACACTCTATATTTGGCTTACAAGCTCTTTATATATTTCTGTAGCAATCTTTTTTCTCCAGTGATACTTTCTTGCAGTAGTTGTGAGATATATCTTGGCTATTATCTTTAGAACTTTCTTCTGTAGGTAGCTATAGTTCTTAAAGTGCTCTAAACCCCATATCTTGATGTTGTGTTTCCAGCATTCAGCAAAAACAGCTATCTGTACATCATTTAACTCATTAAAGCTTTTAATTGGTTGATCCTTTAATACACATCCACCGAGAGGTACAAAGAGTAGTGGTACAAGGAATGTTCTTAAACCTTGTCTACGTATGTTTTCTACAAGAGAGAGTGTTCTGTATGCATCATCTATATCCTCACCCGGCATACCGACTATGATTGTTCCTAGAGGTATCCATCCATTTTCTTCAAGGAGAGTAAGAGATTCTAAAACTATATCTGGCCATTCTTCAGGAGTATAGGGAAGAGCTTTTCCACGCATATATCTAGCAATAATTCTAGGCGAACCTGACTCTATGCCAACTTCAACAGTATTTATGTAGTTTCCACGAAAACTGTACCAAGCAAACTCATAGAGTCTATCCGACATCAATTTAACTATATCTCTTCTATAGAGAGCTGCTGCTAGATTCATATGTGTTATCTGGATGTGTTTTAATCCTCTATCCTTAAACTTAGTGACATTCTCTATAAGTTTGGCTATAGCATCACCATTTGGTTCCCACGGAATTCTAGATCCATAGAGAAATATGTCTTCAGTAACAAGTAGAACCTTATTTTGACCATTCTCTATATTAACCTCTATATCTCTTACAATCTTCTCTAGAGGAATATCTCTCCTCATCTGCATAGTCGGTGTACAAAACATACATCCACGACCACATCCTCTAGATATTTCAACAGCTCCATATACTGAAGCTCCCTTTATACACGGTATATGATCAACAGGAACTACATCACCTTTAACGATACGTTCAACAGGTTCTCTATTGACAACCTTTGAAAAGACTTCTGGAGCTATAACTTCTCCTTCACCATCGATAACAACATCTATTCCCAGAGCATCTAGATCGCTATACATATAGAGTTGCCATACACCAGGACCTCCGACAACTACATTAAACTCAAATTTTTTCTTCAACTTCTTAACTATCTTGATTATCTGCATAAATTCGTACTTATTTATTGGTTCACCTAACCCCAAAAGCGTTGAATATGTTAGAGAAACATAGCCTAGTCCAAGAGGATCTTTAACCCCTATACCTATAACCTTTGTATCTTCATTAACAACATCTTCAAGATTATCTGGATGAACTATAGCAACATCATCTTCTCTAAATATACCGGACTCTATAAGTGATGCCTCAATTCTTCTTAAGCCAAGAGGGGCATAACGAGCTCTATAATCATCTCCATTATATCTATAGAGATTTTGGGTAAGAAAGAATCTAGGTACTAGAAACGGTTTTGAGAAACCTGATACAAAAGCTATAGCAGGATTACCGTTATATTCACTCATTTCTGATGCAGGAGCTGTTAATACTACCTTAACCAATGGGTATGCACCACATATTCAACTATATATATATTCATATTCTGAATACTCTATCTATAGGTATACTTAGGTCTACTATAAATATCTTTTATAATATGACTATACTGAACATAATTCTATTGTTATAATATAATCAAATTCACATCTATTAACATCAATAGTGGTCTTCATTTTGGTACCGTTTTATATATTATTAAGTTGTTTATACGTTATTAAGGTGATCAAAGCTTTTATACTAGGTCAATTTTGTGTCTAAGTATCTTGGTGATACTTATTGTATCGTGGGATATAGTATTAGCTATAGCTCTATACATTATAGCTCTAGTTATATCAATTCTATACTATTTTACTAGTAATAAAAAATCTGTTGAACCATATAACTGTGGTGAAAAATAGATGATGCTTATCACAATAATCGCAATAGCAGTATATCTAGCCATCATGACATTAATAGGACTTATAGCTATGACCAAGATAAAGTCTGTTGATGATCTGTATGTGGGTGGTATGAATATAGGAGGAATAGTTACAGCATTATCATTTTTCACAACATACTTCAGTTCCGTTATATTCATAGGTGCAACTGCTCTTGGATGGAAATACGGTCTACCCATAGTATGGAAAGATATTTTTGTGGTATTGATAGGTACACTAGGAGCCTTCATAATCCTAGGACCAAGGCTCATGATTCTTTCTCGGAGGTTGGGATTCAAATCTGTTGTAGAATTTATAGAGAAGCGATATAGCTCGAGATTAGCTGGTTTAACAGCTGCTACAGTTATGTTTGTTGGTTTATTCATTTACTGTATATCGATTATGGTTGGTGTAGCTAGAGCTGTTGAAGTAGTTGCTGGAGTTAGCTATACAATAGCACTTATAGCAACAATAACTGTAACTCTTGTATATACAGCTTTAGGGGGATACCTAGGTCAGGTTTGGACACAAGCAGCTCAATCAGTACTAATGCTCTTTATGGCTATAGCAATATGCATTCTTTCACTCATTGCTACAAACGGGCTATCTGGTCTACATCAAACTCTTAGCTCTATAGATCCATCACTTGCTGGATGGCCTTACAGAGACTTTGTGCCACTATTTCTACTATATATAAGCTTGGGCCTTCTTGGATGGGGTAATCCTGCACTAGTTATGAGGTTCATAAGCATAAGGGATAGGATTTCTTTTAGAAGTGCAACAGTTATTGCGACAGTAACAACTGTTGCTTTAACGTTATCTCTGAATCTAGCATCAGCAGCCTCTAGAGCTATACTATCGGAAGTGCCTAATCCTGAATACGCATTTACTTATCTTGTTCAGAGAATATTTCCACAAGGATTCGATATAATATTTCTCTTAGCTGTATTATCAGCATCTATGTCGACATTAACAGCGATTATGGGAACAATGACACATATATTAAGAGATGTAGTTGGTTTAAAAAAGGTATTCTCTAGTAGGAATGAATTCCTCTTCTACAGAATAGTTACAGTAATTATAGCTCTTACAGCCACGGTTATGGCTCTTCAGCCTCCACAGATGATAATTGTTCTCTTTGGTGTTACAACATCTATTCTCTCTGGAGTACTTATAGGGCCTATCGTATATGGATTATTCTGGAGGAGAACATCAGCTATAGCTGTAACTATAGCAATGATTGCAAGCTTTACATCAGCTATAGCTGTAAGTGCTTATGGAGGGTTTAAATTCCCATGGACCTACTATGCATTTGGACCAACAATACTGTTATCACTACTGATACCGCCTCTAGTAAGTTTGGTTACAAAACCACCATCTAGAGAGGTTATAGATAGAGTGTTCAGTAAATGCTAAAAAGTTTCTAGGAAATATAGATAGAGATGTAGCAGATTAGGTGAGAATGGTTGAAGAAATTAATGTGTTTTACGTTAATCCTCTCTAGCATATTTGTCCCTCTTATCTGTATAGCTATCTCTATATGGTTATCACCATGGTTCAACATACTCGATAATGCTTTAAGTGATCTGGGTCATGCCACAAGAAGCTCTGTGGCACCCATATTTAACTTTGGATTGAGTTTAGGTGGATTCCTTATAGCACTATCATCGCTTCTAGTAATCAGTAAGCTATATAGATCTATAGCTTATTTAGCTACCTTATGTGGATATACACTCATTCTTGTAGCAGTATTTGATGAAATCTATGGAGTTATTCACTACTGGGTATCGGTAGCCTTTTTCTTAACACTAGGCTTTCTACTCATAAACTATACAGTTCTAATGAAAAGCATTATCAAGAAGATCTCGGCATCTATAGCTCTAATAATTGCTGTAACTTCATGGATACTGCATATAGTCTATAGAGTACCTAGAGGTGCAGCTATACCCGAACTAATATCGATATTCTGTGTGATACCTTTCTATATAGATGTTTCGATACAGTATATAAAGTCTCAACAATAGTTGCACAATATATATCTCTTAATTGATAAGTAAGAAAACCATTATCTTGGGTTATTGATAAATTCCTAAATAACTCTACTGATCATAGTTATGTTGATGCTATAGGTATCTCCAGATCCCTCTTCCTTTATAGTTGAATATTATTGTTTTGTATGCTGTAACATGTTCTATCGAGTAACCTATTCCTTCTCTACCTATACCGGAATCTTTTCTTCCTCCAAATGGATAGTAGCCTACTCCATGTCTAGGCATATCGTTTACATATATAGCTCCAAATTCTAGGTATCTTATAAGTTTCCTTATCTTATCTATGTTGTAGCCAAAAATCGATACATCTAATCCGTATCTTCTTCCATTGGCAAGCTCTATAGCTTCATCAAGATCTCTAAAGCTGGTTATCAGAGCTACTGGGGCAAATATCTCATCTTTATATAGCTTGAGCTCTTTTAGTATATTTTTATCAAGTACTTCTATAAGTGTTGGCTCTACATAAGTTGCACCTAATCTCTTACCGCCATACAGTATGACTCCACCTCTTTCAATAGCTTCTTTAACTGCTTCAAGCATTTTATCAACAGTTTCAGGATCTATTAGTGGACCCATAGTTGTTTTCTCGTCTCTTGGATCACCAACAACAACTTTTGATAGATTGTTGATTAGCTTTTCCTTAAGCTTGAGGTATACATCATCTTCTACTAGAACGAGCTTTATAGCATCACATCTCTGTCCAGCATAACTATATATTCCTAGAGCTATTCTTTCAGCAGCTAGATCTAGATCTGCATCCTCTAGAACTATCGCTGGATCACCTCCCCCAAGCTCCATAACGAATTGCTTTATACCAGCACTAGCTATAACCTTTCTACCAGTCTCACTACTGCCTGTGAAACTTATGACATGTATCCTTCTATCAGACACCAAATCGGTACTCTCTCTACCGGGTACAGTCAATACAGCAAAACCTTCTCTAGGAAATCCAGCTTCTTCAACAACTTTTGCAAAGAGTATGACTGGAAGAGGATCTACTGACGGAGGTTTAACTACAATAGCATTTCCAGCAACAACACTATATGTGAATTTAGCAACAGTATCAAATAGCGGGTAATTGAAGGGTATTATAGCCAGAACTACACCAAAAGGCTCTCTCCTCACAATTGCTTCTGTCTCTACTGTTGTTTGATCCCAATCACCAGGAATATAATCACCAAATATCTTTCGAGCATCTAGATCAGCTCTTCTAAGTCTATCTATAGATGCATTTATCTCTCCCTGAGCTTGTGAACGAGTTTTACCGGTATTAATTATCAAGAGGTTTACAAAATCTTCACGATACTTCTCAATCAGATCTCCAATCTTTTCAAGAATCTCTAGTCTTCTCCATCCAGGAAGATCCCTTACACTCCATCTACCAACCCTATAGACTTTATCTAAAGCTCTATCAACATCACTCCAACTAAGCTTAGGAACTCTACCAATAACACTCAAATCTATAGGGCTTCTAACATCCATAAAACTACTACCCGAAACCCATTCACCAGCCAAAAATGTCTTGAATACATGTATACCATCTACCTCCTCAGCTATTTCTCTAAACAGATCACCTCTAAGTTCAAACACCATACAGGCAAACCACCCTCAGATACAATAAATCTTTAATTCAATATTTTAAGGATGCTCATATTGACAGTTATTACTAAGTATAGCAATACAACTCATAATAAATCTATTTCAGACATAGCTGTTTATACTATAGAATTTATCTTTACTAAAGATTCACAATCAGTAGCTTTATATCTAGCAATAACGAATCTTAAATCATTAAATCATGTAGATAAACAGTATCATCTTGATGATTAATCCTGAAGCAATTTTGTCAACATATAAAGAAGACGAATACAATATTTCTAATGGTTTCTAGATCATACTATTCTTTATTATGGTATCGTATTTCATAGCGATATCTAATGAGAACCTAAGTTTACTCTAGTAAGTTTACTCTATCTCTATGTTTTAGCTAATATTAATATGCTCCTCACCATTACATAAATACATCGATAAGTTGTATTTCTTTCCCTTTTAGACAATATGTAGTGCTCTATCGATAGCATCTCTTTCGGAATTATTGATCATAAACGGTTAAGTATGAATTTGTTGACAATCATTATACTGAATCTACATCAATTCTTTTATATTTAAACCTTCTTGAAGAATATCAATTCTTTTGATATTTATCTTCTTTATGTCTTTATCGTATTTGAATAGATATAGTGCTATAACCTCTGGCAATAAAATCTCGTCATCTGATTCTCTACGAACATCATAGCCATGTTTACCGGCTTTCACGAAAGTGGTGAGTAGATCTATGTTATGTGTGGAGATTATGACATACTTATTCATCATTTTTACTGCTCTAATTATGGCTCTTCCTAGAGCATGAACAGATGATGGATCAAGATGGATCTCGGGATCCTCTATGATCACAACAGGTGTTGCTTTAGATGCTAGGGCTAGAAGAGTTGGTATTATTCCCCTGATACTCGAGGGGGTTTCCTCGATAGGTAGCTCTAAACCATTCCATAATCTAATGTATAAAGATCTATATTCTTTTGAGCTCTTTACTGATACCTCGTCTACCCCTATTTTGGCTAGAACATCTCTAAAAACATCTAGATCTATCATATTGTTGTAGAGTAGATCTATTAAATGGCTATAGCTCTTAATGAATGCTCTCTCTAGATATGTGAACATATATTCTTCAGCTCTAGACCATGATCTTGTAGAGATCTTGATCAGCCAAGTTCTATCACTAATACAGTAGATTGTTTTATCTTCTCCTGATAACCATGGAGACATAATTCTTGTGGTTATGGCTCTAATAGTGTTTGTTAGTATCTTTTCCACATCTTTGTGTTCAACTATAGCAGCTTCTTCTATAGTTTGCACATCTAGTGAAAAACCATATACATAATTCCTCTGAACACCTATGAAGGATCTTGTCACTATCTCTCGCACAACCTTAGCACCAATTCTATCACCAACCTCTAGAATCACGTGAGGCTCTATATACCCTATCCTAAATATTCCAGCAGCTCTATCGTAACTTATCCTCAGTATATGCTTAGATTCTTCAGGAACTCCACCACCAATCTCTATAGATATATCTCTATCTCTACTAAATACTTCTAGATAACGTTTAAATGGATCTCTAAATCTCTTATTGAAGTTACTTTCTAGAGCTTTAGGTAGAACCTTTAGTGCCAATTTAACAAGCTCTCTAAACTCTTTCTCTATATCCATACCTCTTTTAGCTTTTTCAATTATATTATCAACAATTCTTGTATAGCCTAGATCGGTCATGATTTCTCTAAATTTCTCGAGATCTGGCTCTAGTGATAATACCATCCACATTAAGTTGAGTAGAGAACTTTTACCTGTTATGTTTCTACCGATAAATATCGTTAAAGGTCTTAATTCTAGATCTAGATCATCAAATAGAGCATAGTTCTTGATCTTTATAAACATGAGGTTCTGCTGCATTGAATTCGATATAGACATATTCTCTACTCTCTATGCTATATAAGAATTAGTTTCTGTCGAAATAAATGCTTTGCTATTACTGGTGAACTATATATAATTTGTTTATGTATAATTAATCATGATGCTTTCGACTTAGCATCTAGATTTAGACTCTAATATTTGTATCATAAAGTAGTATATTGTGATACTGGAGGAATATCATGATACATGAGATAAAACAAAATAAATAGCCATATAGATATGTATTCAGTAGCCTATTTTTGATGAAACTATTGCTGAATATATGTAGAGCCTTCTAGATATTTAAGCTAAGATCATTACCTTATGTACTAGATATCTAAATACCTTAAGGTATAGTACTCTGGAAACAGTTACAGAGGTGTATTCATTATGGCGATAATTTTAGAGCTTAAGGTTATACCGATAGGTACAAGTACAACAAGCTTAAGTAGCTATATAGCTAGAGTTGTAGAATCTATAGCTAGAAAAGGTTACAGCTATATCCTGGGACCTATGGGTACTGTCATAGAAATTAACACCTTAGATGAAGTTTCATTAATTGTTGAAGATGTTGTTAAATGTATGAGGGAACAAGGTGTTGATCGTGTTCTAATACATGTGTATATAGATGTTAGATTCGATAAAGATATGAAACCTTTAGATAAGGTGAAAAGTGTTGAAGAAAAGTTGAAAGTATAGTCAAGGTTATCTTTGCTAGAAATATAAACTCAGAAGAAATCATATTGTTATCGAGATGTCTAGATGATGTATGCTAGGCCGGATCTGATTGATGAAGAATCACCGCCCCCTACTGACTCTATATATTTCATTAACTTTTTCTAGTGTACCAAGTTCAATAAGTTTGGCTAGAGCTATCTCAAGGTACCTTCTCTCTGGCTCAAATCCATACCACTTTCTAAATAGCTCGACTATATCTTCTAGAGTCCATATGTCTTTACCATGCTTCATATACTCTTCTTCTATAGCTACTTTAGCGAACTGTTGGTAATCTGATGCTCTTGACCATGGAAACTGGAACCATACGAAGCTCTTAGTCTCTATAAACGTGTAGTCTGGTTTCAGAGGAGAGGTAGCAGCTTTCCATATAAGTGTTGCTGTTTTTACTTCATCTGCTCTCCATATGTTCTTAATGATATCTCTAGCTTTTGCTAGATGGAGACCTGTAGCGGAAATTTCTTCAACGGCTAGAGCTCTATATCCATTCAAATCGATATTGTATTCAAATACAACCTCGATACTGAGGTTTTTAACGATATCAGCTATACACATTTCTATACTTGAACTTCTAGAGAAACATCTCACTAGATCAGCTAGATAACTTTCTCCAACTGTTCTTTTAGTTTCTCTCCATCTAATTGGTATAACGATAAGCCTATTTATATCGAGGAGATCACAGATAATTCTAGATACAACAATACCACCTCTACCGATAGCTACAACTACATCAGGTAGATAGCCACTAGACTTTACTTTATCGGTAAGCCTTATACTCCAATCAACAACTTCATTCCATGAAACATGTTTAACGGGGTAGATAACCAAAGACTGGTCCCCTGGAACAGTATCTATGTTGGTTAATCAGATGGGTAGAGTATATTAAGCTTAGGATCTGATGGAAACAATATTTCTGTACATTATATAGTATTCGTAGTAAAATAGATATAGAGTAATATTTATGTGTTATGATTATTTACTATTGAATTGATATTTCAGAAAGATGGACCTTACTTTAGAGATTTTGCTTAACATAATGAAGGTATCGTTGGTAGAAGTTATAGAAAGCTATTGTATGATTGTCTATTGGAAGTCTCTATAGTTGTGTGTTTATTGGTTGTGTCAGCAGATGAGTATTTAATGTTCAGCAAACTCTATAAATCTGGTGAGTAGTTGTGGTTATAGGTTTTGTTAATGGTAATATATACCTATCTCTTAAGCCTCTTAAGAAGGTTAAAGCTATAGTTGTTGATGGTGAAAGAGTTCTCTATGCGGGTGATAATGGTGTTGCAGAAAGTATTGTGAAGCTCTTTGGAGGAGATATTGTTGATCTCAAAGGTAGAACTGTTATTCCAGGATTCATAGACTCCCATATTCATCTCGATGGAGTTGGTATTTATTTATCTATGCTAGATCTTCGTGGAGTTAAAAGTATAAGCGAGTTAAAAGAGAGACTCAAAGATTATTCTAAGAAAGTTGAAACTGTCTGGATACTTGGTTTTGGATGGGATCAAGAATTATTTGAGGAGAAGAGATGGCCAACTAGATGGGATATAGATGAAGTTGTTAGCAATAGACCTGTTATGTTGATGAGGATATGTATGCATATAGCTGTACTCAATACAAGAGCTATGGAGATAACAGGTGTCTCGAATATTGTTTCACCTAATGTTGTAAGAGATGAAAAGGGTGTTCCAACAGGTATTGTTAGAGAAGAGGCTCTAGAGTTTGCTAGAGACAAGATTAGTGAATCTCTATCTGTTGAAGACTATAAGAGGTATATACTTGAAGCAGCTAAATACATAGCTTCACAAGGCGTTACAACAGTAGGTTTTGTTGGATGTAATGTGAAAGCTTTAAGAGCATTAATTGAGCTCTGGTCTGAGAATAGACTTCCGATAAGGGTTAGAGTCTATCTAGATCCAGGTAAATCATGGGAAGTGCTAGATCTTCTTAAAGGCATTGGTCTAAAGAAAGGATTTGGCGACACATATCTAAAGATAATGGGTGTGAAAATCTTTGTTGATGGGAGTCTGGGTGCTAGAACAGCATGGTTATCAAAACCATATGAAGATGATCCTTCTACATGTGGTTCTCCTGTAATCAATTCTAGAGATCTTAAATCACTTGCTAAAAAAGTTCACGACATAGGTCTCCAGCTAGCTGTACATGGTATAGGGGATAAAGCAATAGACACTATTCTAGATGTATATAGAGAACTCAAAGATGTTGATAAGTATAGACACAGAATAGAGCATGCATCACTACTTAGAAGAGACCAGATAGAGGAAATAGCTAGATTAAGAGTATCTGTAGCAGTTCAACCACACTTCATAATATCCGATTGGTGGGCTAAGCAGAGGCTAGGTAGCGAAAGGATAAAGTGGCTCTATCCCTTCAGATCACTACTTGAAAAGAACATACCAATAGGTTTTGGAACAGATAGCCCTGTAGAACCTGTAAATCCATGGCAATCAATCTATGCAGCAGTAACAAGAGGAAAATACGAGAATATACCACACTACAAGGATACAGAAGACCAGAGACTATCTATAGAAGAAGCTCTCTATCTATACACATGGGGATCAGCATACATTATGCACGAAGAAGAGAATCTAGGAACACTTGATGTAGGTAAGTTAGCAGACTTCGTAGTGGTCGATAGAGATCCTCTATCAGTAGATGAAAAAGAGCTTAAAGACATAAAGGTACTCGAAACCTATATTGGAGGAAAACGTATCTGGGATCATCAAACTTTTACAGGCAACAATTAGTGAGATCCATATGAGTAATATAGTTAATTAATTGAACTAAAAACACTCACCATTAAACAAATATAGTATTGTCATGGATATCAATATAAGAGTTACAAGTAACATCCTTGTTAATTGAACTAGATCCTCATTTTTCTATAATTCTATAAATTATGAAACATTGATAATGTTGTTAGATCTCTTATATATTGATCTTCAATCCTAAACATTAACAATACTACAAAAATAGATGAACTAGTATCTAAACTTGAAACCTATTATCTTTAGAGATACGTACTAGATGAATGTTCCTATAGGTGCTGAAGAGAGTACATGTTTTAACAATTCATCATACTTTAGATATGTTATTAACAAAATAATACTAACTATCATACTCTTCAAATATGAATCCTATAATTATCCATGTAAGTCTTTCCTCTTTAGCTCATCTCTACTCTCCATTTTCAACAATAAATACAACTTCTTTACAATTAACATACATAATGATACCTATTATTCCAAAGACAAGAAATATTATTCCTACTATGAAGATTAGCGTTACAACACCCACAATAATATGATTATGTCGAAGATAAGTGACAATGTATTAGGTCGCTTTGGTATGGATTTGTATTGGTTAGTGTTATTGTTTTATTTCTTTTTCTCTGTATTGGTCTTGGTTTTTATTGTTCTTGGGTATTTGGGTATTTCTAGATCTCTATACTTGAGTATCTTAGGAGTAAGTTGATGTATTTAGTTATGTCTATATTTCTTGTTGATATGAATTTAATGTATTGTGATACTCTATCGTTATTGTTTTTAATCTATTTCTATATCTTGGATATGTTGATAATGTTTCTTTGGATTGATATACTTAGTTTTAAGTCTTTTCTCAAGAGCTTTATAGTTTATAGTGAAATGTAGTTTTCTATAGAACCATTGGGATAGTTTCTATTGAATAAGCTATTACTGTTGACTCTACCTAAGTTGTTTGTATAGGTTTTCGAGAGCTATGGCTGAATTATATTCGTTAGCTAACTTCGCATCTCTATCACCTATCTTGTATATATAATCTCATGCAATACTCTTTATTTTATTATCGTGATTTTTGATAACTTCTCTATCACCTTTAACAAATCTCTATGATTTAGAGAATCTTTTCTGAATACTCTCAATCTATATTCTATGTGTTAATATCTTCCTAAAAGATGTTTCAAAAACGTTTAAGCTTTGTATCTGTGGCTAGTAAAGAACCTATATAGGGGATGATAGTGTATCAAGAATGACACTAGATACTGCTCTAATATTCATGACTATTGTAGATGTATGAATATCATCATAAGTCTGTATATCTATGTCCTAGAGCTCTATCTAATCAGAATGCTATAAAGTTAAGAGTTGTTGTTTCTATATAACTCTACAATATTATCATGAATCTCTAGAAGTGTTTTAACAAGGAAGAATGTATTTTGTAGCTTCTATATGACAGTATTAGTCAGTCTTAGTGTGTACCGTAATTATTGGATTGATTGATATTTATATATTCTGCTATTCAAAGCTTTATTCTAGTTGTGGTTTTTATCACAAACTCTTTCTGCTCATTAAGAAGCTTCTCTACATTTTCTCTTGCTATAGCTGTTGTTGCTCCTGATTCTGTGACACATATAGCTCCTACAGCTTGTGCATAAGTTAATATCTCTACAAGTTCATCATACCCCATACTGTTTATGTAGTCTACGTTTAGTTTATCATCAATTAGATCTATCAATTTATATAGAAATCCAGCTTGAAAAGCATCACCAGCACCTGTAGGATCTATAGCATCTACTTTAAACGCTTTTTGATACAATACATAGCCGTCTTTAGCTATATATGCTCCTTTTTCACCATCTGTTACAATAACCATTTTAACACCTTTATCAAGAATATTCCTAATATTGGTATAGATATCTTCTGTACCAAAGATATTCTTAAGCTCGTATCTACTGCTGTGAAGTATATCTACATGTTTTAGTGCTTCTAAAAGAAAACTCCAATCCTCTTCACCATAGGGTTTAGCTACACCAACATCAATAAAGGTTATCGCACCAATGTCTTTAGCGATACTTAAAACAGTTGATAAGTTTGTATCTATATCACCTAGAAGTCCTGGCGCTATATGGAGTAATCTCGGTTTAACTTCCACAATATAGTTGATAATGTCTTCTAGAGGTAGATACATGCTTGCACCAACTTCTGCATGAAATCTCCTATCTTCTCCATCAATCACCAATATAACGTTCTTATTAGATCCTACTCTACTGATCTTGAAGAGTTTTAGATTTAGAGAAAATTTCCTCAAATTCTCTTCGATAAATTTACCACAAAAATCTTCACCAATTGTAGACACAATGTATATGTCTGATGGTTTGTAGCCAAGCTTGACTAGATCTATAGAGATATTGCATGGATGTCCTCCAATCGATATCGTTATACCTTTATCTAGATACACAATATCTCCTGGTTTACTTAGATAAGGAGTAACTAGAATAATATCACATATAGATGCCCCTATAAACATTAGTTTCATCACTTGGTTTTCACCTTATTACTAAGGGTTGGCTGATAATATAAAATATATTCATAATTGTTAATAGATTATAACTGGATCGAATCATAAGTACTTGATTCAGTATGTATAAACTTAATATCCTCTAAATGATTTGTGATATCATAGTAATATTTGTTAAAAAACGTAGAATGATCTCTACATCCAGATAATCTCTATGGTGTTTACCTAGTGGATATTAGAGCAATTAAGATTAGGGTTATAGGTATTGTTCAAGGTGTTGGTTTTAGACCTTTTGTCTACAGACTTGCTAATGAGCTTAAGCTGAAGGGATATGTTGTCAATCTTGGTGGAAGTGAAGTCGAAATCCACTTGGAGGGGAGCTCTAGTGATATAGAGGAATTCATAGATAGATTGTATCGAGAAAAACCTCCGTATGCAAGAATAGTGAACATGTATATAGAGGAGGTTGTTCCCCAGGGATATAGAGAATTCGTTATTAGTGAAAGCCGTTCAAAACCAGAGATCAGGAGTATGATTCCACCAGATATAGCTATATGTAACAACTGTATTGAAGAGATACTTGATCCTGGATCAAGATTCTATAGATATCCATGGAACAGTTGCGCATGGTGTGGACCTAGGTTCTCGATGATATTCAATCTTCCATACGATAGAGTTAATACATCAATGAACAGCTTCAAAATGTGTGAAAAGTGTTTGAAGAGCTATAGAGATCCAGCTGATGTTAGGAGATTCCATGGACAGGGGATAAGCTGTCCTGTTTGTGGCCCTAGGACGTATATCTATACACCCTCTAGAGAGAGAATAGATGTTGATGA
>JAWBDT010000019.1:0-30301 GCA_038821645.1 Ignisphaera sp. | reverse complement strand
ATTTCTCAGAAGCTGTCTTGGCATATAGATTTGGTGTAGATGCGTATAGAGTTGTTAAAGATAGGTATAGAGGTTCTTACGCAATAGCGATATTCGTGCTATTAGTGTTAGGACTATATTCATCGGTACTGAGCATCTTGATCAAGACAAGGCTAGAGGTATCGATAGTTCTGATTATTTCTGCTGAAGTGTGGTCTATAGTTTCCATGCCTACGCTATCTTATCTAGGTAGAGAACCTCCAGAAGGTATAGGTAGGTTGTTTAAGCATAGTGTCAGAGACATAGATGTGCTTCTCGGTATAGCTATAGCAGTTGCTTTAACTACAGTCCTTATGTTCTCTGTACACCCCATGATAGCTCCATTATTAACCATGTTGCTGGCTGTGGGTTTCACTATTGCCGTACTATCTACCCATCTGCTATCCAGTAGGGTTCTGGGTTTCGTTAATGGCGATGTCCTGGGCTTTGTATCCGAGCTATGTTATCTAATGGTTATGGCTATACATGCTGTAGGTGCGAATCTATGGATCTAGACTGGCTTCTCCCTAGAGATATAGTGGAGTTCTCTTCAATCCTCTTAGGCGCTCTTATACTGGATTTCCTCTACCCATATCACAGCGGAATAATGTACAAGATACATCCCGTACACACAGCCTATACGTTTGCTATAACTCTCTACAAAAAACTTCCGAAGAACAGGTTGATGGGTGTAGCTCTATGGATTGCCACAGTCTTTATCCATACAGCTCTATATATGTTTGTTCTCTATGTGGTTAACTCTATACATAGAGTTCTCTGGATACTATTCTCTATATACCTCTTGAAGGTCTCACTATCACTAAAACTGCTTCTAGACTATGTTAAAGCTGTTTATCTACATCTCAAGAATAGAGATATAGTGCATGCTCGAAAAACTATCTCAAATATTGTTAGAAGGAGTGTTGAAAATCTTTATGAAGGTCACATAGCGTCAGCCGCTATAGAGTCTCTGTTTGAAAGTCTTGTAGATGGATTTACATCACCACTATTCTTCTATCTCTTTCTAGGCTCTATAGGAGCACTAATCCAGAGGTTAGCGAATACAATGGATTCTGCACTAGGTTACAGAGAGCCTATGTTTAAGGATATAGGATGGTTTTCAGCAAAAGTTGATACAATCCTCAATTTTGTTCCAGCAAGATTAACCGCGCTAATTACGCTAGCTTTATGCTCTACTGTTGGTGGTTCTATTCGAAGAGGTTGGTATATATATTTAAGGGATAGAAAATTTACAGAAAGCATAAATGCTGGAAACCCTATGGCGGCTACAGCTGGATGTTTAGGTGTTAAGCTTGAGAAGATAGAGAGCTATACTATAGGTAGAGAATTCCATTTACCAACACACAGCGATGTACTAAGAGCTGTAGAACTCTCTATCTATGTATCTATAGTCTACGTAGTTTTTCTACATCTTCTGGTGCTACCTATACATCACCTTATATACTTAGCTAATACATAGTGGTAGATCGTGTTAACAGTTCTGAGGTAGCGTAAATGCCGATAAAGAGGTGCAGAGTTCGAGAGAATCCATGTAATAATCATCTCGCTAATCCAGTTCTACTCTACATAAATGATGTTGTTCCTCACGAAGATACCGATATCATACATAGCTCTAGAGTACTAGACTCGATAGGTATTGATGGAGCTTTAAGGAAGCCTATTATTGTTGAAAAGAACAGGCTCATAGTTATCGATGGTCACCACAGACTTAATGCTCTAAAGTCTCTTGGTGTAAAAGTGGTTCCAGCTTATATAGCTGACTACGGTTTAGATGTAGATGATGTTGGTGGATGGATGTATATCGGGTCAAGTAGATTGATAGACCATAGGTCTGTGGTAAAGGCTGTAGAAGAGTTAGAGTCTATGGCTAAGAGAGGTAGCGATGAAATGAAGGTTAAGGTGGGTGGTACAGTGGTGGTTTTGAATATTGATAGAATTGATGTTTATTTAGCGTTTAAAGAACTGGGTTCTCCAAACGCGTTACTCGATATGGCTAAGGTTCCTATAGATATAGATAGGTGTTCTTCTTCAGATATATGCGTATTGATGCCAAAACTAGAGCCAAAAGATATCTATAGAATTGCTACAAGAGGTGAAACTCTTCCTCCTAGAACAACATACCACAAGACATACCTTAAGAATCTCTACGTAACCTATCCCTTAAAGCTTCTCCAAAAGCTTGGTGTGTGAATATGTATGTAGCTTTTCTATCTGGAGGTAAGGATTCTTACTACGCTGTTTATCGATACGGTAGAAAAGTGGATCTAGGTATAGTACTTGTGTACGAGTTTCCAAGACCAAGCCCTCATCTACTTAACATAGGTAAATCTATTGAGACACTTCTTTTAGCCGAAATACCGGTTACTGTGGTAAAGCTTACTAGAGGTAGAGAATTTATAGAGACAGTTGATCTGCTTAAGAAGCTCCAGGTAGATGTAGTAGTTGCTGGAGATGTGTATATCGATGAGCATCTAAACTATATGGAGAAACTCGTTAGAGAAGTAGGAGCAACACTTGTTGAACCTCTATGGGGTTTGGATCCACTCGACCTTCTCTATAGAGAGCTCTATGATGGTGTGAAGCCACTCATAATAGGATGTATAGAGAATTTAGGTGAATGGCTTGGTGTAGAACTAGGTAGAGGTAATGTCGATCTATTTGTAGAAAAAGCGCTAAAAATCGGTATAGATCCTCTAGGAGAGAGAGGCGAATACCATACAGTAGTTTTATCAGGACCACTTCACAGATCTATCCTCGGATACAAGACTATAGGGTCTGAAAGCTATGGCAACTACATTATCTTGAGGTTGATCTAATGAGGATCCCAATGCCCTGCAATATATACGCAGAGAAGCTGTTTAATGTACTAGTGGAATCTGTAGAGGAGTATAGATGTGATTGTATTGCTTTAAGCGGTGGGATAGATACATCGCTAGTGCTTTTGGCAAGCGTATCGGCTGGCTATAAGCCTAGAGGCTATACAGCTGTATATAGACAAGGTCTTCCGAAAGATCTTGTATATGTGAATCATATAGCTAAGTTCTTCAATATAGATGTTAAGTACATTTATATAGATCAAGGAGATATCGATAATCTAAAGAGTGGTGTTATTGGGTGTATAGGTAGGGATAGAATTGACTCGCATAGAGATGGTGGATGTATAGAGATCAGAAACGATATAGTTTTCTATTCAGTACTTAGAGAAGCTAAAAAAGATGGATGTAGATGTATCTATACAGGAAGTGGTGGAGATGAGGTTTTTGCTGGCTATAGCTTTCTATTAAAACTTGTTGAAAAAGAGCTTGAGGAAACCATTAACAGACTAGCTTATGGTAGATACCCAGAGCTAGAGATAGCAAAGTGTATAGATGTAAAAGCTGTAGCTCTGCTCCTAGATAGAGAAGTACTGGATATAGCGTTCAAGATACCGATAAACTGTTTGAGATCAGAGAAAATGCAGGGGAAAGAAGTCTTGAGAGAGATACTAAGGTCAAGAGATCTACATGTTATAGGTCAGAGAATAAAGACTCCAGCTGAAGATGGTGCAGGAACGGTATCTGTATGTAGATCTATATATGATTATTAGAACCAATTGAATCTAAAGACATGGCTATGTATTATCCATAACCCATTCTATTGAAATACTGATTAAAACAAATACACGTAGTTTGGTTTAGCCTAACCATCATAGCGACATACATTGAGGTAGAAATATATAGCTGTAGATCAGTATATTAGGTCCAGTAGTTGTGGTACATATCTAGAGGTGAATGGTGTGTCTCTGAAGATGTTTTTCCTAGTCATGGTCATTATATTCGTAGTGAGTTGGTTTCTAGGCTCTCTTGCTACACTATATCTCGTGATGTTTGCACCAAACGAGCTTCAAACAGTAAATGATATGATTAAGCAAGCTTACGGAGATATCCCTATAGAATTCTATAGTATTGATACAGCTTTCTATATATTCAGAAGGAATCTACTAGTTGCATCCATATCTATAGCCTCAGGTCTACTTGTATTTATTCCTGGTGTAATAGTTTTTGCCAATGGGTTTATTGTAGGTATGGTGATAATGTTGGTTATTATGACTGGAGGCTCACCACTCCTAGGCTTTGTAGCTATAGCTCCCCACGGTGTTTTCGAACTTCCAGCAATACTCATGGCTTCAGCTTTTGGAACTAAACTCGGTATAGACTTCTGGAAATATGTATTTAAAAGGAATAGAGAAGATATAGCTAAAACATTGAAGATTCTTCCAAAAATAATCCTGATAATTGTTCTATTACTCTTAGTTGCAAGCCTCATAGAATCCTTCATAACACCATACATAGTCTCTAGACTCATTGGCTAAAGGATACTAAGCACTAAAATAGTTCCAGATTTCGTAAAATACCTCATTATTGTATAGAAGTAACATTCATTGATTCGTTGTGTCCCAATTACAATAGAGAGTGACAAAACCTTGTTCAATTCACCGTCTCTCTAAATTTTATCTAAATTTTATAAGTTCTGTAGAAAGAATTCCAGTTGTGTGATCGGTATGAAGAAAAATATGGTATTAATGGTTGTAGCAATCATAGTTGTCTTAGGTATAGCGTTGATGGCTATATATAATATTACTGTATCACCAGGTCGGCAAGAAGAATCTGAAGTTAAACAACTCAAGCCTGTATCTCTAAAGATCATGACTACATGGAGTCAATGGAGTTGTGATGATTTTAATAGATACTTTTTTGCTGAAAGTGGTATGCCTAGAGTAGGTGTGATACTTCCTTCTGCATCAATGAGGTTAAACATAACGAATATATCGTTTGTAAGGATTGAGGATCCAAAAATATGGAAAGCTGCAGGTGTTAATGGAAGTGTAGATGGATTTATAGGACAGAATAGATACAACATAACTATTTTATGCAGAGAAGGAGCTCTACATCCAATAGATGATCCAGAGATTCTCGCATTAGCTAGAGATGTACCGGAATTCCTCAAGGGATATACAGATGATGGTAGATTGTGTTGGATTGCAATGTTCTTTGTACCATATACATGGCTAGTTAATACTGATTACGCTAACAAATATGGATTAGAGATCCCGAACTCATGGACAGATCTGCTTAAACCTGAATATGTTGCTACAATAACTAGAGGAGGAAACCTTGTAGCAGCCTATCCTGTAACTAATAGAGCACCAATGATGAATACAGTCAATACACTTCTATCGAAATATGGTTGGGAGAAAGGCTGGACATTGATATCCGTAATCTTTGGTTCTATCTCGAGACTTGAGGTAGGTACTCGTCAGGCAAGAGACTCTGTATCTTTTGGAAGAGCATTACTTACTGTTTTAGAGTTTGGTGATGCATATACAGCTTACTCTATGTTTCCCGATAAACTCCAGATATTGTTCCCCAGAAATGAGACAGGTTTCTGGTTTACACCTATAGCTATAGCTGCTAGAGCTAGTGATGATGGTTTAGAAGGTATGTATAGACTGATCAGATGGGTTTTGACAGAAGCACAAGATATGATGTTTCTAAATAGAACTGGATGGAGCTTCTACATACCGGTTCTAGGATACAACAATACAAATCCCAGAATAATCTATAGAGATCCAGCTATAGCAAATCTTTATGCACCTCCAGTAAATATGGAACTTATGCTAGGTGAAGCAGCACCAGCTATAGAGCTTTACGGAGACACAATTATAGCAGATCAAGATATTAGAGAACTGCTAAAGATGGTTGTGAACCGTATTGTAGAGAAATACATCAATGGAGAGATAGGTCTCGAAGAATACTACAAGTATCTCGATATGGTGGGTCAACCTGTAGAATTTGTGGATCCTTTAACAGGTGGTAAAACAGTATTCACATTAGATAAAGCACGCGAACTTGGTAACGCTATCCGCAGCAATAGCATAGATACAGAAGAACTTAAGAAGGTATTTAAAGATGCTATCATTAGTAGACTTAACACATTGCTTCAGAACCTGGATTAATATTTATCACTAGCATCCATCCCTTTACTCATCCATCCAGATTTTTATAATACACTAAAAAATTTTTAAGCTTACTATAGGAATAGGGTAAATACGAATAAACAATCTGGGTGAAGTCTTTGATCTTAAAAACCAAACACATAGTCTTAGTACATCTCTTTATCATAATGTTGCTATTAAGCACAATCCTTGCTATAGCGAATACACGCATATATGCACAAACACCAAAACGTGAAGAGACTTTGATTATAGGAAATATAGGGGCACCAACACTAAACTGGAATCCCTTTGCTCCTGGAGGTGCTGGTGGTATGGAGTGGGGTGCTTGGCATATTCTATACCCATCTGTAGCTATGCAGAATGTATTAACTCAGGATTGGCTCTTATTCCTTATAGATAGAATAGAGTTCAATGGAGATGAAATTACCATAACCATACACATAAGGAATGAAGCTCGTTGGAGTGATGGAACACCTATAACCAGTAGAGACATAGTAGAAGGTTATCAGTTGAGTAGACAAGTAGGTGCTGGTCTATGGGGTGATTGGTGTATATACAACTATGAGGTAATCGATGACAAAACACTGAAGTACTATATAGCGAGAACACCAGGTGAAGAGCCTCCACCAAGAGAGGAAATCATTATGGACTGGCTTGGAGGTCCCATAGGCTGTATATTATTCATAAGACCAGTACCGGTACATATCTTCAAACCTCTTATTGATGAAATGGGCGAAGGTATGAGAGTTCAGTGGAGAAATGACGACCCAGCTAGACAGGTTGTTGCTGGACCCTACAAACTTTATTTCGCAGATGCTACTCAAGTTATATACGAGAGAATAGATAATTGGTGGGGTAAGGATATCTTTGGTCTTCCTGCAGCCAAATACCTAATGTTCATATACTATAAAGATACTACAGTAGCGGTATCAGCTTTAATCAGAGGCGATATAGATGCCTTAGGTATTATTGGTGGTGGAGCAGGAGTATTCATACCTAATGTCGAAGAACTTAAAACAAGACATGGTATAAAGACATGGTCTGAGGTACAGCCATACTTTATACCTGGAGCCAGCTTCTGGCTATATCTCAACCTCAACCTACCTATCTTCCAGAGAATCGAGGTAAGAAGAGCTATTGCCTGGGCTATACCGTGGGAAGATATTACTGAGTATGGTCTATTAGGATTAGTACAACAGGCACCTGTTGTTGGATTTGTTGCTGAAGGTGTATACAAAGATTATGTGAATCGTGAAGCGTGTCAAAAGTATTGGGGAACACCAGACTGTCTACTTAAGCAAGATCTAGCTAAAGCAAGAAGCATACTTGATGCTGCAGGAATCGTTGATAGAGATAGAGATGGTGTTAGAGAGCTTCCAGATGGAACACCCTTGAGATTCACGATACTAGTTTCTGCAGGAGCTGTTCTCGAGAACACCATAGCTTCACTTGTAGCTGATGCGTTAAAGGACATAGGTATAGCGGTAGCAGTACAAGCTGTTGACTATAGAGTTTGGTGGGAAAGCTTCTCTAATGGTAGATTCGATGCAACATTGTGTTGGAGTGCTGGAGCATATGAGGTAGGTCATATTAGAAACTCTTATGGAAATGCTCTGTACTCTCCATGGGGCAACATGGCTAGATGGATAGGCTATACAAACGATAGATTAAATGCATTATTTGAAGAAATGATGAGATCGCTAATAGATCCAGAGCGTGAAAAAGAACTGGCTTATGCTATCCAAGAGATACTATTTGAAGATCTACCATCAATACCATTATTCTATACACCATCCTTCTGGGTATACAACGATAAGTACTGGGATGGATGGCCAAATGCACAGAGACCATGGTGGCTACCATCATGGTGGGGTAGCGCACCTGTGTTATTCTTCTTAACACCAACAGGAAAACCAATTGAAAAACCATGGTGGCTAGCATCAGTAGAAGAAGGAGGAGCCCTCATATCTATGAATAGGTATAACGAATATCTAAGAAGGTCAATATACGAAGGAAAAAGCTTCAGAATAGAATCAGGTAAACCAACACCTACACCTACTACTCCTACACCAACACCAACTCCAACAACACCTACACCTACTACTCCTACACCAACACCAACTCCAACAACACCTACACCTACTACTCCTACACCAACACCAACTCCAACAACACCAGTAGTCCCTGGAGCTACAGTAACTGTTACGGTTACAGTGGTTCAACAAGTTGAGAGAACTGTGTACTCTACTATAACTATTAAGGAAAGAGAAGCAGACTGGGCGACTGTTGCAGTAGTTTGGGCTGTTCTATTGGTAGTAGGTGCTATAGTTGGATGGTTTATATTAACTCTTGGTAAGAAATAAAACCATTTTTTATTCCCTATTTTCCATAAAATATACTTCATAATAAGCCTTATGCATACTTGTTTGTTACATCAATATCCTCTATACATCACTCAGTAACCATTTTCTTGAACACTAATCATAAAGATTTAAAAGCTTCTATATGGTCAATGTTTTTGGTGTTGATATGGTGAAGTTGAGTATCGATAAAACATTGATACTATATATAGCAAGAAAGGTTGCATTGCTTGTAGTAACGTATTTTATAGCGATATGTGTAGTTTTTATACTGCCTAGAGCTATACCGGGTAACCCTCTAGCCATAAGGATGCAGCAAATAATTATGCAGTGGATATACAATCCAGTTATGGTTCCAGAGATATATAGACAGCTTCTAGATATATTTCAATTCGATAAACCTCTACATATACAGTTCTTTACATTTTTAAGCAGAGCTTTTAGAGGTGATTTTGGAATATCTATAGATATGTATCCAATGAAGGTAACAGATGTTATAGCTATGTCTCTGCCCTGGACACTGGCTCTTGTTGTTCCAGCAGTACTAGCTGCATGGTATACAGGTAATACGATAGGTGCTTACGCAGGTTACAAGAGAGGAGGCATACTTGAGAAATTGGTTGTTGGATATTCGTTTATAGTGGCTAGAGTACCCTACTACTGGCTAGCAATGCTTCTGCTTTTCGTCTTTGCCTTTAGCTTAAGGTGGTTCCCAACATCAGGTATGTACTCAGTTGGAGTAAAACCTTCGCTTACATTTGAGTTTCTAATAGATTATTTACACCATTATACATTACCCTTCCTATCTATATACATAGTTGAATCAGCTAACTGGATGGGATCAATGAGAGTAGTGATTGCGGCTGAACTTGGAGCTGACTATATAGCATACACAGAGTCTCTAGGTGTTAAAGATAGAACCATTTTTAGATATGCATACAGAAACTCACTATTACCACAAGTAACAGGATTAGCTCTACAGCTTGGCTTCGCTATAACTGGTGTATTCATAGTAGAGACGGTATTCAATTATCCAGGTGTAGGCTACTTCTTATCTAGAGCTATAGGTGCTCTAGACTATCCATTGATACAAGGTATATTCCTTATAGTTATAGCTACAGTTTTTGCAGCAAACTTCTTAGTAGACTTCATCTATGCTTTAATAGATCCAAGGATTAGAGTAGGAGGAAGGGGATAATATATGAAGATACCTCTAGTTGTTTACGCAATATTTACAAACAAACGATTCTTGATAGGATTCATAGTGTTCATAATAATACTGTTTATGGGACTTGCTGGACCACTAATATATGGACGTGATCCTTTTGCTAAAGGACCTAGAAACCAGCCTCCATCACTTGAATATCCATTGGGTACAGATGGTTTTGGAAGAGATGTTTTTGCACAATTCCTCTACAGCATAAGAGTCTCGCTAACAATAGGATTGCTAACTGCAGTTATAGCCATGTCTATAGGGCTCACAATAGGTTCAATAGCAGGCATAAAAGGTGGTATAGTAGACGAGATCTTGATGTCTGTAACAAATGTGTTTCTAGCGATACCCAACTGGCTTGTAGCTGTACTAATAGCCTCGTATCTTCCACCAGAGGCTAGAGGTCCCCATATAATAGCTATAACTCTTGGTGCATTCACATGGCCATGGTTTGCAAGAGCCATTAGAGCACAGTTCATGAGTTTAAGAGAAAGAGAGTTTGTGTCATTATCGAAAATGGCAGGTTATGGTGATATAAGGATAGTATTTGAGGACTTGATACCAATTATTGGACCATATATCGTGACTGCTTTCGCAACATTTATGGCCATAGGTATAGCAGGTGAAGCGGGCTTAGCATTAATACTATCTACAGAAGGTATGGCTAAACATCTATCGCTAGGTATGATGCTCTTCTGGGCAAACTACTTCTTAGCCTATGTAACAGGTGCTTGGTGGCTATTTTTACCACCAGGACTAACAATAGTAGCTTTATCTACATCATTATCACTAATAGCTATAGGCCTAGAGAATATATTCAATCCAAGACTGAGAGAATCTTAGTACAGCAAGTTCTAAATACTCTACACAAATCCTACGTAGCTACATCTTATATTTTTTATATTCTATTTTGTATTCTACTTATGTCGTTATCAAGGTACATAAGAAGAAATAAATTTATTAAGTTGATCCATATTATTGCATACTGTAGGGTGGAATGAATGAAAAGAATAAGTTTTACAGTACTATTAGCCCTTCTACAAATAGTATTAATAACAATATCTGTTATTACTGGTGTCTATGGAGAAACTGGAGGTTTAGCAATAATATTTCCAACAGCATTCAAGGGTACAAGAACAGCTGGACCCGATAATAGATGGACTACGGTTGATCTTGATCACGCATCGTTTATAGCTAATCTCTGGAACCTGGCTGCAGGAGCTCAAGGAACAATGACTATGGAGTTTACAGGAACATATGCTGAAGTTTATGGAGAGTTTACGGATCTTCCTAAACAGTTGGGTGTGCAGGGTGGTCCAGGTATCAGGTATGGTAGAAATATATGGGGTGGTAATCCACCTGCTCATCCACTCTATAGAATACCTAGGAAATTGACAGAACTTCCATATGCAATATTCTTTGCAAACTACACCATATACGAAGAAGAATGTACTCTACCTGTTACAGCAACACTTTTTGTATGGACTGTTAAGTCTGTTCGTGATGGAGGTACAAAAGCTGGTGATGTGCTGGTAATAGTTAGACACTATAGACATCCAGAATGGCCTGTAACAGGTGAACCTCAAGCTGTTGTTGTTGCACCAATCCTCATAAACAATACTCTTGAGTATAGAGAGTTCGATGTTTATGTAGGTAATATTGATAGATCTGCAGATAGTCATACAACAGTATCTTTCGAGATCACTACTCCAATAAGTAACGGTAGAGTTGGTATACCTATACAAGAGTTTGTAGCTCTTGCAGCAAATATACTATCATCACTAAGACCAGATATTTGGACTAGAGAAGATGTTATAGGTAACATTCTCCAGATGATAGACTATACATTTGAGTGGGGATCTAATCTAGAAGGTGGAGGTAAATTTAGGTGGAGGCTTTATGAAGTTTCGTTCCTTGTTGGTGCAACAGTTATAAAATCCGTAGAAACAGTAACTATTGCACACACAATAACTACTGTAAGTACAGTAACAGAAACAAAAATAACTACTATTGCTACCACAGTAAGAGAAACTGTTACTCAGCCTGTAACATCAACTATATCTGTAACATTAACTGTGCCAACAGTATCAACAGTAGTATCAACAGTATCAGTACCATCGACTGTAATGGTTACTCAAGTAGTTACTCAAAAGGTGAGAGAAGTAGATTTTACGTATATTGCTGGAATAGGTGTAGCTATTCTATTGCTTGGTATATTTGTTGGTGTAATTATTAGAAGGCATCTAGCTTTAAAGTAATCTCAAATTAGCTGTACATGTATTACATATATTAATTTTTTATCTATCTACTCTATAATTGTCTATGTATACGCTTATTAAGATCCTTAATCTCTAGCTTCTGGGGTGGTTGGTTGAAAACTAGATTGGCTCTATATATCACTACCTACTCGGTTAAGGATCTTTTGAAGAATAATATACAATTAGATTTGTTATTAAGGTTTTTGAAGGATTTTGGTTTTGAGAAAGTCTATATAGAGAACTATAGAGAAGGTGAGTTACTTGATACTGATGTAGTATCGAGACTTGCAGACATATTCGAGAGAGATTTCAGAGTTGCTGGAGGTGTTGCTATAGGTACGTGGGGATCTGGTATGGGTGATAATGCTGATTGGTGGAGGGTTCTTGCATGTGTAAGTGACGATAGGAATATAGAGATGTTTGAGAAAGCTGTAGTTCAGCAAGCACAGATATTCGATGAAGTTATTGTTGATGATTTTTGGGCTAATTGGTGTTATTCTCAGAGAGATCTAGAGAATTTCAATAAGATGTTTGGATTGAACTTCAACAGTTCATTGCTTTTGAAGCTTCTTCGATTTGATGAAGAGATTCAGAGAATGTGGTCTATATACTCTAGAAGCCTACTTGAATCAGTATCGAAAAGAATTGTTAATAAAGCTAGAGACGTTAATAAAGGTATCGATATAGTGTTGAAGGTTGCTGAATGGCGTGAAGAATTTCTCCATAGAGGTCTAGACCTCTATGCTATGTCCAGTATATTCGATGGTATATATGTTGGTACAGAATCAAGAGAAGGTACATATAGATATGGCTCTCTATTCATTATAGACTATGTGAGAGGTATTGTTGGTAACAAGCTTAGAGGTGTATGGTTTGATTCCTATAACGGTTTAGGTATACCTACAACTATTGCTCCAGAGTTCTTTGTTGAACAGCTTTGGTATAGCTTTCTTGGAGATGTTGATGAGATAACGTTCTTCCAGGGACTTGAGTATGTATCTAGAGATAGAGAAGAACATGTAGAATTAGCTAGAAATGTTTTACATAACCTTAGAAAAATCGAAGACCTTGTTACATCTAACAGACTTGGGCTTATATCTATAGCTCTTCAAACAGCTGTAAGAAAACCATACGATAACTATATAGAGGATGTTCTAGGGCTTATGGGGATACCTATAACTGTTAAGAGATATGAAGATATTGGTCAAAACGATATAGTTCTTGTTAGAGAAGATTATGTGAAGCACATAGACATAGCCAGACTTATAGATAGAGATGTAAGTGTATTTCTAACAGCTTCAGCTGTTGAGAAAATAGTTGAAGGTGCTCTAGGTATCGATGCTTACGATATTATTGGTATTGATAGAGATAGCCCTATTATTGAGAGAATTGTAGAGGCTATAGGTTTTACAGATGGGAGAAGTTTCTATAGTAGAAGTCATAGAAAACAGTATGTTTATCCACTAGGTCCAGTCTTAAAGACATCTGGAAAAGTTTTAGTTCATATGTATGCTGTAGATAGAAGAGGGAGAGTATATCCAGCTCTATACGAAGTTAATCACGGTAGTGCAAGCGTATTTGTAGCACCCATAACTAGATATCCCCATAGCTTCTTGTATCATTTCCCAGAACCAGTTAGACAAGCAGTAAGAGATATAGTTTATAGATATGTAGGTGTTAAGATAGATTTCAGGATACAGCAAGATGAAGAAACATCGCTTCAGTTAAATCAAGCTGAAGTAGCTGAAGTATCGAATACCTCTATTATCGTCTATAACTCAAAGAGTATAGCTATAGTGAACAATAATATGCATCAACACTACTTCGATATTGTTGTAGATAGATCTAAGCTAAATATTGATAGAATAGAGGGATCAGCTCTAGGCAATACCGCTATAGAGAAGATAAAAGAGAGAGAAAACGTGATTAGAGCTACAGTAAAAATCTCTAGACATTCTTTCGATATACTGAAATACAGATAGATTCAGCTAACTAATACAGTATGGTGTATACTGTATGGATATTTTTTTCCATGTGGTAATCGTAAGCGATACTGTTTCTAGAGATCCTTCAAAAGATGTTAGTGGTAAGAAAGCTGTAGAGCTTATCAAAAGTAGAGGATATAGCGTTGTTAAGGTAGATATAGTTCCGAATAGCTATAGAGATATAGTTCGTGTAGTAATGGAATCACCTAGAGAAACACACATTATAGTTTTTCTAGGTGGTACAGGTCCAAGCCCAAGAGATATAACTGTTGATGTAGTTGAGTCAATGGCTTGGAGAAAGCTTCAGGGATTTGGAGAACTATTTAGAAGATTATCGTATGAGCTAGAGGGAGCTAGAGCTATACTCAGTAGAGCAGAACTATATATACTACCTACAGGAAAAATAGCTTCTGTTTTACCAGGTTCTCCTAGAGCTATAGAGATAGGGATAAAGATACTGCTAGATATAGTTGAACATCTAGTAGAAGAGGTATATAGATTCGAGGGACCCCATAGAGATACATATAGATAGAGCCTTTTCATAGCTTCTATAAAATATTTATTCTCGATCATAACGGTGAGTTTATGGTAACAATATTGAGTAGAGATACAGAATATGTATTCGGTGTTAATGAGCTAGACGAACTTTTAGGTAGCTCACTATCTCCTAGATCTATGGTTGTTATTGCTGGTCATCCTGGTTCAGGTAAAACAACACTTGCATCAACAATATGCTACTCAAACACATTAAGAGGACATAAATGTCTCTACATATCTCTTCAAGAAGATAGAGAAAAGCTTTTCAACAATATGAAGAAACTTGGTATATATCTAGAAGAGCAAGAGAAACAAAACATGCTACTGTTTCTCAGAATCCCTATAGCTAGAGATGTTGATGAAGTTGTTAAAACGATTTCTGAAGTTGTTGATAGCTATAGCCCTAGGGTTATTGTGGTAGATTCGATTAATGCGTTACTTACATATGTTTCTGATCCAGATAAACGGGCATGGCTACAAAACTACTTCTATCAGTTAATGCTAGTTGTAAACGGTATCACTATAATTGTTGTAGAGATGCCTATAGATATAGAGAGGATAGATATTGGCTCTATAGAGTTTGTAGCTGATGTTGTTCTAATACTTAAATCTAGAATTGAAAGAAAGATGATTTCAAGATATATAGAGATTAGAAAAGCTAGAGGATCTCCTATCCGTATATCAGAAATACCATTTCGTATTATTGAAGGAAAAGGTCTAGAGGTCTTTATCCCACCAATACCTATGAAAATCAATAGAATTGGTAAATTCTATAACCTGAAGACACCTCTATTCAGAGATGTTGTAAGCAGTATACCTGCTGATGGAGTTATACTGATAGTTTATCCACCAGACTCTAGGATGTATATATCTATGCTTTTTCTAGCTGAACCTGTTCTAGAGAATAATCTAAAGATCTTGGTTATAAGTTTTACAGAACCTCCACATGTAGTAGAATACTTTATCGAGAATATAGTGTCAAGATTTGGAATAGATATTGATGATGTGAAGAACTTGATATCGAGACATGTAGTAGCAATAGAATCTATAAATCCATACTCAATGTCCTCTGACGAAATCATTATACATATAGTGAGTAGTATCGATAGATATAGACCAGATATAGTTGTTATACATGGTCTAGAGATTCTATATCCACTTATACATGGAAATATCGCCAAAGGATTCAACGATATAAGCAACTTAGTTCAAGCATTAAGGTCTAGAGGTGTTCTTCTGATAGGATTAATGGCGTATATAGAGGAGGTATACAAGATTCTTTCATCTTTATGCGATATAGTTATAAGATTCTTCTACGAAATCGTTAACAGAAGTATAGAGAACTATGTCTATGTATGGAAACAAAACGATTTCCCTAGACTATACAAAGTTGATTTTGATACTCTTCTAGAAACTCTATCAGAAGCATTAAAACATATAGTAACTTCATATAAAATCAATATCAAGTAACATGTCTCGAGGTAGAGAATCTCTATGAATATCCATAGATTTAAGAAAGTTGTTAAAGAGATTTCAAGAGAATATGTCCCCGGGCTATACGATATGATTGATATTGTTTGTCAAATCAGCTACGGTAGAGACTGCATATCTCTTGTGGTAGAAGAGCCAGACAAATTCTTAAGTGTTTTGAGAAATCTCTACCATAACGATGATGATATCAAGTTCATAACAAAGACTGTTGTTATTAAACCTATAACAAAACTCGTTAGCAATTGCGATATATGTGAAGATGAATTAATCGAACTTCTTTTAACATATCCCCAGAAATTTAAGGAGAGACTATCTAAATTACTTAACAAATATGCTCCGTAATTGAGGTTCAATATTGTTTGAATTGATCACTACCTCACAAATCCTCTATTACAAGAGATTGTGTCTTCTATATAGATACCCAAAATCTTATGTAAATCAATGAAACTCTTCATCACCATACTTTATCACTTGAATTAGAAGATTAGATAAAGTGCTTCATCCTATACTGTGATGTAGATGATTTCGATAGAGATAGTTTAGCTATTTAGTTGAAGCTCTATGTATCTTTATCGGTATAATGTGTACTGAGCATGAGATACATGGATCAAATGCTACAGCTATCTTCCTAGCCATCGATACTGTTTCTTCATCATCTATCTTTCTTCCTCTAAGTCTTTCTGAAGCTATATCCTCCATTGCAGCTAGATTTTGAGCTGTAGGTGTAACTATATCGCATGACTCTATTCTTCCGCCTTGGTTAATCCTATATTTGTGGTAGAGAATACCTCTAGGAGCTTCTATAGCAGCTTCACATTCATAAACATCTATAGATTCTCTACCTCTGTATCTCTCATTATGTATATGGATATACCTATAGTTGTTGAAGAACTCTTCTAGATATAGTAATGCTTCATATGTTTCAGCAATACGTGCCACAAATCCCTGGAATATACTCTCTAGAGGTTGTCTCCATCCATATAGCTCAATAAGCTCTCTAACTGTTTTCGACAGATAGCTATAGAACTGATTAAATCTAGCTATAGGTCCAACTATATAGCTTTCAATACCTTTTATCCTATAGTGTAGAGCGTTTGAGTATCTTTTCTGAATACCTATAGAGATATCTCTATAGAATTTGCTTACACTATAGATTGTTCCGTTAAGAGAGATATGGTCACCTGTATGTGGATACTCTTTACTGTATATAGATGCTACAGAAAGTTTATGCTGATACTTTGGAACAGTTCTTAAACTTAAACAGAATTCTGCAAACCTTGTGAAACTCTCTATAACTTCACTAAATTCTCTATAGAGTTTCTCTACATCATTTCTCTCTGGTGCTCTATAGATACCGCCAATCCTTATGTTCACGACGTTATGGAATCTTCCGCCAAATATCTCCATAGCTTTTCTAGACCATGCTATAACTCTTAAAGCATCTTTAGCTATCTCTGGATTCCTATCGATGAACTCTATAGACGATCTTGTATACACGAGGTCTGGTAGATTTAGATAGAATAGATGTATCATGTGGCTCTTAACTCTTTCAGCTAGATGTAGAGCAACCCTAATTTTTTCAATTTCTTCATCTACATCTATACCTAGACATTTTTCGAAAGCTTTTGATGCTGTATATACATAAGAAACACCACATAATCCACATATTCTGCTAACAATATCGATAGCACTCCATATATCTCTACCTCTAATAATGTACTCAAAGAATCTAGGGCTTTCAGAAATTCTGTATACAACAGAATCAACACTACCTTCTCTATCGATAATCACTATCTCTCCCTCTCCTTCAACTCTAGTCAAAACCCTTTCTATACATCACCACCTACAAGCTTTTTATACAGCTTGAAGCTGTATCCCTTAACTAATGTAGAGACGCTATCTTTATCCATACCTTTATCCAGCAACACCTTAATAAACTCGCTAAAGTTGTGTTCATCTATATCGTAGCTCTTTATACCGTAACAGCCATAACATCCACGGTTAAACGATGGACATAGAGCTCCACATCCATTAACTGTTACAGGTCCTAAACAAGCTATACCTTTTGAAACCATTACACACGATATATTCCTTCTTTTACATTCACCACAAACACTTTCATATATATGTATAGGCAGACCACCTAGAGAGAACTTCCTAAGGAAAGACGTAACAGCATCACTATTTACAGGACATCCGGGGAGAAAGAAATCTATATGTATAACTTGATCCACAGGTTTCACATCACCATAGACATCTACCAGATGGGGTTCTGGATATACACACCTCTTAACCTCATCAATACTGCTTCCAGATCTAAGGCTCTGTATACCACCCATTAATGCACATGTACCTAGAGCTACAACAATTCTTGCTTTCTTTCTCAAATCGATCAATAGTTTCTCTTGTTCTTCACTAGATATAGAGCCTTCTACAAACAGTATATCTACTTCATCAATAGTCTCTCTATCTACAAGCTCTAGAAAGAAATCTATTCTGTATGTCTTGATCATATCGAGATCAGATGTTAGAGAGTATATGAGTTCATTTATACAGCCAGAACAAGAAGTTGCTTTAACTATAGCTATACCATACATTCTATATCCCTTCTACCCATATATAGTCCTCTATATCACTATAGCTAAAGACAGGACCGTTTCTACATATAAAGTAGTGACCAAATTGACATGTACCACAAACACCTACACCACACCTCATCCTTCTCTCTAGAGACAGAAAAACCATATCTTTTCGAAATCCTCTATCCAAAAGTTTTCTAATACTTGTTCTAATCATAACCTCGGGTCCACATATAAAGGCTATAGAGTTACGTACATCGATATCTATATAGTCTATTAGATCAGTAACAAATCCAACATGATGCCTCCAATCACTTGAATAAGTATCAATAGATAGCATAAGCTTTGTGTTCGGTATAGATCTATAGGAATCTAGTTCATATTTGTAGAGGATATCTCTAGGAGATCTAGCACCAAACAGTATATTGATTCTACCGAATCTCTCTCTAAATTTCTCTAGATATTTTACAACAGGTCTTAGAGGAGCTACACCGATACCTCCGCCAATGATAACCAGATCCCTATCTTCTGCCTCATCCAAAGGCCATCCTCTCCCATAAGGACCTCTAATCCCTACAATAGAACCTACACTAACTTTATATACAACAGCTTTCGTTATAGCTCCAACACTTTTGATAGTATGTTCAATAGCTATAGATCTACCTATAGATGTAGGGAGACTAGCTATAGATATCGGTACTTCTCCTAAACCATAAACATAGAGCATATTGAATTGACCTGGCGATGCATTATAGTCATTGTCGATCTTTAGGGTAAGCGTCTTTACATTAGGTGCTTCTTCAACTTCATTAACAACCATAGCTCTCTTAACTGTGAATATGTTTTGTTTCTCTATACCCTCTCTATCCATATTCAGCAACCTTTCTAAGTGTATTCCTTATATCTATTCCTAGGGGACACCAAGTAACACATCTACCACATCCAACACATCCTATACTATTTATCTGCATAGGATAGAAAATGAATTTATGTAGCACAAAATGTCTATACCTTGTATAGAGGTGGATTCTAAAATGACCTCCAGCAACTTGGCCATAGGTATACGTTAAACATCCAATCCATTTGGCTACTCTTTTGCTAAATCTTTCTGAAACTTGATCCTCTATCTCGATACAGAAACAAGTTGGACACACATAGTTACAGTTTCCACATCCAATACACCTAGATGCTAATCTGCTCCATAGCTCTGTATCGCTTATAGATTTCTTTAGTTTTTCATTTACTTCGTTAATCCTGGGTATACGAGCTTCTGTAGACCTCCTAGCTTTTTCTATAAGTTCTCGATATATAGAGACGGTATCTTTATCAGCTTTCTCTAGATTAGCTCTATAGATAATCTCTCTACCAGTATTGCTACCATGCTTAAACAGAACAACGTCTTCATCAAGTCTAGCATAAGCTATATCGAAACCTCGATGAACATCAGGACCTGCATCAAGAGCACCACAGAAACATGTTTCTCCAGGCTCTAGACACTCTTCAACAACAATACACTCTATAGAGCTTCTTCTTCTAGTATAGATAGGATGTTTATTTAGACCTAGAATAGAGTCTAGAATCATGATAGACTTTAGATCGCAAGACTTAATACCAAACAATACAACTCTATCTACATCAACAACATCACTATCTATAGATTCATAGTTCGGTAATACAATTGAAATTACTTGTTCAGGTGGATGGAGATATATCTTTGGTGATAAAAAACTATGCCTAAATCTACCACCTCTAGATAGTCTATAGAAGCCTGGTTTCTGAATATCAGAAACATTTAGAGGAAGATCATCTACACCATTTATCTCACCCCAAACAATATCTCCATCAACACTTCTATATCCAAAGACTCTAGCACCATTAACAACCTTTTTGATTATCTTAATGATGGTATCTAGATCTTTATATCTACCAACGAAAAATTCGCTAGAAATGATGTATCACCATCTATAGCGCTAATGCTACTCTCCTAAAGTCTAGATGTAGACAGAATTCAGACTTAAAAGCTTGGATCCAGATGTAGTTGTATATCTAGATGTATGGTTATCGACTATAATGCTTCTTGGCTAGAGCAATAGTGATAGAAGTCTTATTTTGCTTCATCTTTCTACTTTTTTCTGGTGAAGAATAAATTGTTGATGGATGTTGTTAAAGCTGTTTTCTATACATGTAGTAGTTATCCCAAGATTGCTGCTCCTCATAGATACAGTATATCTAATGATTATGATATCTGCATACTCTCATCTATTTCTTCAGCTATAGAGATATATAGCAAAGTTCTGAGGATTGTTGATGAGTTTAAGAGAGGTGAGAGAGGTTTAGGCGGTATAGAGATCGGTAGAAATATCGCTAGAGCTTTATCAACTACTCTACAAAACATTGGCTATAATATGTCTATAGAAATGTGTATAGCGTCTGTATATCTCATATATATTGATGTGTTTCAAGAAGAAGCTGAAGCTGATTTCCGTAAAGCTCTACGGAGAGTCTTTAACGCTACACTTTCTACAGATACTCTAGACTCGATAGAATTTATCAAAGTTTTGAAGAATATTGGTGGAGGATACCATAATCTACTCGATAAAGCAGATATATCCGAGAGGAGAATATCTCTAGAAGGATTATCTCTAGGACATGTAATGGATGTTCTATCAAAGCATCATCCAGTCTTTGAATGTTTCTCAAATGTACAGAAGGTTCTAGACATAGTCAATCAAGGTGATAAAATTTATACCGAAACACGAGATATTAATAAAACATTATCAAGACTATTCATAGAGATTGCTAAAAAGAGTATAGATATACCGAGAGAATCGTTAACAGAGCTACTTAAGGTAGATACAATATATAGAAAGAAGGGTGTGGATCTAGGCTATATAGTTCCATGCCTAGTCTATCCAGCTCTATACATTATAAAACAGAAATAGAGACTCATAACAAAAGTGTAGCTATACAAAAAGATCTGTTTCAGACGGCTACGGCACCAACATCATTACTCAGATGTGCCACGGCTCATCATCTACAGCAAACCACACTAAAAAATTTGAGAACTGAATATATTGCTTTCTGATCTTAACTATTGCATAGGGGTTAATGTATCTAGAAACTGTAGTAGATATGTTGATGCAATGTGAAAGAAGGTGGATATAGCTGAAGAACCTATACTTATGTTTATCTATCTAGTTTACTGGTTAAGTAATGATACTATCTTTTCTATAGTGTTGATGCTGTCTGTAACAGTTTTTATGTTTAGCTTTATCTTTTCTAAAAGTTTCTTCTGTCGATACCTTCTATCTGCTAACACTATAAGCGCATAATCTTTTTCTGATCTTATGGCTCTACCAACTGCTTGAAGAACTCTCATTATAGCTAGATCTCTATAGTACTCTATATAAATGTATCCTTTCTTCTGCAGATCTTTTTTAATGAACTCTATATAGTCATCTGGCTGAGGATAAGGTACACCAACAACAACTACAGCTTTAATCAAGCTCTCTCCATTTACTGTAAGCTCTATTCCTTCAGCTAACCTACCACCTGCAACAGTATTTACCACCACTTTCTCTTTTCTCGATATCTCGTCTATTACCTGTGATAATGGTTTTAGAGATTCTGTAATCATTTCTATATCGCTAGAGATAAGCGATACTATAGAGTTCATAACCTCATAGCTAGGGTAGACAACCATAATCACACCTCCTCTATGAGCTCTGTAGAGAGCCTCGATGAGCTTGCTATATGTTTTAAACATTCTTTCTGTTCTTTCTCTATAGCTTGTTGTAGCACCTGTAAACATTATTACTACAGCATTTTCTCTCAGATAGTTCCTAGCTCCATATTCTTCAACATCTACAACCTCTATATGCTTCTTGATCCCTACACCTTTCTCTATAAATGATTTATCTGGAGAAGTACCACTCATAAGTATAGCTGATGGAAATTGCTCAATAATTTCTCTAACTACATCGAAATCTATAGGTAGTGTATGTATCGTTAATCCTTTAGGTCTTTCTCTAGATACAAATATCTCGAAATGATCATTTATAGCTGATTTAACGAACTTAGCTACTCTATATATCGATAAATCAAGATTCTCTACATTATCTATATCATCATGCTCTCTAAACATCTTGAGTGATGCTTCAATAGCTATCTCCATCAATCTATCTGCTACCTCTTTATCGAGACCTAATTTATCTCTACCTATGAACGTATATCCTTTCCCAACATCATCTACCTTAATACTGGTTAGATTCTTTAGAAAATCCAGAGTATCTGTATCTAGAGAAAGTTCTTCTAATTCTCTGATAGCTCTATTTAGAACATCTATAGATATTGATTCACCCATCAAGCTACCTATATTCAGTATATTGTGTGCCTCATCAATAACTAGAAGTGTTTGTGAAAAATCTCTATCACTAAATATCCAGCTCTTGATGCTCTCCTTAAATATGTATGGATATGTAGCTACATAGAGATCTACATAATCCAGTAACTCAAGAGATGTGAAGTAGGGACAAACACCAATTTCTTTAGACAATCTATCTGCAAAATCTGTATGGTCTCTAGAACCCGATATCGATGAGAATATCTGGGGAATATCTAGAGATCTCGTTCTTCTATAGTATTCACATAAACCCTTAATCCTTAGCAAACTACATACAGCCCAAAATCCATCAGATGATATGTTTTTACCTCTAGCAAGAGGACACATTCTAGCTATACTGTATAGTATCGAGAATCTCATCCCAACTTTCCTACCATCTCTAATAACAGGATCAAGCTCATTTCTAGTTCTAACCACATAGAATACCTTATCAAATCTACCTTCATCAACTAGAGCTCTAGATGCATACAGAATAGAAATAGTTTTACCAAAACCTGTTGGAGCAGACACAATAGCTACAACATCTTCTCTAAGATTCGTATAGAGGAATTTCGAGAGCTCTATCTGCCCAATTCTAGGTCTATCGTAGGGAAACTTGTTCACCAAGACGAGATACCTATACACTTATTCTGTAGATAAGATATAGATCTATACTTCAATAGTTTTTGAACCTATACAGTATATAGAGATAAAAACACTAATCAAACTATACTCCACATGAAATTTATGGTGATCTTGTTGAGCGGTAAACTACCTCCAGAACTATTAACAAGATATATATTGAGTAGAACAGGTATTAGAGACTCTTCAGTTATAATTGGTCCTTCTATAGGTGAAGATGCAGCTATAATAGACATTGGTAATGGGAAAATTTTGGTGATGCATGTTGATCCTATAACTGGTGCTGTAGAGAATATTGGGTGGCTTGCTGTCCATATAGCATGTAACGATATTGCTGTTAGAGGTGTTAAACCTAGATGGCTTCTTCCTGTACTCTTTCTACCTAGAGATATAGATGAATCAGTTATAGATTCTATAACCAAGAGTATAGATGAAGCTGCTAAAGAGTTAGAAGTATCTATTGTTGGTGGACATTCTGAATATACTCCAGATCTAGATAGAGTGCTTATATCTATGACTGCTATAGGTATTGGAGATAAGAATAGATATATTTCAACAAGAGGAGCTAGAGTAGGCGATGTTGTTATTGTAACCAAGACTATAGCTATAGAGGGTACAGCTATCCTGTCTACAGACTTTAGAGATATCTTGATTAAGCTTGGCGTTTCTAGCGATATTATTGAAAGAGGAAGCAGATTCATTAAGGATATAAGTGTTGTTAGAGAAGCTCTAGCTCTAGCTGAAGCAGGCTATGTATCTTCGATGCATGATCCTACTGAAGGAGGATTGCTTGAAGGCTTAATAGAGATAGCGTATGCATCTAATAAGACTATAGAGATTTGGGAAGAATTGATACCTATAGCTGAAGAGACTATGGCTATAGCTAGTGCTCTTAAGATAGATCCACTAAGACTGATAAGCTCAGGTACATTAATAGCTGTAGTCTCTAGTGATAGAGTTGATGAAGCTTTAAACCTGTTGAATAGCTTAGGGATAAGAGCAACAGTTATAGGTAAAGTTGTAGATGCTCTAGATAGTTACGTTATTATCCATAAAGAGAACGGATCTATAGAGAAGATAGCTACACTATACGTAAGAGATGAACTCTATAGAGTTTGGGAAAAATGGCGTAGATAGTATAGATAGAATCTATAGAGATATACACAGCATTTAGTAAAGAATCTCTATATAGATACACCATATCTATAGGTTTACCCTATATTTAGCTAGTTAATGTATCGAAGCTTCCAGACCCATAGCCATTGAGATCTAGTGTTACATATCTATAACCAAGCCTATTTAGCTCTCTAGCCACTCTATCCATAAGCTCTTCGCTAAAAAACTTCCTTCTCTCGTTTCTATCAACTTCTATCCTAGCTATATTTCCATGATCCCTGACTCTAACCAGAGATAAACCTGTTAGATCCTTAATTATTCTTTCTGCTTTAGCTATCCTCACAATCTTTTCTAGAGTTATTGGAGAACCATACGGTATTCTTGTAGCTAGACAACTCGAAGAAGCTCTACTCCAGTTAGGGAGATTGAAAGCTTTAGCAATTTCTCTAGAATCTTCTTTCGTTATACCGATTTCTGCTAATGGACTTCTAACACCATACTCTCTCAAAGCTCTATATCCAGGTCTATATGTATGTAGATCAGATGCATTTGTTCCATCGATAACCACATCTATATCCAGAAGATCTATATACTCGTTCAATTTCTTAACCATCTTCCTCTTACATACATAGCATCTGTCTACAGGATTTGAAACAAACTCTTTCTCAGAAAGAATATCTACCTCAATAACTATTCTTTCAACACCTAGAGATTTAGCGATCTCACTAGACCAATAAAGATCTTCTTCATCAACAATAGGCATAGAGAAAGTAACAGCAACAACTCTACTTGTACCGAGAACAGTTGTAGCAGTAGATAGAACAACAGAACTATCAACACCACCAGAGAACATAACCATAACCTTTCCATCTATAGATCTAAACCAATTAACAAGACGCATAAACTTTGTATAGACATCTACATTCATTTTCTTGAGCTTCTCCAAAACATCACCTAGATCAGTAAACACCATATATGCATCAACCATAGACAACAGAATACTTTCAAAACCTAATATACTCTAAAGAAAATCATAGACTCAAATCATGTTCATAGCTTTAGTCATGGATGCTCTGCTTACCGGCATATCCTAGATACATCTATTAGTATTGCACAGTCTCTTGGTACACTATATTCCATAATTAGAGACAAGATACTAATAGTATAGATATCGAGATCAAGACACTAACAACGGTTATGTGTCATCATAGAAACTTTGAAGAAACTAAAAAAGATAAGTCTAGATCCTATAGATTTACTGAATAACCATAAAACTATGCTAGACTTAGCGAATATATTTTAGAGATATACTAAACAGTTACTACAGGATTATCTCTAGTAACGATTTTGCGCTACTCTAGAGGTGTCAAGTAGATTGATATGTTCTTGATTATATCAATAGGTAAAAATCTATATTCATATCTTTCACATGAATTCCAAAAAAAAAGTTATAAACTTCCTAGAGCATAACCTTCTACATCCTGATTCAAATCACTATAGTGATGTTAAATGTTTTCACGAAAACACCTATATAGTGATAGTTATAGCCTGTATAGCTATAGCCTGCATAGATGCTACAGTTTTGTTCATTACTGAATCGTCTAGATACTCCTCAAATCCTACAGTTACACCAACAGCTGCAGTTACATCAACAAGTAGTACTCCAATAGCAGGTATCCCAGTTTATAGGAGATCTATAGAACATTTTCTGGCTAGCTATTATTATACACTATTGGGTATACCACGTGAAGGAGTTATCTATAAAGTTTATCTCGTTGGAAATGCTACTGCAAAAGATATCCTGAATTGGTATAAGAGTAATCTAGCTGGTCATGAAGTTGTTGCAGACTACGGGATCAATACTATATCAACACCTGAAGGTTCTGTTGAGTGGGGAGCAATACTGTTTAAGAAGGATAGAGAGGGGTTGGGATTTGGGCTTTGAGTGGAGCTCCAACAAAAGTAGACGGTAAACCAGGTACAGTCTATTGTGTGGTTGTAGGTGATATCGAGAAATTAACTAGTGAAGGAATTACAACTACTCCAGTTTCTGAAGGTTTACCAAATTCAGATCAAGTTGGTGGAGAAGAGCCTATTCAGAGGTATCCTGGTTCTGTAATGCTTTCATATCGTAGAGAGGAAGGTTTTCCAGCAATTATATTGATAGAATATGGAACCACAGCTGATATTAGTACAGTAGCAGAATGGTATAAAAACGAGCTTCAATCCAGAGGATGGACAGTAAAAAGTGAGGGAAAAACTTCAGAAAAGATAAGTCTACATCTTCTAAAAGCTCAGGAAGAAGTTGGGGTTATAATTAATGCTCCCACAAAGGAAAGAAAATACACCTTGATATCTATTCACTATGGTTCGTATAAGCTTCCTTCTAAAGATGTTGCATCAGGAACAGAACCAATTGAGAGATATCCTGGTTCTGTAATGCTTAAATATTACTCGATGGTAATTAGTGGAATAAAGATTATAGAAATAACCTATGGTACTTACGATAGTGTAGACAATGTAGTATCATGGTATAGAGACTATCTAAGGGCAAACAATTGGCAAATATTGATGGAGCGACCTGAAGATGAAGGAAAATCCTTTTCATACACTAAAGAGAGTGCTGTTCTTCAGTTAACAGTTTCGTCAAAAACTTATACAGAGATAGAGATATTGTATCAAGGACCTTGAACGGGTGATTGATCATTAAACAGAAAATAGTTTTTGTTTTAATAGTTCTCTTAATAATCTCTTTATCAGTTTTTGCCATGTATATCATCTATTTTATGAAGAGAATGGGTTTAGAGGAAATAGCTCCATCTAAGGAACCTGGGGATATCCCAATGGAGTTCTATCCACCTAAGCTTCCATGGATTATGGAGAAAGGTGATGAAGAAAACGACATGTATTATGCTTCTAATCTGCCTAGGGTTCCAGAACTAGCCTTTAAGATCAGTATTTCAGCCAATATTGGTGGAGTATTAGCTGAAGCTCTTGTGGAGAAAGACAAAATCTTCTTAGCGGACTATCAAGGTGTCTACACACTCAATAGAGAAAATGGAGATTTGGTGTGGGGTGTTGAAGTCTACTCTGATAGTCTTGAAGGAAGAGCTGTATCTTATCCACAACCAGTATCTAGATGGAAAGCCTTAGGTTTATGGAGATTTGTTGAAGCTTATGGATTAGGGAAGTACCTATATGTTGGAACTTCTTCGACGCCCGAAGGCGATGCCTATCTCATTGCCTTCGATAAAGATAGTGGTGAAGTTGTTTGGAGTGTTAAGCTTGAATCTGAAGTTAATGCATCATCTAAAGCTTCAGTAACATCAAATCTTATAGTTGCTGGAGGAAGAATTTTTGTTGGAGGTGTTAGAGATGAGGGATATGTTTTCTGTGTAACAGAAGATGGTGTTCTTCAGTGGCGTAGTAAAGTTGGGGCAAATGTTAGAGGTCTAACCTATGGACATGATGTTCTCTACGTGACTTCAGAACCATCAACAAATCTTTATGCACTAGACCCAAAAACAGGAGAAATTCTATGGATTTTTAAACACAGCAACATAATAGGTACACCTATATATAGGAAGGATAGAGTTATACTCTCTGACTCTATAGGTAATATTTTGGCTATTTCTTGGAATGGAACACTGCTGTGGAGGAAATACTTAGGGGTAGGGGGAGACATTAATACCAATCCCTATATCGCAGTTGATAACCAATACATATATGCTGTTAGAGATTTGGGAGAAAAACCGCTGAACATCTTCAAGCTTGATCTCGATGGAAACACTTTAGGGAACTTCACTATAGAGAATAACGAATATGGTGGAAGACCTCTAACATCAAATGATGTTGTGATCCTACCGATTCTGTACCCCAATAAGTATAGCAAGCTCTACTTCTTATGGAGAGGACTCTTTAAGCTCTATGAACTTAGATTTGAAGAAGAAGAGATCTGGATGCCTAAAGTTAGTACAGCTTATGGCGAGATATACGTTATTGTAAATCCAACTACTCTATACAAATTCGTAGACCCTAGCAAGCCTACCATATATAGCGTAAATACTGAATTAAGTGATGGAGAACTTCTAGTAAATGCATCAGTTTGTGATAGAGAAAGCGGTCTCTATGGAGTCTATCTAGTTTATAGTCTTAATGGACTAGAGTGGAGCTACCAACCTATGCATATTTCGATAAGATATATTGTGGAGCCCATAGGAGGTTACGGTTTTGGAGAAAAACCATTCCCATACACCACAAAAATCAAAATACCTGAAGAAACTAGAGAGATCGAGTTCTATGTATTGGCTATAGATAATATCGGAAACCATGAAGCTACAAGAGTATATGCATACTCCATACATAGATAAGTAAAAGAAAGATATCTATGTAAGCTAAACTGCTGGAATATAGATAGATTTCTCTTTTATTTTGGTTAAGCAAAATGTAGCTATATTCATCACTATTTTCTCTATCTAGATTTCCTTATCGTATCATGTTTTATTCATGTTTTGTAGATCTATAGTGTTTTTATCTAGAGTGAAGCAAGAGCTTATCATAGCTTCAACTATGGACATTATCTTTATACCTATTTATGGCCAGCTACTAGCAGAACTTTTTACAGTATTGGTCTACCTTATCTTGCTATATCACTTATTGGTTTACTGTATAGGTAGTGTTAAGCAGTATTTGTGAGCAATAATTATGTATCTGTTGAATTAACTCTTATGACTTATGTAGCAATATCAGGGGTATTGTATCGATTATCAGTATTGTTTATTATGGGTATCCCATTATCTATAGCATCTACTATAGCTGGATTCTTCTTCTTTTTTAGATTCTCAAACTCGTTTCTCGAGATTATTATAGGCTCTATTGGAGCTTCTACAGCAGTTATACAGGGTACAACCATATCTATTCTCTCTGTAGGCTTATTCGGTAGCACATCATCAACCACTATCAGAATATCTATATCGCTCCACTCATTAAAATCACCTCTAGCATAAGAGCCAAAGAGCACAACTAAAACGATGCTTCTAAATATCTTCTTTATGCATTCAGTAAACTCTTTCGCTTTACTTAAAGCCCATCCAGCTCTCTTTATCCGCTTTTCAACAACTTTCTCCAAACACTTATCACCCAATCAATAACTTTTTCAGCAAATTCTATAGCTTCTCTAGATTCACTTTCTGTGTAATAGTCTTCAGGTACCCCTTCACTCCATACATCAGGATACCTCGTAGGTATATAGAATTTACTCAATCTCACAAGAGCTTCATAGATATCAATAGAGATCTCTATACCTATACTCTTCAAGACATTACCTAACTCAACTAGCGAATGCCCTATTCTCGGGCTACCTAATCCCCATAGAATAGCTTTGAGAGCTTTTTCAGCAGCTTGATGAGCTTTAAAACAAGACCAGTTGTAATCTCTATTAACATGATCTTTTTTAGCAGATTCAAGCGTTAGTCTAGCACTCTTAATCCATCTATTGAACTCACTCTCATCAAAACTATACAAAACTATAACCCGTAGATAATATTTTGTGTACCATATATAATAGTTTTTCAGTTACAACAGAAAACCTCCTAAAGCATGTAAACCTGTGCACTTAAAAACACAATTTAAGATTTAAGAAGTTGAGAAGACTAAGAGATGATTATGATAGGTATTTTATCGTAGTAGCTATAACGTTATCATAA
>JAWBDT010000018.1:0-31477 GCA_038821645.1 Ignisphaera sp. | reverse complement strand
TTGAATGCTAATAAAGTTATTTTATTTGCGGTGAGAGATGTTGATGAATTATGCATCAATAATAATTATCTATGTAGTATCATCTATAGTAACGATAATATCAGCTGTCTCATCTATAGCTATCGAAAAAAAGTTCAGATTCTTGTGTAAAGATGTTCATAAACCTTATGAACATTTTGTTCCATGTATAGGGGGCTTCTCGCTCTATCTAGGATTTTGTACTGGTCTGTACTTGATGTTCTCTCTGAACATGATTAATCGTGAACTATTTACCGTATCAATGCTTTCTGTATCTATTGCTACATTTATAGGTTTTCTAGACGATATCAATGGTTTGAGATCTAGGTGGAAGATACTTCTGGGTTTCTTACCTGCGATACCAATACTGGTATCAGGTTGTTATGTGCCAAGACCTTGGCTACCTTTCATAGGTCATACACGAATACACATTATATATCCGTTACTAATTCTTTTATCTTCTACAGTATATATTAATGGCGCAAATATGATAGATACTCATAATGGAACCTTACCTATGTTCGTGTTTACAATCAGTTTATTTACATTTCTATTAAAATTATCTATACATGCAGAAGTTCAGGACATATACATTGCCTTACTTATAGTAGTTGTTATAGCATCATATCTAGTATTCAATATATATCCAGCAAAACTATTCAATGGGAATACAGGTTCGCATCTCTTAGGTTCGCTGATATTCCTTATTACCGTACTCTTTAGACTAGAGTTCTTTGTGATATTAGCCTCGATACCGATGTTTTTAAATGGTTTCTACTATATTTCATCTGTTAAAGGATTCATACAGAAAGAAAAGATAGATAGACCTACATATGTAGATAGAGATGGATGTATTTACCCAAAGCCAGGGATACATCCATTAACATTCGTCAAAATTTTACTGATGTTTGCGAAAGATTCGTTTAGCGAAAAAGAACTTGTTGCTATAATGTATTCAATATATCTATATACATCATTCTTAAGTTTCATGATGTGTATTCTTCTAGGTTATAGCTAGCAATAAGTTATTAATTTTGCTAATTTTCAAATATGATGAATGTTATACTATGTATAATTAAAGATAGTTAAACATTTTATGTGAGATCACCGCAAGCGCAAGTAATTTCATGTATAACTCTATGTAGCTCTTCTAATCCTAGAAGATTTTTTGCAGATATTTTCGGTATTCTGGTAGCTTTTGTGTACATAGCTATAGTATTCAGTAAATTACTCATCATTTCTCCGTATACACCTTGACTTGTTAAATGCTTAGTAATAGTATCTATATCGCTAATTATGTCTCCAACTATTTTATCTGTATTAGCTATATCGATCTTATTCACAACTGGAATAACGTCTACACCAAGGCGTGTCTGTATAGCTACCGTCATTATTGCCAGGAATGCATAATCTTCGTAACGTTTCATAATCTCTGCATCAGTAACAAATACTGCAACAGTATGTCTAAAGTATTTCTTCAGACTATCCATAAGCTTGTAAGCTATATCTCTGAAGAGAAATATTTCCATTTGGCCAGGTGTATCAATGAGTATGAATTGATTATCAACATCTTTAAATACATGTACTATATCATCTATTTCGCTTGATATGATATCCATCGACTTAACAAGAGAACCATTAGGACCTAGACCATATTCTTTCGAAATTCTATCTATATCAACAGTATTTCGTATATCGTAATCGGGTTCGTATGGAATAAAGAGTGCTGCAGGATCAAGATTAACTTTATATGTCTCGTAACTAAATTCTCTATAAAGCCATTTTGAGTAAGCGTAAACAGTAGTGGATTTACCTGAACCTGCAGGTCCAATAAATACAACTATAGTTTTTGTTGTCATCTATATCACAGTAGTCCTTACTACTTATTCAGCTTATTTTGTTTACATATGAAGAACACAATTCTAGCATGTTGAAAGTCTATAACCTGTTGTATATCAAAGAGCGAAAGCTTTTTGTATCTGTTAATAATAGGGAGACTATATACAGTAGCTGACACATGAGTGAAGTTTATGGATCTTATTGATGAAAATGAATCTGTATCACGTAAACATCTTATCTCTAATAAGGGTAATAGTTTTGGTCTTGTATTCAATAACGGTATAACTGTGTCAATTAATGGTTTCTCTATTAACGGAAATAAAATAACTGAAGATATTCTTGACGAAATTGCTGCAGCCATAGTAGCTATTAAAATGTATATAAGTTCTAAATCTAATGGAAAAGATCGGAATGGTCATAGTGCCAGAAATGGTAATGGTAAACAAGGTAATAACCATCTATGGTATAGATCTTGGTTAAATGAGATCACAAAGGGATACGATATTAATCCTTATAGAAGATCAATATTCTTTGATCAATTTCTATCATGACTTTAAATGACGATTATAAGCTCTAGAAGTAGTAAGTTGGTTAAGTTGAACACTTATAGCCGGGGACTCGTTTCTATAGCTTGGTGATGAACATAGAATCACCAATATTAGCTGTTCACTTAGGTGCTGGTGATTGGAGTATAGATAATGATCTAAAAAATAGACTAGTGAGACTAATTCGAGATGCTCTAGAGGAAGGATATAAGGCTGGACTCATTGGTTCTAGTATCGATATGGTTGTTGAAGCAATAAGTGTGCTTGAGGATTCAGGTCTAGTTAATGCAGGTTTAGGTAGTACAGTAGACATTTCAGGAAACATATCTATGGATGCAGGTATAATGTATAGCGGTAACAATAAGGCTGGAGCTGTTGCTTATGTCAAATATCCGCGTAATCCCATTAGATTAGCAAGGTATGTTCTAGAGAATACTGATCACGTGTTAATAGTTGGTGATGCTGCAGATACTCTTGCAATTAAATTAGGTCTAGAAAAACATCCAGGTCCACTAGAGAGTGTGATGAAAAGGTATAACGAAATTATTAAGAAAATTGAGAAAGGTACTATCGAGAGGAGGTTCTATGAAAACTCAATTAAGTTGTGGATAAAATTAGGGTTTCTAGATACTGTAGGAGCTATAGCCAAAGACAAGTCAAACGAGTTTGCTGCAGCTACAAGTACTGGTGGTGTTTTTCTAAAACTGCCTGGAAGAGTCGGCGATTCTTCTATACCAGGAGCTGGATTTTATGCAAAGAAGTGTGGAGCTGCTGCAGCAACAGGTATAGGAGAATATATAATAATGTCGTTCTTATCGCTTAGAGTGGTTAATGACATTTGTAATGGTATTGCAGTTAAGGAAGCTGTAGACAATGCCATAGCACTTATATCAAGTAGTTATGGGATAGATACAGTAGGTATTATAGCTATGGATAGGAACGGGAATGTCTATGGCAATCATAATACTAAGGCTATGCCCTGGGGTTATATAGATTCTGATAAAGAATTCCACATATTTGTGTAAATGTTAAAGAACTGATTTTACATGCGAACAAGTTTATCATAGATTTCAACATGGATGTTGCCTTCGATGAATTCTCTTGATGTCAATATCTTTAAAGCTATAGGGATAGAAGTTTTAATTCCTTCTATTCTAAACATCTTAAGAGCTTCAACAAGTTTTGTAATAGCTTCATATCTATCGGAACCTACTGCTACAACCTTAGCTATCATAGGATCATAGAAAGGCGGTATGAAAGTCCCAGGTTCAAGCATATGATCAATTCTTATACCGTCAATATTTGGAAACTCAACATAACTTACTGTACCTGGCGATGGTGTTCCTTTCTCTGGATCTTCAGCATATACTCTAGCCTCTATTGCATGTCCATTGAATTTATATACACTACTTATTTCAAGTTCTCTTCCTTCAGCTATCTTTATCTGCTGCTCAACTATATCAATACCTGTAACCATTTCTGTAACGGGATGCTCTACTTGTATCCTCTTATTAACCTCAATAAGATAGAAATTTCCATTACAATCTCTAAGAAATTCCATAGTTCCTGCGTTTACATAACCAATATGTTTCATAAATTTAATAGCATATTCATAAAGTTTCTCACGATCTTCATGAGTAACAATAAGTGATGGAGCTTCTTCAATAACCTTCTGGTACCTTCGTTGAATACTACATTCTCTTTCTCCTAGAACAACAACATTCCCGTGGATGTCAGCTAAAATCTGTAGCTCTATATGACGTGCATACGGAATATACTTCTCCACGTACACTTTGTCTGATTTGAATGCTGATTTCATTTCTTCAACAGCTATGTCGAATAGCTTCTCTAATTGTTCTAGATTATTAACTAATCTTATACCTCTACCACCACCACCTCTATCAGCTTTTATTAGTATGGGATAACCTATTTCTTCAGCTATTCTTTTTGCTTTAACTATGTCTACAGGTTCTAATGATCCAGGAACTACCGGTACACCGACTTTATAAGCGATTGCTCTAACCATGGATTTTGATTCTAGCAACTCTATAACCTTAGATGGTGGTCCTATCCACACTATACCGTTATCCTCAACTGTTTTAGCAAATAGGAAACTCTCTGAAAGAAATCCATATCCAGGGTGAATAGCTGAAGCATTACTCTTCTTAGCTATTGAGATAATCTTATCTACATCAAGATACGAGTATGGATCAGATCCAAGGAAATAAGCTTCATCAGCTAATTTGGTGTGCATAGCATTTGAATCTGGTTTTGTGTATATAGCTATTGTTTTTATTCCAAGTTTTCGACAAGTTTTTATAATTCTGACAGCTATTTCTCCCCTATTAGCTATCAATAATTTTTCTATTCTATTCATTAAAATTACCCTATACACATATGCTTTGAACCGAATAAATAAAGCTATCTATATTATATCCTCTACAATTCTAGCACAGTACAAGGCGACGGTACAAAAATTTGCATCTCTTTGATATTTTCAAAAAGACTTAAATCTATAGGTAATGGTAATCTGTAAAAATGTATAGGAACAAAGATCTTGATATCGGCTTTAGAGGCTAAATATATAGCATCTCTGTAGCTACTATGTCCATAGTCACATGCAACATCACTATAATTGGAGACCTCATGTATAAGGACATCACAGTTCTTAACAAAATCTATCAATAACGGATTATAGATGGTATCACCACTAAAAGCTATACATTTACCATCTACATCTACTTTAATGGAAACAGCTTGAACAGTATGTAAAGCTTCTATAAAGTTTAGTACAAACTGGTAACGGTGTACACTATCTCCTGGTCGAATTTCTGTAAACCTCACATAATCAGTAAGATGCTCCATGCCAATACTATTGAGGAGTATCTTTAGAGTCTCTATAACATCATATATAGATATTATTTCGATCTCCTTTCTACCTTTATGAAGAGCCATCAAGATGAGTGTGGGTATGCCTAGAACATGGTCACCATGTTTATGTGTAATAGTAATTAAATCTATGTCTGTGACATCATAGCCACATTGTCGCAAATATCTGTAAACACCTTCACCAGCTTCGATTAGTATTCTTTTGTCTCTAGATTCGATAATTAATGAAGTATATCCTAGGAATGGCTCTGAAATCCATCCACCTACACCTAAAAATATTACACGTACCACTCATTACCACCTATGATGAAACCCTAGATAATATCTCTAAACCAATTTCAGTTATTGTGTATAAAATTCTTCTACCGTTTTTACCAATAACCTTTACCAAACCTAGATCCTTTAGGTAATTTACATGATGATATAAAGTTTGAAGAGTCAATGTATATCCTCTTTTTCTAAGTTCTCTCCATATACCATACATATGTATTTTGCCTAATTCATAAAGAATCCTAAGGATTTCTCTTCGGATTTCATTTATGTAGATATCTTCTCTCTCTATTAGGTATCTAATATCACTCTTTATGTTTATATTATTTGAAAGAATTCTATACAGTACATAAGGATCTTTCGATGGACTTCCGCTAAGCACTATAACAACTTTTTCATGCATGTTAATAATGTTGTTTTCTATTGCTTTAACTACACCTGCCAAACTAGCTGCACCTACTGGATCTACAAATATGCCTTCTTCAGTAGCAAGCATATATGTAGCTCTAAGTATATCATTCTCATCAACTTCCATCATAATACCCATATTCAAGATTCTTTGAATAAGTTTTGAAGCTAAAGGTTTTTCAATAGCTAATTCAGATAACATAGTCTTTGATATCTCATCAAGCAAACTCTCTTCATTAACATATTTTACTTTGGTTAGAAGTATTTTTGGTGGTTCAATACACAAATTTTCACTAACTTCATTAACGCCTTTATATATGGCTGACGCCAGAACACCATCACCTACAGGTATAGAAATCCAGTCAACACCATCTTTAAGTATAGATAGAATTTCAAACACAATGGTTCTATAACCATCAATGACAGTTGGTGAGAGTGGTATAGATAAGTAGTGATTTTTCTGTGTAGATTGTTTTATAGCTTTATCTAGAGCTTTACTATAGTTCTCGGTAAAGACTATTGATGTATTTGCTAGAGCAAGTCTATATACTTTCCAAGATTCAATGTTTCTAGGTATGAAATGTAAGGTTTCTATACCTCGTACACATGCATAAGAGGCTATAGAAATAGAGTAGTCACCAGGTGAGGCTGTAACTAATGATCTGAATTTATTTTCATATGCGAATTGCACATCAACGGTAGCTCCACGATCAATAAATGTATTATTTGGATTAAGCGACTCATTCTTTATATAAATCTTAATGCCTAGTTTCTCACACATATTCTTGGCTCCTATTAAAGGAGTCCATCCCTCTCCTAAACTTACGCCAACGTCTCTTGTGGGTAGTAGGTGATGGTAACTCCATATACCTTCTACAAACAGATTGAGAGCAGTATCAAGGTATTCTCTGAATTTCTCTCTGCTAATATCATATACAAAAAATAAAGGAGATCCACAACTTCTACAGAACTTCAGCATAACATCATCATATTCTTTTTCACACACAGAGCAAATAAGATTAGGCATACTGTTGATACCCTCTCGGTATTGCGTAGAAATCTTATAAATGGTTAATCAAAATGATTTAGTGAATCGAAAAACTTGTGAACATTCTTACACATATACAATCTTATGTATTTTTCTTGGTGTATAGCGTGTCTGATTAATTTGATATAACTTAGTCACTTGATACCCAGATAACCAGCTAGATTGAATCTTTTTAGATCTCCTTTGGATTCTAGGCTTAGTAATCTTTTCTTTAAATAATCAACTCTCTTTCCCATAATAGTATAGCCACCAATACTTTTTATGTTGATTACTCTATGACATGGTATGATAATAGGTTCAGTATTTTCCTTTAATATCTTGCCCACAAGTCTAGGAGGTATTTTAAGCACTTTAGCTATATCACTATAAGTTGTGACATAACCTATAGGAATGAGCTGAACCAACATGTATACTAGTTCCTTTAGATCGTTATAGTTTGCTTTACGAATAAACATAGTCCCTTTCTTGAACTCTATGATGTGAAAAGGCATAGGCTACACTATATCGTCTATAACAAATTTACCGTTCTTGTATACTAGATCTCCATCAGCATAGACTAGACCATCTCTCATATCTTTTATCATATCCCAATGTACAGCAGATACATTTCTTCCACCAGTTCTTAAGTAAGCAGAACCTAGTGCAATGTGAATTGTTCCACCAATTTTCTCATCAAACAGTATCTGTTTGGTGAATCTATTTATATTATAATTTAAACCAAATGCTAGTTCTCCTATCTTCTTTACACCTTCATCTACTTCTAGAATCTTCTTTAAGAATTCATCTCCCTTCATAGCATAAGCATCAATAACATTACCATTCCTAAACCTTAGTCTTATTCCTTCTACTTCTACACCACCATAAATAGCGGGATATGTAAAAGTTATATATCCTTCAGCACTATCTTCATGAGGAGCCGTGAACACCTCTCCTCCAGGCATATTGTTTTTACCATCATCGTTAATCCACGTTCTACCTCCAACTTTAACAACTAGATCAGTATCTTCAGATACGAATCTAAGTTCATCAACTCTAGAGAGAAGCTTTATCACCTTATTTTGTCTATTTGCTTGTTCAATCCATGCTTTAACTGGATCCTCTTCAGAAAGTTTAACAGCTTTAATAACAAATTCCTCAAATTCTATGATACCCATGCCTGCTTCTTGAGCCATCGCTTTTGTTGGATAAGCTGCTACAACCCATCTAAGTTCTCCACTAGCTTCTCTATTCATAAATATCTGTTTAAGCTCTTTAAGCGCTTTTTCTCTAATCTTCCTCCTCTCAGGATCGATGTTCATTAAAGGCTTAGTATGTGTTGGTGAAAGTATTGATATTCTTACATCAATGTTCTCCATAATAAACCTGTCTATGGGTGATAGATATTCTAGAAGTTCCGTAGATGCATACTTATAGAATATTTCAGACATTGCATCATCGTTAAGTAAAAATCTAGGATAGGCTCCACGTTTAATTGCCTCTTTATATATCTCAATAACTAGGGGGTAAGCCTCTATAGATGAGGTTATTATAACTTCATCTAGTTTCTTGATATCTACACAATAATCAACTATAAGTTTTGCGTATTTATTCCACATACCGATCACATTCAATATATTTTTAGTTTCTTAGAGAAATATAAATGAAGTAGATCTTTATTTAACAAATATATAGGATAATAAATATGGGAAAAATACTTAGACTTATAGAGGAGAAGAAACGAATATCCACCAAATTAAGTGAACTCTTGGATAGAGAGTCTATAGAAAGAGCTGAAAGAGATCATCATAGCAAGAGAATGCCTAGACCTTGTGGAATAACAATTCATACTGGTATTGGTTGTAGTTATGTTTGCTCCTATTGCTATATATACGACATGGGTTTTCCGGTAAAAGCTAAACCCTACCCCTTAAAACCTCTGGAAATGGTATATTCTCTATCTATAAATCCCTACGTTATACCTCAAAAAACATTTGCTGCATATGGATCGGTAACAGAACCATTTTTACCTGAAACAAAAAATCTCGCATTAGCGTATATAGAGAACGTGTATAAATGGCTTTTACTACCATCGCAAGTATCAACTAAGTGTGTTATAGATGAAGCTCTAGCTAGGAGATTAAAGTATGCTGAACCTTGTATAAGCGTATTAGTTACATTAATTACTATAGGTAAGTCGAAGATGTTAGAGAGTCTTGTCCCAGAACCTATGAACAGACTCAATGGTATAGCAGTAGCCTCGCAAGCAGGGTTATCGGTTTATCTGTTTATTAGACCTATCATACCAGGGGTTACAGATAAAGAAATAGATAAAATAATAGAACTAGGTGTAGAACACGGAATTCGAGGAGTAGTTTGTGGCTCATTAAGAGTAACACAACGGATTCTCCATAGATTGAAGAATAAGGGTATAGATATAAGCGAGATAATTCTGAGGCTTCCTAAAATACCTAAAACCATGTCTCAGCAAATCTCTATAAAGGTGGACGATATTGTCAACATTATCAAGAAAAAAGCTCAAGATTATGGTACGAAATTCTTTAGGACGGCATGTATGGCTAATGTAGATTCACATAACGATTATTGTTTCATGTGTTCTTTAGGTCCTTGTGGAAACAGTAGAAAGAAATATGATGTTAACCATAACGATATTGCTGAATACTTAGATTTTATAGGATTGAGGTACAGATGTATAGACATTAGAAATGATCATATAATCATAGAAGGGCTTAAAGGATCAACAAAGATACTTACTATTGCTAAACTAACGATATCCTACACATCAAGGATGATGGTTAAAATGGTCCCTATGAATTAGAATCTGATTTTAGGGTTCTTCTATATTTTGTTAAACTAGATGAACATAAACAGTCTCTTAAGTACTTGAGTATAAAGTTTTCAATGAATGAAGTATTCTGTACGGATACAAATTCTGATTCAGGTCTGAGATTCATATCATATGATGATAGATATGTAGCTCTATTTACAACTATTTCGATATTGTTTGCCTCTGAATTGCACAAATATATATGATCAAGTTCTCTTACAGAGTTCATGATCTCCAAGTAAGAAACAAAGAAGCTTCTATAGCTTATACCACATTTTCTTGCATCGTATATAGATGGTGCTGAAGTTACGATGAACATTCTAAAGTTATCGTTATGATGGGCTCTATCAATTAATTGGTTAATAACAGATATAGAGAATTCATTAACACATGGTAGAACCAGTATAAGTTCAGTAATTTCCTCTACAGCTTCTATCAATTCTTTAACGATTTCACAAAAACGTTTAGATTTTATGGTCAAACCTTTGAAGATTCCTAAAGAGTTTGTATATCTAAGTGCTTCTGGTATTAATATATTTGAAGGAATTACTGCGCACTGGAACATAACATTATTTCTAGATCCTTCTACAAACTCAAAATACTTAATCATATCACCAAAAATAATTGAATAGGCTATTTCAATATCTATACACTCAGAATAGAATAACATATATTTGGGATCCATATGTATAAGGTACTTAATTCTATACGGATGTTCTCTACACATAGATGATACTTGGGTACATACATGTGGATCGATATGTATTTCAATAAAGCTCTTAATATCACCATTAATAACTTTTGAAAGAGCTGAATATGCTTCAAACGGTATTACCTTTAACTTATTGAGATCCTCTACTATATCTTTTTGGGTCACTATTTTTGGTGTATAATGTTTCTTTATGGTTATTTTAGGATTATGAAGGAGTCTAGTGATGGGTTCTAAGTACTTTAACATTTTTCTCATCTTATTGATTTCTTGCTTACATAAACTATTTTATAGACGCTAACTATGTTTACTGATGTATTAGTAAAGCATAAATCTTTATAATCTCTTTTTTAATCTAAAATACAAATTCATGTACAAGATTTGTTGACAGGTAAATGATGATGTTTAAGAATGTATTGACGAGGTTTAGGAACAAGAAGCCTACAGAAATAAATGTTGACAAAGAGACTTTGTTATACATCTACAAGATGCTTCACAGTATGAGGCTAGATTTAGTTGAATGTTTCTACAACATCAAGAATAGAAGGCTTAGGGAACTTTACGATGGTTTTGCACTTATGATGATAAAACTAGATAAAACAATTCAATTCTTAAGGAGAGTACTTAATGAAGATCTCTATGCCAAATATGATAAGCTTAGTAGCGATGAAATTAATGAAATTATAACTAAGCTACCTTTAGAGGTATCTGTATCTCTAAGAAGTCTTGTTCAAAACACTAAGTTGTTGAAGGAGTTTTCAGTTCTAACAGCACCCCCCTATATCAATACAATAATAAGGAGTATTAACGAAATAATTGATGATATAGCTAAATACTTAGACCGAGTTGTACGTTAAGCCATTACATATGTCAACAATATCAATGCTCTAACTAGATAGTATCGAAGATAAGGTTTAATTATAATAAAACATAATTATGGTTACAAACTTGATGACTACATCATATAAGGAATTATTATAGAGATTTTTGTGTAACCTAAATGATGAAAACTAGCATTATCCATGTACCATACATCGATACTGATATCAAGCTATATGGGAAAAAGTATTTATTCAGTATGAAGCTTACTGTGTTAGACTCATACTCAATCAATAAAACATGATGATACGTAGCTCGCACTGAGTAATTTGTGATGTGGTCGGCACCCACTGAATTTATGTGTAACACATTCATGAACTCATATAACAGACTTTGTAGATACATAGTTTTAGAAAAAGGTACAATCATTCAAACATAATTTTAAGTATATTTATTAATCTTAGGTTGTCAATCTAAAATTAAATTTTGATAACAGATTTTGTTAAGCCTCTACGAACTTAATGAAAACATGAAGCCAGTTCTTTTAACCCATTAGTTTCTTTACTGTCTGTTAACGTCTTGTAATATTGAATATGCATCTACATTTTTCATTAATGAATCAACATCATCAATATTCGTATTACCTTTAGTAGCCAAAACTCTTGATACTTAAGGTCATAACATTATTTGCATCTATGTAGAAACTTCGTTAGAGCGTCAGAGAATCTCTTTTCAAATAGGTTATAGAGCGCCTTTATTCTCTTATTGTTTTTTAAGTAATTAGGATACAATAGAGGTAATCCTGAAATTATAGGATACCATTTACAGCAATGAGGACAAAGTATGAGACCCCATATTATGTCTATTGTAAGACATAATTTACAGTCAACTATAGTCTTTGATTCGACGTCTGTTAGAAAAACTTTATTTAATCCACAATAAGTTCTGCAAAAAGGTATCGAAATTTCTATAGCCTTTTTATTTATTGTTTGAGTTTCAAACGAAATTACCTCTAATGGATAAAATCTACAGTTAGGACATATTATTATGTCTATTGTTGCATACCTCATAAGCTTAATACCCGTATTCTAAAACATTTGTTGTATATTTCATCTATATAGTGTCCAATTATCTGAGTATTATTTCATTCTTTAAATGTTCAAATACATATGTGCTTTCTATATCGGGTCTATAGGCTACTATGTGAAATTCTTTAAGAATCCATTTAATACCAGCATAACCTGGATTGTATGCAAATACTTCTGTTCCAACCTCAATATCATTAACATACATATTTTCAATCGTTTGACCAATGATTTTGTGTTTAATCGGGTCTATTTCTCTAAATAATCTTTTTGTTTGTTTAAGTATCTCTGTTAAATCAACAGCTACATCTGTTGAAGGTTCAGTTAAAACATAAGCTAGATAGCTCCAGCCACCCCAGGAAACACCTGGATGATACCATATATCCCATATAGCGTTTTTTACTTTACCATCTATTAATGTAGATATCGTAACTTCGTATATCTTGTTTCCGGCTGGTGGAGGAAGCCATTCGGAGTTTGATGCTCTATAGATCCATATCATTAGTTCAATATCCTCCGGTTTAGGTCCACCAATGTATCTCGGCTCTCTAGTTAGCCAGATGTCGTAAGCTATGTTTGTTGCTTGATCTAGTTTATCTATAATAAATTTCGTGTACATAATAACTTTCTTTAAGTTAATGTATGTATGTATTGTTTCAGGAACGAGTATAGGTTCTATAGGTTTGGAATGAAATGGAGGCATACCCCATGGTTTAGGGCCATATATGATTTCATGATATGCATAAGTATCCATTAGCTTTATAGGGATATAGAAATCATTATTAGCAATAACGTTACCGTCTTTGCACATCATTTCAGCCTTACCTGAAAAATCTTTTTGTATTCTCCAAAGATTTGGATCAATACTTGCTAATCCTATTGATGCTGTACTGGATCTTTTTTCAGGAGTTGATATGGTATAAACTTCTCTACTGCAGGGAACAATAGTTATTTTTCCTATGAACATGTTTTGAATCAATTAGATGCACCAGGCTTTAGAAACTAAGTTAGATATAAATTTATAATGATTTTATTAGTTCCTATATAGAAAGTTATTTGATTCACCCAAGTTTATGTTATGGGTATGTAGATAACTTTAGATAAGTATATGATGAAGTATTATGAAGTATTAGGTGTTAGTCCAAACGTTTAATCAAGCTTATTAACGAATACCTAGGTGGATATAGAGCTAGTCATAATTTAAATTTGTATCTCCTCTTAATGTGTAGAGGTGGTTATACACGAATCTAGAGACTCATGACATTAACGAACTGGCTTATTTTTGGGAAAACTTAGGTGTATTGTATGGTAGTATAGATTCTCCTTGGGTACCTACTCCAAAAGAAGTAGTGGACTACGTTATGGATATAGCTTCAGTAAGCTATGGTGATATTGTCTATGATCTTGGTTGTGGTGATGGTAGAATAGTAATAGAGGCTGCTAGACGTGGGGCTAATGCAGTATGTGTGGAAATAGATACTAAGCTTATTGAAATTGCTAAAAGGAATGCTGTTGAGATGGGTGTTAGCGATAGGATAGAATTTGTTAACGATGATATAATTAATGTTGATCTATCTCGAGCATCAGTAATATACCTATACCTAACATCTAAATCAATTGAAAGAATAAAGCATAAAATGTTGAGTGAAGTTAAACCAGGAACAATAATAATAGCTTTAGATTACGGTATAGAACATTTGAACTCTGCAGCAATTCTAGCTATTGACGTAAATAACAAGACCTATAAAGTTTACGTATATATCGTTTAGATAGAGCTAAACATTAAAATTAAAATAAGCTTCAGTCTAAACACTAGTAACCATAAGCATTGATTAATTACAATAAAGACTCTAACTAGATAACAGTACATTAGCTTAGTAAGAGATCTAAGACCTATTTGGAGATAAGGAGACAATACATAGATTACTATATCATTATATTAAGGTTCTAAAAAACTATATGTGTTAGTGATATTATTAAGTAGTTTTTAGGATGAAGAGTTAGCTGAGCGCTGAACAGATGATGTACCCGGTATGACTGATTAAGTAATGTAGCTATAAATCATTGTATTATTTTACAACACAGTTCTGATACTGTACATAATGAACATTTAGGATTTCTTGAAGTACACACCCGTCTTCCATGTATAATTAACAACATATGTAATTTTGATAAACTATCAATGTCACTTTCTAGGAGCTTAACTATCTTTAGTCTGATATCCTCGTATCCATCTCCAGGATCCGCTATACCCAATCTTCTCACGACTCTATTTATGTGTGTGTCAATTGGAAATGTAGGCTTCTTTAATACCAAGAGCAAAAATACATCTGCCGTTTTAAAGCCTATGCCGGGTAATTCCAGAAGCTTCTTTCTCGCTTCCTCGACATCAAGAAGAGCAATTTCTCTAAAAAATTCAGGCTTAGAACTCATGATATAAGCTAACTTTTTTAGGACGTTACTTTTCCTATTAGCTAAACCTGCTACCCTTATAGCGTTTTTCAGACTCTCATCATCTATTGCGAGTATGTTTTTAGGGGTCACTTCTTTAACCATATTCTTTAAAGCATTAAATGCTCTTATAGCATTTCTATCACTTGTATTTTGACTTAGTACTATCGTTATCAATATCTCAAAGTAGTTCAATTCTGTATTTTGATTAGACTTCATAGCAATATTTACAACAAATTCATTAGGATTTATAGTATAGATGTTAGATAGATTGAATATGAGTTTTTTCACCGTATCTTTATTCCATAGACATTCTCTAGTCACATATTTCACCTGAAACATGCTAGATAAAACATACTTCAAGATCCTACAGTACACTTATTTTATGTAGGCATCACATAAATATTCTTAGTAATGTAATTAATTACCTAGAGATATCTAATATACAATAATTCAATTTTAGGGAAACATATACAAATTTCTAGAAGTGGTTAGGTAGATATTGATGTAGACAACTTATTCCCGACGGTGATCGGGACGATGTCGTTATCGATAGTCATACCGACATTCAATGAAAGAGAAAACATAGATATACTTGTGAAAGAGATAAGAGAAAAGATAGTATTGACATACTACGATATAGTTATAGTTGATGATAATAGTCCTGATGGTACTTGGGCTACAGCACTAGAACATCTGAAAAATAATGACGTAGTCATTAGAAGAATCAATATGAAAGGCTTATCTTCTGCTGTTATTGACGGTATTATTTTCTCATTGACAGAGTATGTAGTTGTTATGGATGCAGATCTACAACATCCTCCCGAAGTTATAAATGACATGATCAGAAAGGTAAAAGAGGAGTATTATGATCTTGTTATAGCCTCCAGATATATACGTGGAGGAGGTGTTAAAGGATGGTCTAAGTCAAGGTTAGTGATATCGAAAGGCGCGACCTTAATAGCTAGACTACTGCTTCCAAGTGTTCGAACCTTATCAGACCCTATGTCAGGGTTCTTCATGGTTAAAAAAGATATTATTGATAGAAACAGAGGTAAGCTAAATCCCATGGGCTTCAAGATACTTCTGGAAATTTTGGAGAGATGTTATCCTAAAAATATTATTGAAGTACCTTACATCTTTAGAGCTCGTGTCTATGGAAAAAGTAAATTAGGTATAAAGACTGTAGTCAATTTCCTTATACATGTGTTGAGGCTATCTAATTGGAGACCAGTTAAATTTGGTATTGTTGGTCTTAGTGGTATAGTTATAAACCTAGCCACTCTATGGTTCTTGAGCCTAATTGTTCGTGTAGTTGTTGAACAACTATTCGTATTAGGAAGCATTATAGCCATAGAGGTGAGTACCTTATGGAATTTCTTTCTACATGAAACATGGACATTTAGGGATAGAAGAACAGGCTCAATGATGAAAAGGATCTCATTGTTTCATCTAGCAGTATTGCCTGGAGTAGTTGCACAATATGTATCAGCTATATCGATTAAGTACGGACTGGCTCTAAACCCCATAATTTCTCAAACAATAGGCATCGTTATAGGATTTCCAGTCAACTACATATTTAGTGAACTAGGTATATGGAAAAGCTATAGATAACTTCATAATCTACATATCTTCTTTACCTATTTGGTCAACAGTTCTACATATGCTTTCAATCTACTTAAAATATCATTCTTTTGATTCTCATCTAATGTAGATACGTATGTCGTTACTATAGCATCAAACCAATCTAATGCTGCTAACATAGCATCATAAGGACATAGGTAGTTTTCTTCTGAATCTAATAGCGATTCATCTCTTGCACATGATTTATGCATAGAGGCTCCACATACAGAACATTTGACAATTTCTTCATTTGAAACATGTTTACCACAAATAACACACAGGCTCTTTAACTCCATCACAGATCACCCGGTCCGTGAATTCATCATTCATCAGTTAACCCAGCGTTAGCTCATCTATGAATACTTAAATAGTTGCCATATAATAGGTTTATATGGTGAGTTTAATGAAGGCAGTAATTCTTGCTGGTGGTTTCGGCAAGAGGTTGAGACCTTTAACTGATGATAGACCCAAATCCATGGTGGAAATATGTGGAAGACCGTTAGCTGAATGGCAGATTCTGTGGCTAAAGAGATATGGTATTACTGAGTATGTGTTTCTCCTAGGGTATGCAAAAGAGAAAGTAATAGAGTATTTTGGAAGTGGTAAAAAATTCGATGTTAGTATAAGTTATGTAGTTGAGGACGAGCCCTTGGGTACTGGTGGTGCTATTAAGAATGCTGAACCAATTCTCAAAAATGAAGATGTCTTCATTATAGTTAATGGTGATGTAGTAACAGATCTAAATCCTCTTGAAATGTCTAAAAAACTTGAAGATAATTCTTTAGCTGTTATTGCATTAGTTTATATGAGGAGTCCATACGGTATAGTTAAGGTTGAGGAAGATTATGTAGTGGAATTTGTAGAAAAACCTGTAATAGAACATACGATAAATGCTGGAGTATACTTCATGAAATCACAAATACTAGATTATTTACCAGTAAAAGGGGATATCGAAAGAACTACATTTCCATTACTTGCAAGTAGGAGACTTCTAAAAGGCTATATATATAGAGATGTATTCTGGAAATCTATAGATACTGTTAAGGATCTCGAGGAGGTCACACAGATTCTCAAGAACCTGTATCCCGATTTATGTCTAGATGATAGATTCAATAGAGTCTGAATCATGTAGCAATAATTATGTTTTATTTAAGTTCACTTAGAACACCATCATATAATATGTACTTTCGTGTAGCAAAATCAAGCACCCTTGGATCATGTGATACTATTATTATAGATGTTTCAAAATCTTTGCTTATTCTATTCATTAATTCAAGAACTCTCTTAGCATTATCCCAATCAAGATTAGCTGTAGGTTCATCAGCCAAAAGAAGAGAGGGAGCAATTGTTAGAGCTCTAGCTATTGCCACTCTTTGTTTCTCTCCACCACTAAGAAGTTTAACCTTAATGTTCTCTTTTCCCTTTAAACCCATGTACTCTAATAAGCTCGATATTCTGGATCGTCTCTCGTATTCACTCAAACCTGCTATCATCAATGGGATCTCCATATTTTCGTACACATTAAACTCATCTATAAGACCATAGTCTTGAGGAATATAGCCAATTACATTAGATCTAAGTGCTGCTAAACCATCTTCATCTAACATGGATAAATTATAGCCATCCACTATTACCTCTCCTTGATCAGGCCTTTCTAGACCAGCAAGAATTTTGAGAAGCGTAGTTTTACCGGCACCGCTAGGACCATGTATACAAACTATTTCTCCTCTATAAACATAGATATTAATGTTCTTCAATACAGCAATATTTCTACCTTCAATTGTATAGTATTTCCATACATTTTTTGCTATAACAACGATACGTTTCATCTTCTAATCACCTTGCATACAACTTCGGCTACTAAGATCATATTTACTAGATGTACCAAAACCATAATTGCATATGTAAGAGTAAAACTGGTTATAAATAGAGAATACAAAATCAAGATAATGATTATACGCACAAATAGATAAACACACAAACAGAAGATTACAACAATGCTCTTTGCACCTGATAGAATTAATGTAGTTACAAACTGTTTAACGCTCTTTTTATCAGCTAGATAAGAGGCCAAAATCATTATTATAGATAATATAACCATTGATGTAAATATCTCAAGAGTACTATAAACTAAAAGATACATTAATGATGCGATACTAAAGAATATAGTATAAATACTTCCTCGTCCAATTAATGAGAGTTTTATTGATTTAAAAGCTAACTCTCTATACAACTAATAACACCACCTACAACTTTAGAGAGTGCCAAACGTTGAATTGACGATAAGGTTCTGTTAGTGAGATCCTCAAGGCTCCATACATCGACAATAACTGTATACTTTACTCCATGATCTATTCTCTCAACATATATCTCTACTGATGATACTGTAGTTAGCGCCCTCCTATATATCAACTCTATCCTGATCATATAGTAGCTTTCTTCAACTACACTTTCTATTTCATCTATATTAAAGAAATCATCGTTAATCAAGAAAGATTTAAAACATTCTACTAGAACATTATTTGGTACATATCTATCAACAATATAGCTAAAGGTGCTAGAAATGTTTTGTGGTTTGTATTTTCCTATCCTGCTGGAGAGTTGTGATGTTATAATATATGTGGATGTTATAGATGAGATAAGGTAAGTGACTATAGCCAAGGTCTTCAGCATTCCTAAAGAAGATAGTATTAATATAGGTAAAAACATAGACATTACAGTCAACAATATACCTAGAGTTGCTATGGCTATGAAGAGCTCTTTTGTAATTCCCTCAATAAAAAGAGTGTGACCCATATCAATTAATTTTTCTACCAAACCTCCACTAACGGTATATACCATTATTACTGATATCACAAATGATATAACTAGGCTTATAATTGACTTAACTGTTGGAACATAAGATCTACTGTAAACCCTAACCCCAGGCTGAGTAGGTTCTTTAAGAACTACATAGTTGAATCTAGCGACAAGCTCATCAAAAATGTCTCTATAGACGTTGTAATCATCAAAACCTATAATAACGGTTTTTGAACTACAATATCTTGAGCATATGTTCTCAATAGTAATCCTTGTAAAAGGTATTATTATAAGTTTTTCTGGATCCTCAATCTTGAGGCTCAAACCACCTATAGTCCCTATGCTGTGAACTACGTATACACCTGGTATAAGCTCTACATTAATCAAAGGAGTCATGTCAACCTTAGTAATAGTGATATTGTTACCCAGAAGCTTAGCAACAGATTTCTCTGATATACCAGAATTTCTGTCAATTAATACTGCATCTTCATTTGCGCAATAATCTAAAAGTATTGTAAAGAGCCTATTATTTGAATTGCTATAGTAATCGATGCTGCATCTAATTAGAAGTACGTAAAAATTTTTTTCATCAATTTGTAGTGGTGTAAAAACTTGAATCACAGTTACGTACTTATGTCCAATTTTATCAAGAATATCTGTAGGTACTATTGTATCAGATACAGCTAATAGATTAAAGTCGGTCTTTATATCTAGTGAATATGAAGAAAAAATGAAGGTTGTAGCATACGATGAATTGAATGCTGAAACATATAACGTCAAGAATATCAACAACATTTCAACTGAGATAAAAGATTTTTTAACAATATTTTTAACAAGCTTTAACGCTGGAGAAACAAGTCTTATCTCTCCTAAGTGATCTTCTTCAACATAACCTCGATACTTCTTTGCAATAACAAATAGAGATACAGCAAAAAGTATCAAAGGAGGTAAGAGTACCAATAGACTTTGGTCCATATCTTTAACCTACACCAACTATTATATACAGAATAGTGTTAAAAATTACAGCTATTCCACATCCTAATAGGAATAATATAGCAGATATTATCATCTTTTCATGAACCTCTACACCTAGCCTCACCATCAATATTTTTATTGCATAAACAATTAGCGAAAGTACTCCGATATCTGGAGGCATAGTCATACCCACAATAAATCCAAAAGGTGAAAGAACCCTCCTAAGCCCCCCAATAATAATCAATAAACCTATAAAAATACCTAGAACAATTACAGATACGGAAGTTGACCCTAGTTTTCCGCTATATATAGATGCCATCCATATTACACAAGGCACCCATCTCGTCAAAGGCATATACTCTGACTCAAATCCATATACATGTGTCAGTATATTACCATAGATATAGGTTGCAAAACTTCCCACAAGCATACCTATACCAAAATACAGCAAAGACTTTACAACACTATACTTAAAGAGCCTAGCAAGTCTTAGAAGATTCATTGAGGCACCGCCTATTACCTGAGGCATAGGTATACCTGTATATGGATCTATAGTAGCATATACCCTAACGTCTCTAAAACCAAAGAAATACATGTAGAAAGTTACGAGAGGTAAAAGCGCTTGTGATCCAGTACCTGTTTCACCTACAACCCGAAGATTAGCTAAGGTTAAAATAACATGGATGAAGATCAGAGGAATTATATGTATAAGAATAGTAGAGGTACCACCAATTACTAAAACGAGATACATCATCATCAAGATCATCATAATACCTAAGATAAATGCTGTTCTTTCCATCCTCATTTTCAGGATCATAGTCAGGCTCATGTAGAGAGTTGTACTATAGGTAATGAGGTAAAATAATGTGACTATTAGCACTACACCTATGTTCAATCCTATAGATATTGGTGAATAGTTATAGAGAGCTTCTTCATAGCTTATAGCAGGTACCGTTTTTATGCCGAATAGAGCTATAGATAAAGGAATTAAAAGTAGATATGTAGAAACAGAGCCTATAGAAATACTCTTTAATGGATATAGAGGGATTAAGACTAGAAGACCAATAAGTATAGGCCAGAACGATAACGCTAAAACAGCGCCAGGAGCTACTGCCGAGACTATAGGTGTAAGATCTAACATTGTGTTCATTCTCATAGCTATAAACTGTAATGAAAAACCTAGGAGAATAAATGTAACAACAATCTTAACAGATATCAAACTCTTCTGCAAAAGCTTAATCAGAATCGCTGAAGCCAATCCGATTGGGTATTTGAGTTTCTCTTTCTCTATGAAATGATTCCTGAACGCAAAAGCTATCAATGCTCCACCAAATGATATAAGAGCTAAAGCTACATATGTAGGTAATGCTGTGAGATCTGGAAAAGAGCCACTATATATATATTCGGGTACATCTATATCCATTCCGTAAGGCCTCAATCTACTCGATATATGTTTTAGAAAACCAAATGTTATATACATCCCGGATGATAGTGTAGTTGCCATACAGATACCGAAAGCTAGAGCTATAGCTGTGATTAGATCATAGTTATTGTACCTAACCTTAACGACCTTGAATATAGTCATCACTAAAAAAGGTACAATAATTAAAGATATTTCTGATGTTGTATAGCCCGAAATAGCATAAGTATAACTATCAATGAATCCCAACAAAAGTCCTATAAAGAGTCCAACCAAGATACCGTTCTTCATACTAATCACTATAATCCTTTGAAGTCAAATCTAACTACTAGAATATAAATATGCTTCACGTATTTTATTAGTTGATGTTAATGCAATCATAAAAATCTACACACTATTATTTAGTGTGAACTCTTGCATCTTATTTCATGGTCTATTGTCTAATACACAGTAATGTATATTATTGTTCTTCATGTTTTTCCTCGGCTTTTCTCTTACGTTGTTCAGGCACTTGTTTAAGCATCTGTTTAATTCTTTCAATTCTTTCAATTGCTTCAAGCCACATCACAATATCACGAGCATCATCATATGAAGCATCATCTTCACTAATATTCTTAACACGATTAATTAATAGATTTGATATTTTTTTCTCTAATTCAGTTAAAACACCTATCACACCAGCTTCTGCCACCTCTTCTTCTGTTTTAACTACCATAACTCTTCCATGTATAGGGCACACAATTTCACCGCTACGAAGCCTAAATAGAGGTGACCTACATAGAGGACATACTTCAGCTAATAGTGTAGCTCCACTACGCATTAATTCTACTGAGCGTTTTACTACAGTATCTCTATCAATTTCGCTTCCCATTCCTTATACCCATGATGAGTGGATATACATTCTATACCTCTTGTTAATCAAAATATAAAACCATCTGCTGCACCAACTTTAAAGCAATGACGCAAAGAAATATATACTGAGTGTATAACCTATAGTGTAGTGGGTGTACGGGATGGGTAAAATAGGTATAAGGTTCGGTGAAGCATTAGTAGGTGAAGGTAATGAGGTAGCACACATAGATTTGATAATTGGTGATAAAGATGGTCCTGCAGGTATAGGATTATCTTTTGGCTTAGCTCATCAAACATATGGACATACGAAACTCTTTGCAGTTTTGACACCAAATCTACTTGTGAAGCCAGTTACATTGATAGTTCCTAAAGTAACTATAAGAAATATGTTTCAAGCAGAACTAATATTTGGTCCAGCACAATATGCTGTAGCTAAAGCTGTGGCAGATAGTGTAGCTGAAGGAATTATACCTAAAGATATAGTAGATGATGTCGTTATAATTTGTGGTGTTTTTATACATCCTGCAGCTAAAGATAAGGATAAAGTGTATAGATATAATTATGAAGCAACAAAGATAGCTATCAAGAGAGCAATGTTGGGAGAGCCAAAAATAGACGAAATACTTGATAAAAAAGATAAAGTTGAACATCCATTCTATAAACCTAGATAATTGTTTTAGTGAATAAAACTACTTTATTATATTCATCTTTTTAAGCAATTCCTCAATATCCCTCACAACAATTTCTGCATCACGTGAAGCATCAATTTCTATCAACAAGTTTTTACGACGATAGTAATCTATTACAGGTTCAAAAGTTTGCTTATATATTTGGTACCTAGTTCTAACCACTTCTGGTTCATCATCCTTTCTCTTTATTAACTGATGTCCACAAACATCACATATTCCTGGAACTTTAGGAGGCCTCCATCTAATGTTATAGATAGTACCACAATTAGGACATATAATTCTTCCCGATACCCTTTCTACAATAATTTCTACTGGTGCTTCAAATAGAAATACAGCATCTATTGATACTATTTTATCTAGTTCTTCTGCTTGCTTAATTGTTCTAGGAAATCCATCAAGTATAAATCCATTTCTACATTCAGGACCTTGAAGAACTTTTTTAATAACTTCTATCACAATTTCATCGGGAACTAGTAATCCTTTTTCAACATATTGTTTAATCTTTATACCTAGAGCGGTTCCTTTGGCTATCTCTTCTCGGAAGATATCTCCAGTAGATATATGTGGAATTCCGTATTTCTGTCTCAACATCTTAGCGTATGTACCTTTACCTATACCTGGAGGACCTATGAAAACTAGTTTCAATCATTTTCACCTAACCGATATATAGTATCACGTTTGTATATTAAATTCTTATTCACAATCATGCACATTAACTACAAATATTTTTAAACTTTTTTCGAGAAATGACGTTAAGGGTTTAAGCAATATGGACAAGAGTTTAGAGTATTTATTTAAGCCTAAATCAGTAGCAATAATTGGTGCCTCGAGAGAGCCTGGAAAAGTTGGACATGCTATACTGAAAAATATAATTGAGAGCGGATATAAGGGAGAAATATATCCAGTAAATCCAAAAGCAGATAAAATACTTGGTCTTGATGTATACAAATCTGTATCAGAAATTCCAGGTGATATAGATTTAGCAGTAATAGTAGTACCAGCTCAAGTAGTATTAAGTACTCTAGAGGAATGCGGTAAGAAGGGTATTAAGCATGTTGTTGTTATTACAGCTGGATTTAAAGAGGTAGGAGGTGAGGGTATTGAAAGAGAGAAAAAGTTAGTAGAAATAGCTAAGAAGTATGGTGTAAGAATCGTCGGCCCTAACTGTCTAGGCATTATGGATCTCTATACCCCCATTAATGCTTCATTTGGACCTACTCCTTTAAGAAGAGGAGGAATAGCATTTATATCGCAAAGTGGTGCACTACTTTCAGCAATACTTGATTGGTCTTTGAAAACCGGTATAGGATTTTCAAAAATAGTTAGCTTAGGCAATAAAGCAGATCTAAACGAATCTGATTTCATAGAGTACTTAGGTGAAGACCCTGAGACCAAGGTCATTCTGCTGTATCTTGAATCCATAACTGATGGTAGGAGATTCATAAGCATAGGTGCTAGTGTATCTAGAAAGAAACCAATAATTCTCCTCAAAGGAGGTACAACAGAAGCTGGCGCAAAGGCCGCTTTAAGTCATACAGGATCTATGGCTGGAGGGATAACAGCATTAAAAGCAGCGTTAAAGAAGGCAGGCATAATACATGTTACAACAGTTTCAGAATTATTCGATATGGCTATAGCATTCAGTACCCAACCCATACCTCACGGAGATAGAATCGGTATTGTGACAAATGCTGGTGGTGGTGGGGTAGTTACATCGGATATTCTAACGTCGAAAGGATTAAAGTTGGCTTCTTTATCCAAACAAACTATAGACTATCTACGTAACAGTTTACCACCTATGGCGTCTGTATACAATCCTGTTGATGTGCTCGGTGATGCGCAAGCTGATAGGTATAGACTTGCTATAGAAGCTCTTCTTAAGGATCATAATGTAGATGGTTTGATAACGATATTAACACCACAAGTAGTTACAGAACCTGAGGAAACAGCTAAGGTGATTATAGAACTAAGTAAGCTATATCCTTCTAAACCAATAGTAGCAGTATTTATTGGTGGTGATAAAGTTGAAAAAGCATCCAAGATGCTTATCGAGAACAACATACCTGTCTACGATATGCCTGAAAAAGGCGTTATAGCAATTTATGGTCTGAGTATGTATAGAGAGTTAAGAGAATATGTATTAAAGACATTAGAACATGTGAACATATATGACGTAGATAGAAGGAAGGCACTTTCGATAATAGAAAGTGTGAAAAATCAGAATAGAAAAGTGTTATTAGAGTCAGAAGCAAAAGAAGTAGTTAAGTGCTATGGTATACCTGTTGCTCCAACAATGTTAGCTACTTCTGAAGATGAAGCTGTAGAGATAGCCAAAAATATGGGATATCCCGTGGTACTCAAGATAGCTTCCCCAGATATAATCCATAAATCTGATGTTGGTGGTGTTATAATGAATGTAAGATCCGATAATGATGTTAGAGAAGCATTCAGATCCATTATATCCAATGTACGTAAATTTTCACCACAATCATCAATATACGGTGTTGTTGTCCAGAAGATGGTTCCAAAAGGCAGAGAGGTCATAATAGGTTCTACAAAAGATCCAGTATTTGGTCACATAGTTATGTTTGGTCTTGGCGGAATATATGCAGAATTATTCAAAGATGTATCGTTTAGATTAGCACCACTATCTCTTTACGAAGCTAAAGAGATGGTTATGGAAACCAAAGCTTACAATCTTCTAAAAGGATTTAGAGGAGAACCGACCGCAGATATAGCATCTGTGATAAATATATTGTTGAGAGTAAGCAAGCTTGTTACAGATGTACCAGATATAGTAGAAATGGATATTAATCCCCTATTCGTATATGAAGAAGGAGCTGGAAGTATGGCTATAGATGTTAAGATGGTTATAGAATAGGTGATGGATACGGTTAAATCTATACTAATCTTGGGCGAAAGAGGTAAAACTGTACTTATATATGGACTTTTAAAGAAGTTTTCTCAAGAAGGATTAAAGGTTGGATACTTTAAGCCTATTGCCAGAGCTCGATATAGACTTCCATCAATGAAATTCGTTGATCCAGATGTATTAGCAATTAAAGAAGCTCTCGATCTTAAAGATCCAGTAGAATGCATGAGTCCTCTAACAATATCGCGTGGTATCATAGAATTAAAAAAGGATATAGATAACTTAAAGAGACTGATTATAGATTGTTTCAATAAGGTAAGTGAAGGAAAGGATGTTGTAGTTATAGAAAGTTATCCTTTAACGGAGACCATGTCTAGTATAGGATTACCTTTGCCAGAAATAGCCAAAGTGCTGAATGCAAAACCCGTATATGTGGCTGTAGCTAAGGATAGAGATATTGTTGATGAAGTTGTAGACAGGGTATATCTTTACAGATGTTTCTTTGAACGATATGGTGTAGCTTTAGATGGTGTTATATTCAATAATGTTCCTGTATACTATGTAGAAAGGGTGAACGATTTATTGGTACCACTAGTTGAGGATCTAGGTATGAAGGTATACGGAGTTATATCGGAGAAACCTAGACTCTTAGCACCAACGGTTAGGGATGTAGCTGAAGCATTGAATGCTGAGGTGCTTGAAAATGAGAATAGACTTAACAATATCATTGAAGACATTATCGTTGGAGCCATGGCCCCAACAGCTGCTTTAAGATGGTTCAGAAGGGCTATAAATGCAGCAATAATTACTGGAGGAGATAGAACAGATCTAATTATAGCAGCTTTAGAGACAAGACCTAGTGTTGTAATACTCACAGGTAATTTGTATCCTGATGTCGGAGTGTTGATTAAGGCCAAGGAGGTTAATGTACCTTTACTGCTTGTTCCTTATGATACTTATACAACAATTGAAAAATTGCGTGAAGTTCAGTCGATAGTTACAGCTGATTCACTAAAAGCTAAAGAGAATGATATAGTATCGACAATAGATAAAGAGGTTGATTGGAAAAAACTTTTAGAGTAATGTATTAGACCTAGAGCATTGAACACATAATCTAGTTTACTTCATTTAACCTATTTTTCACTTTCTGAGCCTACTTAATTGTTTTAGAAGCTCTAAATCACCTTGATAATCACCTGCACATGTAGCTATTAAGCCCTCGACTAGTCCTTCAAGTTTTTCAGCAAATGTTAAAGCATTTTCAAGAGATGTTGTGGGGGTCCACCCTATTCGTGCAAGAATTTCAGCATTACGTGGAGTCTTTATCAAGAAGTATGTGTATAAAGGTACATTGAGTTTCTTTATCTCAAATGAAATTTGTTCAAGCAATGGTAGCGTAGTGTCGTCTAATCTCATGAAGAATGCAAAATCCCATCCAGTTTTAACTCTATTAATCATGTCATCAACACCAAATTGCTTTACTCCATATCTATCTCTCCAAGGTTTTGGAGACAACAGGCAACCAAGCTTAACACGTTTCAGCTTTATTTCTTTTTTCAAGAAATCTCGACAGTCTTCTGAATTTTTCCAGTATCTAGCTGCTAAAGGTTCTCCATATTTGGGTTCGTCACCAAATGTAAGCACAAGACCGTCGAGTCCAACAGCATCAGCAGCAAGAGCTAAAGCACCAATTTCAACAGGACCTTTGTAATTTAATATGAAGATAGGTATCACTATTTTCTCTGGGTATTTAACCTTTAACACACATCCAACAGCTGTTCCACTAGGTGCAGGTATACCAGCAGCACTATCAGTTATATTCCATCCATCAACTAGGTCCTTAGTCTCTTCAGCCATTTGTAAAAATTTTCTCGTAGGAACAAACTCGTGCAATATTTTCAACTTTACCGCCATTTACATATTCAAAAGAATTGCTATATAAATTTTACTAATGTTTTGTTTAATGTATATTAATACTGCATTAGAATATTAAAATATTATTACTAGAATTTTGATGAGAGGTTTAATCTATGAGACCTATGTTTTTAGCGATAATTCTTGTGGCCTGGATAGCTTTGGTATTCTGAGGAAGCGTCAATAGAGATTTCCCCTCTAGGTTATAAGTGTATATGACATCATCATTAGGTATTGTTCCTGCATATTCATAACCCAACTGAGACGCATACCTTGCTACCTCACGGACCGTATTTTCGGACATTCTATTACCAACAAGAAAGAGTTTTTCAGGCTTTATGTTTACCTCTTTTGCTATCGTTATAATTCTTTCAGCAGTTTTTATACTCATAATGGAAGGATCTACAACAACTATGAGGGTATTAACATATCTATCAACTCTTCTACTTAGATGTTCTAAACCAGCTTCCATATCCATTAAGACAACACTATAATTCTTCATTAACTCTACAAGGATTCTTGTAAGAATTGAATTAACATAACAATAACAGCCTTCTCCTTCACCTCTACCCATAGCTATTAAGTCAAAGTGGGGTGTTTCAGTTAGTGAATCTCTAAGTATCCAATATTGGAGTAGAGATGATTTTTCGAAACCCAAATCAGATATGTTATTGCTTTTCTTTCTAAATTCTTCAACAATATCACCAATAGTTTTGTTGATATTAACGCCAAGAACCTCGGGCAAGTTTGTAGCAGGATCCGCATCTACTACGAGTATTGTGTCGTCTGTAGCGTTATCTATTAACACCTTAAGTAGAAGTGCTGTTAGAGTAGTTTTTCCAGTTCCTCCTTTACCTGAGATTGATGCTATGAAGGGTCTACGCATCGTATCACACTTAGTTAATCACTATACTAATGTTTTAGTTTATTATTTCTCTAGTTTCCAAGGTTTTATTCCTAAACTCTTTTTCCACCATGTTGGAAAAAGTTCTTGTTTTCCAGGAAGTATGAATCCTGATTCATATTCTTCCATAAAGTTGGGATCAAGCATGAGCTCTATCGTAGCAATATTTTTTGCTACTTTTTCAACATAATTAATGTACTCTCTAGATACAGTTGTCATTATTGCTCCACCTAGAGATCCATTACCTATATAGATTACTTCTGCTTTAGGAAATTCAGGTATCATGCCTATGGCTACAGCACTATCAATATTGAGGTATCTTCCAAAAGCGCCACATATGAAGACACGGGTAATCTTATATACATCTAGGTACATTCTTTTCAACAATATTGCTATAGCTGCGCATACAGAGGATTTTGCATCTATAATATTGTATATATCTTTCTCCGTAATGACTATATCTCTTCCGGTAGCAGATTCATCGCCACTAACCACAATGTATTCATAACCATCACTACCCTTTCTGATATACGGTGATTCTATATCTTTATAGAACTTACCTTGTCGATCTATAACGCCATGTATGAAAAGTTGTGCAACTAGATCTATATATCCTGAACCACATATACCTATAGGTTTCACGTTTCCTATGACTGAGTATCTTGCTTTTAATGTTTGTGGATCTATTTGTACACTCTCGATAGCTCCCTGAATTGCTCTAACACCGCATTTCAATCCCCATCCTTCAAATGCAGGTCCAGCTGGTGCTGTTGTTGCTAAGAACCAGTTCTTACACCCTATAACAACCTCAGTATTAGTCCCAATATCAATTAAAAGTGCTGGTTCATCAATTAGATGAAGACCTGCAGTAACAATATCACCGATAACATCTCCTCCTAAGAATCTACCGCTACATGGTAGAACATAAACAATAGCATCTCTATTGGTATTCAGCTCGAGATCTGAGGCCTTTAATATATATGGTTTAGGGTCTATTTTAACTGGGGTTTTAAAAGAGCGTATTAATGGGTATGGATCTAAACCCACAAAAAGGTAGGTCATGACAGTATTTCCTGCTACTGAAATGTGGTAGAGTTCTCTATTATCTATCTTGTGTTTCTTGCATAAACTATCTATTAGTCCGTTTATAGTCTCTATAACGGTTGTTTTGAGTTCTCTCAAACCCTCCTTATCAATAGCATACGATATTCGTGATACAAGGTCTTCTCCATACATAATCTGTTTATTGAATTCTGATTCTACGTCGATAACCTTTCCCTGAGCTATATCTATTAGCGCTACAACAACTTTTGTTGTACCTATATCTACAGCTATACCGTAAATATGGTCTTCTGTTTTAACATCTATAACAACATTATGTAGGGGGTTGATGATGACAATAGCCTTGCCATTGATGTCTAGTAATGATTCTGCTTTCTTTCTTAGTTCTTCGTCAAATTTGTAAAATGTTGCAAGTTTAACGATATCTGTATATTCAGATATGATTGATCTAGATATGATGGGGTTCACGATTAGTTTAGGTAACAATACAGATGAAAGAAGCTTAGCTTTTCTAAACTGACTTTCAGGAGGTACAAATACTTCTACATCTTCTATGATTTTAGCTAAACAAGCTAAGACATATCCCTTGGCCTGTTCTTCTTCAGAAATCAATGTTTTGTCGGTTAGCCTGTGATCTACTTTTCCCTTTATAAGAACCTTGCATTTACCGCAAAATCCTTTACCACCGCAAACACTTCTGATGCCTATACCCAATTTTTGGGCTATCTCTAATATCGTTATTCCTTTAGTTACAGTTGCAGCTACATTGTATTGTGGAAATATTACTTTAGCATAATTCTCTTTAGTTATCGAGCTTCACCCAATTTTTAGAAGAACAACCATGAGATAGATAAATCATTATAAACATTTGTAAACATTTTATTAAGTTGAAAGCTCCTGTATTTTGCTTTCTGTGAATTCTTTTTCAATAAACTTGCCTAGCTCACTAGAATCCATGGGTCCTACAATTACTCGCCATCCAGTTGAATCTTCTATGTCTCCAGAAACTCTAGCAGCTTTACCAGGTATAATTAGTATCTTGTGTTTAATCTTTTTATCGAGATTAGAGGCTCTTATCACTTCAGCTACTTTTTCACCTATGAATTTTCTACCTGCTACAGCTACATCAACGGCAAGCCCTTCAGTATCTATAACAACAAGCCAAGCATTAATCTTAGCCTTTTCTAGATCACTCAGAACAATACTGTAGGTAAGAGCGTAATTTGATGTAACGATAACAGGAGAGAATCCATTAGGCTTACCTACTTCTCTAACACCTGATGGAACAGCTACAGGCTTTCTTGGATCTGTATACAGTTGGAATCTCCATATAACTAATGGTAATAGTACCCAACCTTCTATTGAATGCATAATCAAAAGATCTGCATATCTAGTCATCAACATAGTCCCTAGTATTGCTTCCCACCACATCTTATCCATAATATCGCCTTCATCTAAGCTC
>JAWBDT010000017.1:0-42929 GCA_038821645.1 Ignisphaera sp. | reverse complement strand
TTCTATCAAAATCTTTAACAACTTCTTTAACCTTACCTAGATACTCATATGTATACCTCTCATCAACTGTATCAATAAGTGCAACAGCATCACTACCTATTACAGCATAAGCATTATACGATATACCGAATGGTAGAGGCCAAAGCGATTCAAAAAGTTCTTTAATTTCGTCATCTACACCAACCCAATAGGCATTATCTGCAATAGCTACAGGTCCTAAAACCATACCACCACCTCATAGTTAATTATGTTTGATAAACAATAAAAGCTTTAGCATTATGATTGAGGTATATTCTTAGGCAGTAGTGTGTTATGTAATTTTTGGACACCTCTCAGTATATAACGTCAGCAAGTTAAGATAACATATGGATATTCAGGGTACTCATAGTGATGTTTATGGATATCCCCGAGCCTATAGCCAGCGGACTGAGAGAAAAAGGGATAAAGAGTTTCACACCCCCACAAGCCGAAGCTTTAAGAAACGGTCTTCTCGATATGAATAACATGCTCGTTGTAGCGCCTACTGCTAGCGGTAAGACTCTTATTGGTGAAATAGCTCTAATTAATGCTGCTACAAAAAATGGAAAAGGCATCTATACAACACCACTAAAGGCTCTAGCTTATGAAAAGTATAGTGAATTCAAATTTTGGGAACGATATGGTATAAAGGTTGGTATATCTGTTGGAGATTACATCGTTACTCAAGAAGAGATAGAGAACTTAGGTAGATTTGACCTAATTGTTACTACCTATGAACGTCTAGACTCCATTATGAGGAAAAGACCTAGATGGTTCGATAAGGTAAGAACCGTTGTCATAGATGAAATGCATATGCTTGGGGATTCTAGCAGAGGGCATATAGTTGAGATGATAGCCATGAGGGCTAAAATGCTGGGAATACAGATAGTAGCTTTATCAGCAACTATAGGCAATCCTGAAGAGGTAGCTAAATGGCTTAATGCTATTCTCATTAAATCTGATTGGAGACCTGTAAAGCTTTACGAGGTTATAGCTTATAAGAATAGAGGTGAAAAAACCTGGACCATGATCATACCTAGAGGAGCAACTTATGGTCTAGACACTATAACTGTCGATGATTTAACCAATTACTGGTTACAAAAAGCTATTAGTGAAGGTTTTAATGTATTAGAGTTCAAATATTCTAGAAAAGCAGTTGAAGAATTAGCCTATACATATGCTCCCGTATTGTGCAAATCCCTACCAGATTACGAACTACGAGAACTAGATGTTTTAGCAAAAGAGCTCAAAGATCAGCTCCACGATTTTGAATACGAAAAACTATATCCGTTAATACGTTGTGGAGCATCCTATCATCACGCTGGACTATCGTTTAACGCTAGACAATTCATAGAAAAAGCATTTAGAGAAAGACTACTGAGATACTTAGCTGCTACACCAACACTAGCCATGGGCGTTAATCTACCTGCTAGAGTGGTGATCATAAACACTAGATACTTTAGCGAGAAATACATGAAGAGGATCAGTATATTAGAATACAAACAGCTTTCAGGTCGTGCTGGAAGACCTCAATATGATCCATACGGTATAGTTGTGATAGGTAAAGACGTGGCATCTCTATCTGAAGCCAAAAGATATATTGATGGTACACCAGAAGCTATAAGTTCAAGTCTATGGAATGATGATGCTCTACGAAAACACGTACTCGCTTCAATATCGTCAGGAGAAACACCAACATTACGGGATCTTGTCAAGTTTTTTAGTATGTCGTTCAATGCAGTAAATATGGATCCAGTAACCATAGAAGAAAAACTAAGAGAGACAGTAACTATGCTAGAAGAGCTTGCAATGATTAGATCAAGAAAGACTGGAACAGAAGTAACATTCACACCTACAAGCTTGGGTATGGCAACATCGTGGCTCTACATAGATCCTGTCTCAAGCTTCATAATAATAGATGGACTAAAAGACAGAGAAGATGTACCTCTTCTATACTACCTTTCTCTCATAGGTATGACTCCTGATTTTAGTGATATACATATAGCTAGACAGACATATGAATGGTTCGAAGAACTTGTAGCAGATCTTGAAATGAGAGAAGAAGTTCCATCAAAATCTTTAGAGGATAGAGCAAAAGATCCTAATGTAGATTGGTTTAGAGGATGTTTAATTGGATTGATATTAAGAGATTGGATAGAAGAGGTTCCCGAAAGAGTTATTGTTGAACGATACGGTATAGAGCTTGGTGATCTCGGAGTTATCAAAGAAACTGGTGAATGGCTTGTATTTTCAGCATACATCATTACAAAAACTGTGGGATTGAAGAGACATAGCGATAAGCTTGAAGTACTAATTGAGAGAGTGAGACACGGAGTCCGAGAGGATGTTCTAGATTTAGTCAAGCTCAAGTACATAGGTAGAGTTAGAGCTAGAATTCTTGCTAATAATGGTATAAGAAACATTAAGGATATTATCGAAAAGCGTGAGCTTCTGATAAAACTTTTAGGTGATGGATGGGGTAAAAAGATTTTAGAAGAAGTAGAGAATGTCTATACTAATGATGTAAGCAGTAAAGAGGAATAGATCTATGTCTTTCGTCTGATCTTTCTAGGCAACCTCTTCATTTCAAGTTCTTTGTCATCAATATCAGGATAGTGTAGATTCTCTGCATCTTTAATATATTCTGGAAGCTCATCAACATTTATCAGCTTTTTCTCTATAGCGAAATGAAGCAGATATTCATAATCTACATCTTCTAGAGAAATTGGATCACAATCATCTCCGAGCTTCTTCTTAATCCAAGAAGCGAATTCTTCAACCATGCCATTACGAACTATAACATCTATTAACTCATCCCTCGGTATGTATACAACCAACACCTAGCACCTACCTAGTAATGTAGTGTGAACTTGTTAATAAGCTATACATATTCATGAATGATTGCTATGTAAATAGACACATTAGTTCTATGAGTTTTGTATAAACTATGTAATACACTAAGTTTAAAAACTCTAAACAAGATTGGATGAAAGGGGATGTTTATTGCACAAATACAAATCCGTTATGTATATGAAGAGCCTCCAAATGAAGCCATAAGGTTGCATCTCAATGAATGTTTATACAATGTACCCGATTTTGTGATAGAGAGTGTCACAAAATATCTAAAGAACTGTAATCTATACCCAAATAAAAACCTCTTTGATAGATTAAGAGAACTTCTAGCTGAATACACCAAAACTGATAAAGACAACGTCTATCCATTTGTTGGAGGCGATGGTGCTTTAAGATCTATTTTCTATACCTTAGTTAACCAAGGTAACAAGGTTCTATACATAGATCCAACATTTGCTATGATAAAGGTATATGCAGAAGCAAGAGGATTAGTAAGCGTAACTGTTAACAGTTATGAAGATGGCGATTGGTGGAGAGTAGATACAGATGTTCTAATAGAGAAGTCTAGAGATGTAAATCTAGCTGTAATAGTTGATCCTAATAATCCTACTGGTGGTCCTGTGGTGCATGCTAAAGAGGATGTGGTTGAAGCCTTAGCAAAGAATGTTAATGGTTATGTTGTGTTCGATGAGGCATATCATGAATATGCAGGTTATACTGTAGTTCCCTACATAGATCGGTATCCAAACATTATAGTTGTTAGAAGCCTTAGTAAAGCTTTCTGTCTAGCCGGCTTTAGACTTGGCTATATCGTGGCAGACAAAAATGTTATAGAAAGGATATCAGCAATACATACAACCTTCGATATACCTACTCCATCACTTGTAGCAGGTATAAGCGCATTAGAAAATAGATGGTATATGGAGAAGGTGGTGAATAGTATAAAGGAGATGCGGAACTACCTCTATGAAACATTTAAGAACTTAAATCTGAAGGTTTATAGATCTTTAACGAATTTCCTACTAATCAGAGATAGAAGAGATCTTAGTAGTATTTTGCAGAGACATGGTATATATATTAAGAAAGTTGGTGAAGATCTATATAGGCTAACGATACCGCCACCAGAGCTATGTAGCAAGATATTATATGTTATAGGTAGAGAGTTATGAAGATAGCGATACCTAATAAAGGTAGACTTCAAGAACCATCACTAAAACTTCTTCAAGCAATAGGAATAAAGCCTAAAGTGTTTGATGAGAGGGCTTTAGTCATTCCAACTAATTGGAGTAATGTAGAGCTTGTAGCAGTAAGAACAGAAGATATACCATATATTGTTGAAAGTGGAGGAGCTGAGCTAGGCATAACAGGTCACGACTACGTTGTAGAGTCTGAAGCAGATGTTGAAGAGTTGGTGAAGCTCGATTTTGGTGAAGCAAGTATAGTGTTTGCTGTACCAAGTGGATGGAATGTACGAGAGGTATCTCAGATTAGGGATAGAAGTATAAGGATTGCAACTAAGTATTACAATATTGCTTCTAGGTATATTAGGGAACAGAATCTGAAGGCAAAAATAGTGAGAGTTAGTGGAGCTGCAGAAGTTATGCCATATCTAGGTGCAGCTGATGCAGTTATAGATGTTGCTAGTAGTGGTACAACGCTTCGTATCCATGGTCTAGAGCCTATAGATACTGTGTTACATACATATGCAACACTTATTGCTGGTAAGAACTGGCAAAAAAGTCGTTACGCTGAGATGATAAAGCTTATTGTAACACTTGTCCAGGGAGTTATAAACGCCAAAGGAAAGAAGATGGTCTTCATGAATGTCCCTAACGATAGACTTAGTGATGTGCTTAGCGTTCTTCCAGCAATGTTGGCTCCAGCTGTAACAAAATTAAGTAAGGCTGATGCTTGGGAGGTCATAACAGTAGTTAATGAAGATGATATACCTATTGTGATAACTAAAGCTATATCTAAAGGAGCTAGAGATATAGTTGTACTAGATATCGAAAAGGTGATATCTTGATTAAGGTTATGCCCAGCATAGATATAAGTGATGGCAAGGCTGTGAAACGTGTTAAAGGCGTTAGAGGTACTGGTATAGTTATTGGTGACCCTATTAAGGTTGCTGAAGAACTGTATAGTAATGGATATGAAGCAATACATGTAGTAGATCTAGATGCAGCAGAAGGGGTGGGTGATAATAGTCATTTAATAAGCGATATATCGTCTATAGGATTCAGTTGGATTCAGGTTGGGGGTGGCATAAGGAGTTTAACTAAAGTTTATAGAGTTCTTGGATATGGTGCTTCAGCTGTTGTAATATCTTCGTTATTCTTTAGAAATAGAAGTGAGTTTAATCATATAATTAACGATGTTGGTGGTGATAAAGTCATTCTTGCACTAGATTATAGATCTGATGGATATGTATATGTCTCTGGATGGAACGAGAAAGCAATAGAAATTGAGAAAGCAATAGAAATTGCTTCGCAATACCCTTTACTAGGTGTAATGTTCACTTATATAGATACTGAAGGAACTATGAGTGGAATAGATAATAGCATAGCTAGATTTATACCAAAGGTTAAAGGACTGAAAGAATATGCTGGAGGTATCTCGAGATATGAAGACTTATTGTTGCTAAACTCCATGGGTTTTGATTACGCTATAGTCGGTATGGCTCTCTTCAGAGGCTTTCTTAAGGGTGTAAAAAATGTCTAGGCAGTGCAGATATTCAAGAGATACACTAGAAACTTTTACAGAAGTCTATATAGATATAGACTCAGAGGGAGAGATCAGGATTGATACACCTATACCGTTTCTAAACCATATGCTTGAAACATTATTCAAACACATGAATTCCTCTGCAACCATTAAAACCGTTGACAAGAAGCCTTACGATGACCATCACGTTGTGGAAGATACAGCTATAGCTATAGGTGAAGCTTTGGCCAAATGTATAGAAGATAAATCAGGTATAAAGAGATATTCGCATGTTATTGTACCAATGGATGATGCATTAGTTCTTGTAGCAGTTGATGTATCTGGAAGAGGTGGTAGTTATATAGATCTAGATCTAGAGAAGGTAGTTATAGGTGGAATGAGTACTGAAAATGTTAATCACTTCATAGATACATTAGCTACCAGATCAAAGATAACTATTCATGTTCTAAAAATTAAAGGTCACAATACACACCATATTATAGAAGCTGTGTTTAAGGGATTAGGTCTAGCTCTACACGATGCTACACGAATCATTGGTAGCGGTATCAAGAGTACAAAGGGAGTAATATGACTGTTAAGAGAATAATTCCCTGTCTAGATGTAAAGAATGGGAGGGTAGTCAAGGGTGTAAAGTTCCAGAACCTAAAAGATAAAGGTGACCCAGTAGAGCTTGCTGCTAGATATGAAGAAGAAGGTGCAGATGAGATAGTGTTTCTCGATATAACTGCAAGTATAGAGAATAGAAAGACCTTACTCAATGTTGTTAAAGATACTGCAAGTGTGTTATCAATACCTTTGACTGTTGGAGGAGGTATAAGAGATTTAAATGATATAGCTGACGTTCTATCATATGGAGCAGATAAAGTAAGCATAAATACGGCTGCAGTAAATAATCCAGAAATAATTTCGAGAAGTGCTGAAGAATTCGGTTCACAGTGTATTGTTGTAGCTATAGACGCTAAGAAGAGTGGCAATAAATACCTTGTATATACATACTCAGGCACATACAACACAAACTTAGATGCTGTAGAATGGGCTAAAACTGTTGAAGCCTTAGGAGCAGGCGAAATACTGTTGACCAGTATAGACAGAGATGGGACTAGACTTGGATATGATGTAGAGCTAACTAAAAGTATAGCATGTGCTGTTAGATTACCAGTTATAGCTAGTGGTGGAGCTGGGAGTATGGAGCATTTTTACGAGGTTTTTGTACAAGGTTATGCCGATGCCGCATTAGCTGCTGGTATATTTCATGATGGTATTGTGAGTATAATGGAGCTAAAACTATACCTCAAGTCTAAAGGTATCGAGGTCAGATTATGACTATATATTATCGTATTCCAACTGTAAGACCTTTAGAACTTGAAAAAGTTTTAGATAACGTTAAGAATATTATAGAATACGTTAGAAAATATGGTGATAGAGCTTTAAAGGAATTGACAAAGAAATTCGATGGTGTGGATATAGATACTATTGCAATAGACAGACAATACTTATTGAAATGCTGTAAAGATCTTGAGTCCAGCCTCAAGAAATCTATAGACGTGGTCTACGATATTCTATTCAAAATTCATGAGCTCCATCTACCTAAAGATGTTGTAATAGAAATTGAAGGTATTAGATTAGGATATGTTTGGAGAAGCATTGATAATGTAGGTATATATGTACCAGGAGGAAGAAAATCGTATCCCTCATCATTATTAATGGCTGGAATCCCAGCTAAAGTTGCAAAAGTTAAAAAGATATATGTAACCTCTCCACCTATGCCTGATGGCTGTATCAATCCAGCTGTAGCTTACGTAGCTCTAAAGCTAGAGGTAGATGAAGTGTATAGGGTGGGTGGTGCACAAGCTATAGCGGCACTTGCCTATGGAACTGAATCTGTTAAGAAGGTTAACAAAATTGTGGGTCCTGGAAACATATATGTCCAAGCAGCAAAATTTCTTGTACAAGATGCTGTAGCTATTGATGGTGTAGAAGGGCCCACAGAACTTGTTGTTGTGGCTGATGAATCGGCTGATCCAGAGATGATTTCAATTGACATGATGGCGCAAGCTGAACATGGTCAAGGAACATTTATAGTATTGATATCTAATTCAAAAAAGCTTATACAAGAAGTAGGTAAAATCCTAGAGCAAGATAAAGATCATGACTATTACATTGTTGAAGTTAGTAGTATTGATGAAGCTGTAGATATAGTCAATACTATTGCGCCTGAACATCTATCGCTTCATGTAGCTCAACCACAAAAATACTTGAACTATATAAGTAATGTGGGTGCCATATCTTTGGGAAAAGAACCTCCAGCACTAATAGATTATATAGGTCCTAACCATATACTTCCAACAAATAGATGGGCTACATCTAGGGGTGCATTAAGCGTCTACGACTTTCTCAAACCTTTATCAATAATACTCGATAGTTCATCCATAAAGAGAGAGGTTATTCAAGCTGTTCTACAACTAGCTGAATATGAAGGGTTTAAAATACATGGTATGAGCATAGGTGTAAGATTTGGATCTAGTTCTAGCTGAACTTTACAGTATTATAGTTGACAGAATAGAAAAGAAGCCTACAAACAGTTACACGGTTCAGCTAGTAAGTAAAGGTATTGAGTATGTTGCTAGAAAGTTTGGTGAAGAATCTATAGAAGTGATAGTAGCTGCTCTAACAGAATCTAGAGAAAGATTCATAAGTGAGGTAGCTGATCTTCTATATCATCTCTTGGTATTGATGGTGCTCAAGAACATTACACCAGAAGATATTGCTAAAGAGTTGTTGAGGAGACGTAAATGAAGGCTCTAGTACTTAATTATGGTGTAGGCAATCTTTTCAGCATATCATCAGCATTAAAACGTGTAGGCTTTGATGTACGTATATCTAGCGATCTTGAATACGATTATGATCTTCTAGTCCTACCAGGTGTAGGTTCGTTTAAGGCTCTTGGACCTTATATAGAAAAGAAAGGTGATTTACTTAAAGATGTGATTAATAAAATTTCTGCAGTACTTGGTATATGTTTAGGTATGCAGATACTATTTGAATACAGTACAGAATATGGATACTCAAAAGGGTTAGGTATCCTGGAGGGATATGTAGAAAGGATTATAACCAGTAGAAAACTCCCCCATATAGGTTGGGATAAAGTATACCTCTTCAACAGAAACGAGAAATGCAAAGTATTTGCAGAACTTAATGGTAAGTATGTATATTTCGTCCACAGTTATGTTGTTTATCCTAGACACCTCGATTCCATATGCATGCTAAGTCATTACGATATGCTTTTTCCAGCAGCTATAGCCTATAGAAATATATTTGGAACTCAATTCCATCCAGAAAAAAGCGGTTCTACAGGTAAGCAACTTCTTGAGGCTATTGCTCAATGGATAAAGAGATAGTTATATTCAGTAGAGAAAGAGCTGAAGAGATTGTAAATAAACTGAGATTTAGATATGAACAAAATACCGTTATAGCTGTTGTACAAGATATTGATACAAAGGATGTACTTATGGTTGGTCATATGAATAGAGAAGCTCTTATAAAGACGTTAACTACAGGTTATCTACATTTATGGTCTATATCACGTAATAAAATCTGGCTTAAAGGTGAAACTAGCGGCAACTATCAAATTGTTGTAGATATTAAAGTTGATTGTGATAAAGATGCTATTGTAGTCCTGGTTAGATCTCTAGGACCTATATGTCATACGGGTAATAGGACTTGTTTCTATAGAAATATAGCGGATGTTGTTACAGAACCTAGCTGATTTTTTCAAGTACAGCTTCAGTAAACTCAACTGTTTTACTGTTTCCACCAAGATCTGGCGTTAGTTTCGTACCTTCCTTGAGGACCTCTAGAATAGCTCTATTTATTGATTCAGATGCCTTAATGTATGAATCTATATTATGTTTCTCACCTAACCATTTAAGCATCCACGAGACACAAAATATCATTGCTGTAGGATTAGCTATACCTTTGCCAGCGATATCAAATGCTGCCCCATGTATAGGCTCAAACATTGCTTTTTCGTCACCTATGTTTGCTGATGCTGCTAAACCTATGCTTCCAGAAACATAAGCTGCTAGATCACTAAGTATATCACCAAATAGATTTGTGGTCACAATTACATCAAATCTTTCAGGTCTTCTAACAATATCCATAACTGCTGCATCAATATACATTTCATCTACTACCACATCCCTGTAGTTCTGAGCTACTCTATACACACATGATCTAAATAAACCATCACTAACTGTTAGAACATTAGCTTTATGAACCACTGTAACCTTCTTCCTTCTCTTTAATGCTAAATCAAAGGCCATTTTAGCTATTCTTTCACTTGCTCTTTTACTTATTACACGTAAAGCTATAGCTACATCATCTGTAACCATATGTTCAGCTCTCACATACACATCTTCAGTATTTTCTCTAACTATTACCAAATCTATATCTTTTCTCAGCGAATTAACACCTGGCAAAGCTTTAGCTGGTCTGATATTAGCATACAGATCTAGACCTCTTCTGATTTTCACTACAACATCTCCTGCACTTTCACCTACAGGACCCTTAAGTATTGCATCACTTTTCTTTATGATATTCCACGAATCTTCTGGAAGAGCCTCACCAAACATTTTAACTGCTGTATCTCCGCCATAAACTTTTGTAACATCAATTTGTAGTCCATAGAGTCTAACAACTTTCTCTAGTACTTTAAGAGCTGATGAGACTATCTCGGGTCCTATACCGTCTCCTTCTACAACAGCTATATTGAAGATCTTCATGTCCTCCCCACAACTTTTCTAATCACATCGTCCAATACATATTTATCGATTTTAATACCCTTGTCTCCAAGTTCTTTAACCATCTTTAGGACCTCCATAACCACTTCTTCTCTTGGTTCTATACCCATTTGTTTCAATACATATTCAACAGCATGTCTACCACTATGTTTCCCTATAACTATAAGTCTTTCAGCTCCCACAATAGCCGGATCTATAGGTTCATAGGTTAGCGGATGGCTAAGAACTCCATGAACATGTATTCCCGATTCATGTGCAAATGCATTACGACCAACTATAGCTTTATTGGGTGGTATAGATATTCCGAAATACTTCACTACTGTATCAACCACTTTACGTATCTTCTCGAAATTAATGCCAACTCTACAGCCTAGGAGGAATTTTGATGCAGAAGCTACTTCTTCTAGAGCAGCATTACCTGCTCTTTCACCTACACCGACAATCGTTACATGCACTTGTTCTGCACCTGCCTCGATAGCTGATATACTATTTGCTACAGCCATACCAAAATCATTATGACAATGAACACTAACTATATAGTTACCTCTAACATTACTCTTGACATATGATACCAAGCTTGAGATATAGCTTGGATATGCAACACCAACTGTATCAGCTATATCTATTCTACTCGCACCAGCATTAACAACAGCTTGAAACACTTCAACCAGAAACCTTGGTTCAGATCTTGTAGCATCTTCAGCACTAAATTCAATAACAACACCGTGAGCTTTTGCATACTCAACTGCCTGAACAGCTTTCTCTAAAACTTGCTCACGCGTCATTTTGAGCTTGTATTTCATATGCAAATCTGATGTAGCTATAAAGGTATGAATAGCATCTACATCAGCATCTAGAGCTCTATCTATATCAGCTTTTACTGCTCTAGCTAATGCAACAACTTCTGCACGACTAACATTCTTAGCTATAAGTTTAACAGCTTCAAACTCGCCTTGACTCGTTATGGGGAATCCTGCCTCTATAGAGTCTACACCTAGTTCATCCAACAACAATGCTATTTCTAGCTTTTGCTCAGCACTTAAATCAACTCCTGGCATTTGTTCTCCGTCTCTTAACGTAGTATCAAGTAATCTAACATATTTGTCTAGGTTTTTTCTACCTATTTCCAGGGGATAAGCAATAGACATCCCCTACAACACATCATTTTTAGAGGTATATAAGTATTCATTAACACGTTAAGATAATATCTACAGTCCACAATATATAAACAGATATAAATATGTTTAAATTGTAATTGTTAGTAAATGCTTTAGAAGAAAAGTTTAAAAACTCGCTACAACAAGGGGTAAACATGGTTTGTGTGGTGAGGTCGATGGAACTCCAAGTCTGTTAATGTCAGTTAGCGAACACAACACAATAATGGATGGCGAGATTGATGTAGAGAACCGTATCAATAAGCTATATGTCAAATCTGGAGGAGGATTCTAATGATAGGCGCTAAGCTTATGGCAGAATCCCTTATCAGAGAAGGTGTTAAAGTCATATTCGGTATACCAGGTCTATCGAACATGAAGTTCTATGATATCTTATACGACTATGTTAAAGATGGATACATAAGGAACATCTTAATGAGGCATGAGCAAGGTGCTGCTCATGCAGCTGATGGATATGCAAGAGCTTCAGGTTTTCCTGGAGTATGTACCGCTACCTCAGGACCTGGAGCACTTAACCTTGTAACAGGTATAGCTACAGCTTATTGGGATAGTTCCCCCATAATAGCTATAACAGGTCAAGTGCCATTATCATCAATGGGTAAAATGGCTTTTCAAGAAGCAGACATAATAGGTGTTGTACAGAATATCTCTAAGTTTGCAATTAGGTTAAATAGCGCAGATGAAATACCTATATGGATTAGAAATGCTTTCTATATATCTTTAACAGGTAGACCTGGTCCTGTCGTAATCGATGTACCTAGAGATATTTGGACTCAAAACATAGACAATGGTGTAAAAAACTTTGATACACGAAGTATTAGGGGATATAGAGAATTTCCATTAAAGATAGATCAAATAGCTATCAAGAAGACTATAGAGCTATTGATTAATGCTGAAAAACCATTGATTCTTGTTGGAGCAGGAGTTGTTTGGAGCAACGCTACAGAAGAGGTCATAACCTTATCAGATATTCTTGTTGCACCAATAGTATCCACATTTCTCGGTAAAGCTGCTATACCCCATGACTATCCACTCTACTTAGGTATGATGGGATACTATGGGCGAGCCGAGGCTAATCAAGCTTTCTTAGAATCTGATGTAGTTCTTGTTGTTGGTGCTAGATTAAGTGATAGAACGATAACTAACTATAACGATATCAAAGATTCGAACAAGAAGATAATTATGATCAACATAGATCCAACAGAAATAGAGAGACAGAACATAAAAATTGATGTAGGTTTAGTAGGTGATGCCAAAATAGTGTTGAAGAAACTGATATCAGCACTAACAACAGTAGCTAAAAAGTATGATAGAACCGAATGGATTAGACGTATCAAGGAGCTTAAAGACTACTATACTAGAATATACTATGAAGATAATGGTAAAGGCTTGAAGCCTTGGAGAGTGCTTAAGACGATTAGAGATGTTCTTCCACGAGACACTATTGTGACAACGGGTGTAGGTCAGCACCAGATGTGGGCTGGAGTATTCTGGGATGTACTTAAACCTAGAACATTTATCTCTTCTGGAGGCATGGGCACCATGGGTTTTGGATTCCCTGCAGCAATAGGTGCTAAACTTGCTAGACCTCAGAATGTGGTTGTTGATCTAGATGGTGACGGTTCATTTCTTATGACAGCAAACAATCTTCCTGTTGCTGTTGAAGAAAATATTCCTGTAATAGTTGTTGTATTCGATAATAGAAATCTAGGTCTCGTTCGTCAAGTTCAAGATCTATTCTTTGGCGGCAGAATAATATCTGTAGAGCTAGGCTATAGAACTGATTATATAAAGTTAGCAGAAGCTTTTGGAGCTTTAGGATTCGATGTCCAAAGCTATGAAGATATCGCTACATCTGTTAAAACTGCAATTAAGGAGAATGTAGCTACTGTTATAAGAGTACCTATACCTGAAGATGAACTAGCCATACCTACACTACCTCCTGGAGGAAGTCTTAGAGAGATGATCATACGTGACCCAAGGAAAACTAGTTAGGGCTATAGGATACTATCGCGATGCTAGCTATATAGAGAGAGTTGTAGCCACATTTAGAAAGCTACTGATAGACATTGATTGGATATATGGTAGAAGAGTTAACGATGAAGGGCTTTTCGAAATCTATCTCTTAGTAAAAGATCATCCAAATCTATGGCTAGCTATACTTAATTTAAGCAAGACTGTTTCTATTGAACGTGTTGATGTTTTTAGTGACCTAAGAATTGAGGTTATTAAAGTAGGTAATGAAAATAAAGACAATGAAACCATCAAACAAAACGACTTCACACTATATATACCTATTTATTCCCGTGTCGTAAGTTATAGTTGGGGTGAAAAATATGGCGAAAATATATAGAGATCAAGATGTCTCACTAGATCCGCTTAAAGATAAGATCATAGCTATAATAGGTTATGGAAATCAAGGAAGACCCTGGGCTCTAAACCTACGTGATTCTGGATTAAATGTTGTTGTAGGTCTAAAGCTTAAAGATTATAGTTGGAAACAAGCTGAAGAAGATGGATTCATGCCTATGTCTATTGAAGATGCTGTAAAGAATGCTGATGTTATCATCTTTATGGTTCCAGATATGGTGCAGCCAGAGATTTGGGAAAACCATGTAAAATCGTTCATGAAGAATGGTGCGGATCTTGTTTTTGCGCATGGATTCAACATACATTTTAAGTTAATAGTTCCTCCACCAACATCTGATGTATACATGGTTGCTCCTAAAGCACCTGGAGCAATGGTTAGGAGAATGTTTGAAAAAGGTAGTGGTGTTCCAGTACTTGTTGCTGTATATCAAGATGTTTCTGGAAAAGCTCTTCAGAAAGCTCTTGCAATAGCTAAGGGTCTAGGAGCTACACGTGTAGGCGCAATAGAGACTACTTTTGAAGAAGAAACAGAAACCGATCTCTTTGGCGAACAAGTAATACTTGTTGGAGGTATAATGGAATTGATAAAAGCTTCATTCCAAACACTTGTAGAAGCAGGATACCAACCAGAGGTAGCCTATTTCGAGACTGTTAATGAGCTTAAACTAATTGTTGATTTAATCTATGAGAGAGGATTAATAGGAATGCTCAAGGCAGTCTCTGATACAGCTAAATATGGAGGTATAACAGTCGGTAAGTACATTATAGACCAAAGCATTAGAGATAAAATGAAAAATGTTCTAGACAGAATAAAGAGTGGAGAATTTGCTAAAGAATGGTTAAATGAATATAGAAACGGTATGCCTACAGTAAAGAAGGAGCTCAGTGAATTAGAAAACAGTATACTAGAGAAGACAGGTAAATGGCTTAGAGAAGAATTCATATTTCGAGAACAACACATATAGATGCATGTGACCTTTATACCTGTTTATACAATATTATATTCAATAATCCTACATAAAGTTTTTAAACTTCTGCAATATTTTTGGGTTCGGTGTAGTAGGTGGTTGGTGGTTTAGAAATCCGTTGAAATACTGGATACAACACTTAGAGACGGTTCGCAAGCTAGCGGTATCTCTCTAACAGTTGAAGACAAGATAAAGATTGCGCTAGCTCTTGATGATCTAGGTGTAGACTATATAGAAGCGGGATGGCCTGGATCTAATCCAAAAGATGCAGAATTCTTCAATGTGATAAAAAGATATAGTCTATCACATGCAAAAATAGCTGCTTTTGGAAGTACACGAAAAAAGAATTCTAAGGTCTATGAAGATGAAAATGTTAAGGCTATATTGAAAGCAGATGTAGATTTTGCTGTAATTTTTGGGAAAAGCTGGTCTCTGCACGTATACGAAATTCTGCATGCCTCTAAGGAAGAGAACCTGGAGATGATATATGATACCATTAACTATCTAAAGAGCCATGGAATTAAGGTGATATTCGATGCTGAACACTTCTATCAAGGATACAAAGAAGATCCTGAATACAGTTTAGAGACACTTAGGACTGCTGAAGGAGCTGGTGCACAAACTGTAGTTCTCTGCGACACAAATGGTGGTACAACACCTTTAGAGGTCTATGAAATAACCCGTAAAGTTGTATCCATAGTTAAAATACCTGTAGGACTACATATGCATAACGATATTGGTTGTGCTGTTGCAAATACTATTGTTGGTGTAGTAGCTGGTGCTAGACATGTTCAAGGTACAATAAATGGTATTGGTGAAAGAACGGGTAATGCCGATCTTGTGCAAATCATACCAACACTATTCTATAAATTGAATATGAGGGTACTAAATGGTGTTGAATCAATCAAAAAATTGAAAACAATGTCCAAACTAGTCTATGAGATACTTAATATGAAGCCTAACCCCTATCAACCATATGTAGGTGACTACGCTTTTGCCCACAAAGCTGGGGTCCATGTGGATGCTGTTCTAAAGAATCCGCGAGCTTATGAACATATAGATCCAGAGGCTGTGGGAAATACACGAAGGTTCGTTCTATCAGATCTATCAGGTAGCTCAAATATTGTCGCTATCCTTAAGGAGATAGGTATAGATGTGGATAAGAAGGATTCCAGAGTTAGAAGCGCTTTATCAAAGATTAAAGAACTTGAGAAATTCGGTTATAGTTTCGATATAGCGCCAGCATCAGCTATACTAATTGCTTTGAAGGAGCTTGGATATGTTGAAGAAACACTAACCCCCTATAGCTGGCGCGTATTTCTTGACTCAAGTGGCTTAAGTGTAGCTGTAGTTGATATCAAAAACGTTAATGCTAGAGCTATAGATGTAGATGTAGTTAAGGCTGTAGCTAGAGCGTTTTCTGAAGCTGCATCAATAGTGTATCCCTCAACATCTGGTATAAAGCTCATAAATTCCTCTATATCTACGCTAAACGGTGGTCTCTTTAGAGTTACAGTAGAAGTAGGATACAATAACTACAGATGGTCTGCTCAAGGCGTGTCCATAAATGTTATAGAAGCATTCATTAGAGGCCTTGTTGACGCCTATGAATATTTTTTAGCTATCTCGAAAAAGAGTCAACAACTACCTATCTTTGGTAAACAGAGTTTTAATTTCCTAGCTCCTTAATCGTAACAGTAGATATTGTTAGGTGATTATCCATGAGAAGCAATGTTGTAAAGAAAGGTATTGAGAGAGCTCCTCACAGATCTCTATTCAAAGCTTTAGGTCTAACTGACGAAGAGATAGAGAAGCCTTTAATAGGTATAGCAAACTCGTGGAACGAAGTTATACCTGGACATAAACACCTTAACCAGATCGCTGAAGCTGTGAAAATCGGTGTAAGACTTGCTGGTGGAACACCTCTAGAGTTCAACACTATAGGTATATGTGATGGTATAGCTATGGGTCACGAAGGGATGAAGTATTCTTTACCATCGAGAGAGCTTATAGCTGATAGCATAGAGGTTATGGCTAAAGCCTATCAATTCGATGGTTTGGTCCTTATAGCATCATGCGATAAAATCATACCAGGTATGCTCATGGCTATAGCTAGACTGAATATACCATCAATATTCATATCAGGTGGACCTATGCTTGCCGGAAGATATAGAGGTAGAGATATTGATCTACACGATGTCTTCGAAGCCGTTGGAGCAGTAAAGATAGGCAAAATTTCTTTAGATGAGCTGAAGCAGATAGAAGAAGCTGCATGTCCTGGTGTAGGATCATGTGCAGGAATGTTCACAGCCAATACACTAAACATATTGACCGAAGCTCTAGGTATATCTCTACCTGGTAATGGAACGATACCTGCTGTAGATGCTGCTAGAATAAGGCTTGCCAAAATTACCGGTATGAATATTGTGAAACTTGTTGAGAAAAACATAAAACCTAGAGATATACTGACTAGAGAGGCTTTTCTAGATGCTATAGCAGTCGATATGGCTTTAGGTGGATCAACAAATACCGTTCTACACCTAATGGCTATAGCTAAAGAATGCGAGATTAACCTAGATCTAGATGATTTCGATAGAGTTAGTGAAATCACACCTACATTAGCTAAGCTTAGCCCTGCTGGACATCACCACATACAGGATCTCCATGAAGCTGGAGGTGTAGCTGCAGTTATGAAAGAACTTGATAAGAAGGGGCTCATACATAGAGATCGTTTAACTGTAGCTCTAAAAACTATTGGGGAGATAATAGATGGTGCAGAGGTTATGCGTAGAGATGTAATTAGACCTATAGAAAATCCCATACTACCGAGAGGAGGCATAATGATTCTAAAAGGTTCTTTAGCACCCCTTGGTGCTGTTATAAAAGTTTCAGCTCTACCGGAGAACCTTTACTTCTTCGATGGTGTAGCAAAAGTCTATAATTCAGAAGAAGAAGCAGTAGCGGATATTCTTAATGGGAAAGTTGAAAAAGGTGATGTAGTTGTGATAAGATATGAAGGACCTAAAGGAGGGCCAGGGATGAGAGAAATGCTGACTGCCACATCTGTTCTCGTTGGTATGAATCTCGATAGAGATGTAGCTCTTATAACAGATGGAAGATTCTCTGGAGCTACTAGAGGTATCTCTATAGGTCATGTATCACCTGAAGCAGCTGAAGGAGGTCCTATAGCTGTTGTGGAGAATGGTGATAGGATAAGAATAGATTTGAAGATGAAGAAAGTCGATTTATTAGTAGATGAAGATGAATTGAATGAAAGATTCAAGAAATGGAAACCTGCTAAAATAAGGTTTAAGGGCTATCTAAAGAGATACTCAGAGCTTGTTACATCATCATATACAGGTGCTGTATTTAGGGAATAGAGCTTTCTAAAGAGTAGTGGTGTTCAAATTCTCTATAAGTTTCAAAATGTTTTAGTTAAGGATATATCTATATTTCATTGAATTATGTTTAGTAGATGATGTTTTGAACCTGGGTCTGAAAAATGATGAACGGTGCAAACGCTGAAGACAACAAGAACTATATACTTCTTCTTTGCAAACTAAGAAGTGGGTAAAGATATATGAATGTGTGTGTTATTGGTTTAGGCTTAATGGGTTCTGCTCTCGCTAAAAGGCTTAGGAATAGTGGATACAATGTTATACTATACAATAGAACTATTGATAAAGCGTATAGACTTGCAGACGAAATAAATGCAAAAGTAGCTGAAACTCCTAGAGAATGCTGTAGCTCATCAGATATTACTGCTATATTTGTTGCAGATGATAATGCGTTAATAGATGTAGTGTTTCCACCAAATGGTTTTGCTGATTCAAGTAGAGGAAAAGATATAGTCAATATGTCAACAGTATCAACAGCAGTATCAGAAAGAATATATAGAGTTATTGAAGCTAATGGAGGAAACTATGTAGAGAGCCCTGTGTATGGAAGTGTATCAGAAGTTCTAGAAGGAAGACTAGTGGCTATAGTTGCAAGCAATAAGAATATTAATGAAAATGTTAAACAGTTCTTATCATCTATATCCAAAAAAATCATGTATGTAGGAAACATACCTAAAGCAATGGCACTTAAACTAGCTCTAAACCAGCTAAATATGGTTATAGTGGCTACACTAGCAGAAACTCTCTCGTTTTTGAAGATCAATGAAATAGACTACTCACTACTTGAAGAACTTGTTAAAGGGACATGGATGGAACCTATACTAAGTAGATTCATGAAAAGAGCTCTAGAAGAACATCCACCAAGATTCAGAATAGAATTAGCAGCAAAAGATCTACAAAGCTTTATAGAATCTGCAAGAATAAAGAAACTGAATACCCCAATAACAGCAGCAGCAATGCATAGATATCTAGAAGCAACACTACACAACTATGGAGATAAAGACTATCCAAACATAACAAAATACATAATAGATACTATAAATAAACAGAACACTAAAACCAAACAATAACCACAACCAAAACACCTCTACAACAATAACACCTACATAGATAAACACTAAGGAGCTATCTCAAAGACACTAAACCTATTAAGCTAGATAAATAGATCCAAAACTACTGAAACCAAGAACATACACAATAAAAATAATAAAAAAATAAATATTATATTAAATAAAAAGATCTTTATCTACACTATCTCTAACCTAGATCTACAACACCTTGTGTTAAGCTTGGTGGCACACTTCTCTCTATCGTTAAAGGAGCTCCTATAGGTACTCTAATCTCAAATTTAACAATATCGTAACTCTGAGGCATAGAGTTACTTGAATTATAGTATGTTAGCATAAGTACTTTTTCACCAGGATCAAGCACTATATCCTCATTTATCTTGGTGAGCCAAGCCATAACAGTAACAACCTCACCACCAGTAAACCTTCTAAAGAAGTCCTTCAACGTAATGCCATCATTGTCAACATCATCTGGAAGAGCTATCAATATCTTATAACCCCCAGGCACCTCGTCTATGTTTATTGTGCATCCTTCTTGTTCATTACAAGTTGCATAGTATGTCTTTACTTCTCCCTTCCTACCACTAATTGTGATATCCTCCTCATTTATTAATGCTTTTGTTATATTTGCTAGTTTTTGTGGTGTATCTATTGGTGTTAGTATTGCTGCTAGATAGGTGTTTGCTATTGATATTCCTCTTTGTGGACTCCAGTATGCAACTATAGATTTACCTGGTGTTAGATCTACTACGTATTGACCTGTAGAGAGTTTTATAGGTACATAGACGAACTGTATCCTGGATTGAGATACATCTACATTAGCTACAAGTGTTCCATCTACTTCTAGTGCTGATGCTGATTGACCTAAACCTCTCTGAATTACTTGCCTAGTTTGCTGAGTTGTGAAGAATCCCATGTTTAGTACTACGAATGCTAATGCTGCTGCTACAATAACGAATGCTATCATTACTATAGCTGCTTCTATACCTACGATACCTTTTCTATTTAGGGGTTTCTTCATAGAGGTTCACCCATTTCGTGAAGATATTGGGATTTGATGCTAAACTAGTTTGACTAGAGGATGCGACTAGTAGTCGAAGGTTTCTCTATATCTATAGAATTGAATTATTTGTCGTTAGTGGTTTTACCATGATTTTGATAGTTTATATACTGTATACACAGTACATGGATTGATCGAGGTACGTTGTTTCATGAGAATCACACGAAATAGATCTCTCTTGATAATTCTCCACATTATTCTAGCCATTTACATACCTCTACTCTCCATACACGCTATGTCTATCTATGGATCTAGTAACTTTAACGCTGTTGTAGTGGACTTTGATATAAATGTTGACGGTGGTGCTCTTGTTTTTTGGGAAAGAGTTTTGAATAGCTATAGAGGTAATGTTCTTGTACTAAAGATTAATAGTTATGGTGGGTATCTATCTGTTGCTGATAGAATTGTGAACGATATTCTAGAGAGAAATATAGAGTGTTATACATGGATACCTCCAGGTGGTTATGCTGTTTCAGCTGCATCCATGATTGCTCTAGGGTGTAGAGGTATATATATGGGTTCTGGTTCTGTTATTGGTGCTGCTACTCCTAGCCCTTCTGAACCTAAGGTTGTAGAATATGTTGCTGCTAGATTTAGATCTCTTGCTGAAAGAATATTTGATAGAAAGGAGCTTGTAGATGTTGCAGAAGCTATGGTTAGAGAAGGAAGAGCTCTAACAGCTGAAGAAGCTGTATCTATAGGTTTTGCGAAAAGAGCTGAATCTGTTAAAGAGATTGAGGATTCTATAGGTGTTAGAGTATCACATGTGGTATCTCCATCTCAATGGGATAGACTTTTATCGATTCTATCACTACCAATAGTATCGAATATCCTTCTAGTTGCTGGTTTATTCCTGATATTGGCCGAGATATTTACAACAGGTTTTCAGGGTTATGCTATTGCTGGTGTTCTTTTGATTCTTCTAGCTCTATATTCTATGAATGTTGTTTCACCTAATCTATTTGCGCTACTTGTTATGTTGATTGGAACGATACTATTAGCTATAGAGATGTATACACCAGGTTTCGGTCTTTTTGGATTAACAGGTCTTGTGCTTCTGCCTATAGGTATTGTATACCAGCTGTATCTAACTCCACCAGAGTTACTAACTCAACCAGTCTACGTCGTTATCGGAGGTATCTTAGCGATTATATCGATCATGGGATATATAGCGTATAAAGCTGTACAGACTGTTAGAAAGAAGAGAATCTCTTTAGAACAACAACTCCTATCATCAATAGGTATAGCTAAAACTGATATACGTGAGGAAAATCCTGGTGTAGTATATGTATTAAATGAGGAATGGACTGCATATTCAGTTAGGGGAGTAATTCCAGCAGGATCTAGAGTAAAGATTGTTCGTATAGATGGTTTAAAGCTCTATGTAGAAAAAATCGATTAAGACATAAATATCTGAACTATATTGTTATGCTGAGGTGTAGATCTTGGATCCTATCACTATAGCTATAGCATTACTATTTATACTTATAATTGTCGCTATAGTGTTGCCGAGAATCAGGGTTGTACCTGAATACAAGAGGCTTGTGGTGTTTAGACTAGGTAGACTTGAGTCTATAAAAGGACCTGGCCTAGTTTTTCTGTTACCTCTAATAGATAGAGGTATTGATGTTGATTTAAGGGAATTTGTTATAGATATACCTCCACAGACATGTATCACTAAAGATAATGCTCCAGTAGATATAGATCTTCTGGTATATATGAAGATATTCGATCCTGTTAAAGCTGTTACAGCCGTACAGAACTATGTATCTGCAGCTACAGGTATAGCTATAACAACTCTTAGAGCTGTTATAGGTGATATGGTTCTCGATGATGTTTTAGCTAAAAGAGAATACATAAATTCAACTCTTAGAGCTAGACTAGATGAAGTTACAGATAGATGGGGTATAAAGGTTACCTCAGTAGAGATAAAGGAGATAAAGCCTCCAAAAGATGTACAGGAAGCAATGATTAAACAGATGGCAGCTGAAAGGAATAGAAGAGCTATGGTTGCAGAAGCAGAAGGTAAAAGAACTGCAGCTATACTTGAAGCTGATGGACAGAGAGAAGCATTGATTAGAAAAGGTGAAGGTGAAAGGCAATACAATATACTTGTTGCTGAAGGCAAAGCCAAATCTCTAGAGCTTATAAATGAGGCTGCTATGAAGCTTGGAAGTAATGCTATCTTGCTTCAGTATCTAGAGGTCTTAAGATCTATAGCTGAAAGTCCATCAACAAAGATAGTTATTCCTCTAGAACTCTTGACAACATTAACGAAGATTGTGAGTAGACCTAAAGAAGAGTAGTTACTTTATTTTTCCTCCATAGTAATCTAGGTTCATGTATTTTTTAGCTATAGTCTTTATCTTCTCGATATCATTTAGCACCTCAATATCATTTAATTCCTTTAGTCTCTTTTCATTAGACTCTAGAACAAATTCGAAGAGCTTCGATGGATAGTGAGACATTAGTATCTTCGTATTTGGTATAAGACAGTGACCACCTATATAGCTGGGATAGTATATAGGTCTATCCTTAAGAACCTCATGTACCTCTCCAATAAATTCTGCTACAACCTCTATATCAACACCAAACCTCTTTGCCACTCTATGCAACTCCTGCCATGAAGCAATCATTATAGCTCTATAGACTGTTTCCCAAAGTTTTGCAAGTTCTAGAGATTCTGGAGATCCTCTATACATCTTCACCTTAAATCCTGCTTCAAGTAAATGCTTAGCACATTTCTCGATTTCCTCTGTAGGTATTGAGGCAATCCATTTACTCCAGAACAGAATGTGTTTAACGAGGTTTGGATGTTTACCTCTGATAGGTGTATAAGCTACAATAGTTTTTGCTGAAGCATGTAGCGCTCTAGTTGTTCCAATAGCTACAGTTGAATGTATGAATACTATTTTCGGTTTAAAGATCTCTACATAATCTTTAACTATATCAATAAAACTAGATGTATAGGGTATTGCTATATGTAGATAATCTACAGGTTTCTCTATAGATTCAAGAGAATCAGTTGATTTAGAGGGATCTACATCATATCCATATACCTTAAACTTGCCAACTCCTTTAATAACGTGGTATATAGCTGAACCAACTTCACCTAAACCTACAACCAATACCTTCTCCATGGGCATCCCACAAGATAATAGACATAGAAACTAGTATATTTGTTTATGAAAACTCTTTATGACTCCATATATAATACATCTTTGACTTAGTTAAACTAGTAATTCTTATAAGTATTGTTTAGCTTTAAAGTGGTGATAAGGTGTAGCACCACATGGATGAATACACATTACCACCGTATATAGCTGAGATGTTTAGATTCAACTTTACGCAAGCTGATATAGAGGCTATAAGAGATGCATTAAAAGATATGGTTAGCAGAGTACATGTAGCATTATTTATTTCCAGAAGCAAGTACGAGTGCTTTTCATGTGAAGATACTATGAACTTAGTTAAGGTGCTTAGTGAAAACAGCCCAATGATAGGAGACAGACATGCAATAGATGTAGAGATTTTAGATATCTCAGAATCAATTGATGTAGCTAGGAAATATAGAGTTAGTAGAGTACCAACAATTCTGTTAGCTGATGGAGCTATAAGGTATATAGGTATGCCTGCAGGTGAAGAAATTAAAGGATTCATAGAAACCTTAATCAGGATCAGCACAAATGATCACGGACTATCTAGTGAAACTGTAAGAGAAATATCTTCATTAGAAGGTAAAGCAGTTATAGAAACTGTTGTAACTCCTCCCTGTCCTTATTGTCCTTATGCTGCATTATTAACAAATATGTTTGCATATGTCAGCAAAGTCTATGGTAATGGAAATGTGGAGTCTCATATTGTTGAAGCATACGAAAATCCAGATATAGCTGATAGATACGCTGTTACAACAGTACCTACAATAGCTGTAAACGGTAGAGTTGTATTTGTTGGACTTCCATATGAGGTACAGTTACTAAGAGCGATCAAAAAACTTGTGAAACCTCTTTAAATGCTGAAAGAAGTTCTGCTCTCTTAGGAATAGATGAAGAGATACATAACCTTATTTTTGCTTTAGAGTTCCTAGGCAATGCTATCCTGATTATATTATACTTAGGTTTGAACTTAACTAAATCATCTACTGTTATCTCATCTATATATCCATAGACCTTGATTATAGTATTGTATGAAATATTTATTGGATTAACTATCTCTAGATCTACACACCCTTCAATAAAATCTATAGGTTTCGATAGAGCTATAGGGTCTAGTATCTCGATAAGAGATTGTACATTCTTTTGCTTACCTATAACCACTACTGTATTTGAATAAATCAATACTTCTCTAAACATTTGAACATGTGTTCTGTTTCTAGAGATCGCCATAACTCTTGCCATAGGCACGTAGAGTCTATACATTGATTCCCCTATACTCTCAATAATTATGGGTTCAGAAAAGGCTATTGATAGTACATCTCTGTTATTCATCTTGATAGATAGTGCATAAACGCTTGTATATCTATGCCCAGCATCTTTACCTATATCTATTCTTTTTTCCCTCATATCTAGATCTATTAAGGCTATCTCTTCTACCTTTCTTTTCATAATCAAGTCTATGTACTTATCATTTAAATTATATATGTATAGCTTTTCATCCTTTGTAGTGTACCTAAAGTTATCTATGCTCATTAGTTTGACAAAACCTAGATCTATAGTGTTTCCTACATAAGCTTTTTCTTCACCCCTTTCTAGACACAGACTCATAGCCAGACATCTATAGAATTTAACGATATCTTCATTGATCATAGGAACAGTAGATGAAAAAGGTAACGGATTAGCGTAAAGATTTTCTAAACCTTCAGTTAAAACTCCTTGAATATAGAGAAATTTTGTGAAATTCTCTACTCTATGGTCAGTTCGCGATAATTTCTTCACCATATCTGTAGGGGGCAAGTTTCCTCATCCCATCAGTGGCTACCATTATCTTCACCACATCTGTAACGGCCAAGTACATCATCTACTAGTTATCTGTAAAACTAGATTAATATTTTTAGCATTTTCTGCAGATTACATTAAGGCTATAATTGGTGGGTATATTGAGTCGATGTTCATCAAATAGAGTGATTGTATTAGCATTTATTAAGATGGTGATATACATTACCTTAATCATATTGTCACTAGTTGGAGCCATATATATTGTGAGTATTTTTCCTCTGAGGCACGAGTTGCCTAGAATGGCGCTATTAGCTGCACTTATTATAGCTATTCTCTACTTATGGTATAAGGTAACTATTGTAGTTATAGAAAAACTCTACACAAAATAGTGCTTCATACATTAACTCTAAATCAAGCTTCGTTACTTGTTGATATGTTAAATATTTATTTGCTACTTGCTTTGATTATTAGTTAGCTACATTACCTAATTCAGAGTAATTAAGGAGATTCAAATGGTTAACAATCTGAATGAATATTTTATAAAACTGGCTGAGAAATGGAGCAAGATACTTTACGAGAACCATGTATATGAAGTTAACAGGGATAACTCTAGACCTAAGTTTTATGTAACTGCAGCATTCATGTATCCTAACGGACCTATACATATAGGTCATGGGCGTACATACCTAATTGCAGACATTTTGGCAAGATTTAAGAGGATTATGGGATATAATGTTCTATTCCCTATGGGGTTCCATTATACAGGTACACCAATTATCACCATGGCTGAAGCCATAGCTGCAAAAGATAGAGAACTTATAGAGTTATTCAAGCATGACTACGATGTATCTGAAGAAGATATTGAAAGAATGCTTGATCCACTCTATATGGCTAGATATTTCCATAACGTTTCCAAAGAGGTTATGAATCTCTATGGACTTTCAATTGATTGGAGGAGAGAATTCACAACAATAGATCCGGAATTTGTATCCTTCATTCATTGGCAGTTCATAAAGCTCTATGAGAAGAACTATATAGAGAGAGGTTCACACCCTGTTGGATGGTGTCCTAAGCACAGTATGCCTGTGGGTATGCATGACACTAAGGGCGATGTAGAGCCAGAAATAGGAGAGTTTGTCGCTATATTCTTTAAAGACTTAGACGGAATAATTTATCCTACAGCTACACTTAGACCTGAAACAGTTTTTGGTGTTACAAATATCTGGATCAATCCTTCAGCTAAATATGTGAAAATAAAGATGAGTAATGGATCTATATGGATTATAGGTAGTAGAGCTGCAGAAAGACTAATTCATCAGCTTGAATTTGAGATATTAGAATATGTAGAAGGAAAGGACTTGATTAGTAGAAGAGTTATAAATCCTGTAACAGGTGAACAAGTGTTGATTCTTCCAGCTAGTTTTGTAGATGACTCATTTGCTACTGGTATAGTTATGAGCGTTCCTGCACATGCTCCCTATGATGCTGCAGCTCTGGAGGATCTGAAGAAGGATCCCATATACAGGGACATAGTTATGTCTATAGTTCCTCGAACAATAATTGAAACAGATGGAAAACTTGTAGCCAATGCATATGAAGCTCTAAAGAATATGAATATAGAGAGCCAATCTGAAAGAGATAAACTAGACGAAGCAACTAGATATGTTTATTCGCTTGAGCTTCGAAATGGATACATGGCTAAACATCTCCATACATTTGTACCAGCAATAGATAATACAGTGAAACAATTTATTGAGAATAACGTTAGTGGTAAAAGTGTTTCAGAAGTTCGTGAAGTAGTTAAAAAGTTCATTATAGATAGAGAGTTTGGTGTAACACTTTATGAACTTCTAAATAAGCCTGTTTATTGTAGATGTGGAACAGAGGTCGTAGTTAAGCTTCTTAAAGATCAATGGTTTATAAATTATGGTGATACTGAATGGAAGAAAAAAGCAAGAACAACCTTAGCTAAGATGAAGATTATTCCTGAAGAAGCTATACCCCAGTTCGAGGCAACTATAGAGTGGCTTAAGAAGAGAGCGTGTGCTCGAACACGTGGTTTAGGTGTACCTCTTCCATGGGATAGAAAGTGGATTATAGAAAGCTTAAGCGATTCTACAATATATATGGCTTTCTATACCGTAGTGAACAAGATAAGATACTACAATATTCCTGTCGAAAAGTTAACAATAAAGTTCTGGGATTATGTTATGCTTGGATTAGGTGATGTAGAGAACCTGTCTAGAGAGTTATCCATACCAATCGAGGTTATCGAAGATATACGTAATGAATTTCGATACTGGTACCCACTAGATATGAGAATTAGTGGAAAAGATCTTATACCTAATCATCTAACATTCTTCATATTTAACCATATCGCAATATTTCCAGAAGAGCTTCAGCCTAGAGGAATAATAGCTAATGGATGGGTTCTAGTTAGACAGATGAAGATGAGTAAATCGTTGCGGAACATAATACCCCTAAAGAGAATCATCAATGAATATGGTACAGACATAGTGAGACTGTTTCTAGCTCTAGGTGCTGAAGTATATCAAGATGAAAATATAGATCCCGAAATGCTTGAAACGCTTGGTAAGAAAGAATATCCACAACTATTAATGTCTATTCATGATACTATTATAGGTGTATTCCAAAATAGAGAGAGATTTAGGAATGAAATGAGTAATATAGATAGACTCTTTTGGAACGAATTCATATATAAAATAAATAAAGTTATTAAACTAATTGATGATGTTAAGATAAGAGAAGCAGGTATAATTATATTCTACGATATAAAAAACCTTATAGACATGTATCTAAAACTTGTAGATATTCCTCACAGAATGATACTAGATATGTTAAGAATATGGATACCATTAATTAGTATCTATACACCATTTATAGCCGAAGAAATTTGGAGTAAAACATTTAAGGAAGGTTTCGTCTCCATGTACATTATCAATATACCTAGTGAAATAGATGAAAAAGCGCTTCTAGCTCTACGATACGCCGAAACCATAGTGAATTCTATACAAAATATAGTTAGAGCTACAAAGAGATCTTCAATAAACAGTATAGTGATCTACGTCTCTTCTAGAGCCCATCAAAAGATTATGCGAAAAATCATAGAATTACATAAACAAGGTCTAAAACTTAACGAGATTATCAACAAACTATCTGAAGAACTGAAACTTAGCAAAAGTGAAGTTTCGCGATTAGTTAAATCTATGTATGATGTAGCTATGAGTACTGCAGACGAAATAGAACATCTATATCTAAGATTAAGTGACGTAGATGAGCTTGAGTTATTAAAAATATCTCTAGACTATCTTTCCAAAGTTATGAAAAACAGAATCGAGATATATAGTGCAGAAGATCCCTTTGTACCTGATAAAGGTGGTAAAAAGAAATCAGCACTACCACTTAGACCCGGAATATATATAGAGTAGGTTTATAAGCTAAAGATAGAAACGCTTATTTTTTCTATTCTCGTTAAAGAGAGGCAGTAGGCGTTGAACATGCAGCAAGAAAAACAAAAAATACGAATAGTAAATGTTAGAAAAATAATGGGTAGAAAGAACATAAAGAACAAGCTATACACTTACGAATACTATACCCTCTCTTTGAATCTATATATACCAAAGGATGTTGTAGAAAAATATGGCAATGAATTTGTTGTAATAAAAGATGAGGAAAAGAACATAATATCTGTGATGCCACGTAAGGTAGCAGAAGCCCAAGGAGTTAAGATAGAGTAATATATAAAGTAATTCAAAAGAATCTCCTGATTTTTAACCTAAGAAATTTTTTATTTTAAGTACATCATCATTTACTATTACTGTCAGGTAAAGGTGTGCATACTATGGAGCCTAGGATATATATCTTGACTGTTGATGAACTTAGAAAAGGTGTAGCTACAGATATATACTTCATCAGAAGTCGGGAAATACTTGAAAAAAACAATTTATGTGACACATTAGTCAGATACGAGCTACATTGTTATGGTCTTCCAAGAGATTATAAATGGGCTGTATATACAGGTGTCGAAGAAGCTTTAGCATTACTGAAGGATAGAGACATAACTTTTTATACACTTCCTGAAGGAACTCTATTCAAGGATCTATACCCACTCGCAATTGTTGAAGGAAGAATCTGTGAGATTATAGATATTGAAACTGCTTTACTTGGTATACTAAGATTTTATACAAGTGTTTCAACTAAAGCTGCAAGAATAAAGAAAATAGCTGGAGATAGACAGGTTATTTTCTTTGGTTTACGTACCCATCATCCTGCAATTGCACCAGCTCTTGACAGAGCTGCATATATTGGTGGCTGTGATGCTGTTTCTGGGGCATTTAGTGCACCAATTACTGGGACAAACCCTAGAGGTACTATGCCCCATGCATTAATAATAGTGTTTAGGGATCCAGTAAAGGCATGGAAAGCTTTTGATGAAGTTATGCCTCCAGATGTACCTCGTATAGCACTTGTAGATACGTTCTATGATGAAAGAGTTGAAAGTATTATGGCCGTCCAAGCCTTAGGAAACAAATTGTGGGGAATAAGACTAGATACACCTAGAAGCCGTAGAGGAGATATCAGAATGATTATAGAAGAGATTAAATGGACTCTTAAGCTCCATGGCTACGATAATATCAAGATAGTTGTAAGTGGAGGTATAGATGAGAATCATATAGCAAGGTTAAAAGATGTTGTTGATGTTTTTGGTGTAGGAACATCTATAGCATTTCCACCTTCGGTAGATATAAGTATGGATATTGTTGAAATATATGATGAGAAAGAAGGAAGATGGATTCCTATAACAAAGCGAGGTAAACTTCCAGGAGCTAAACAGCTATACAGATGTAGACCTCTTATAGAAGATTATATAGATGTTCCAAATAAACTAGTTGTATGTAGTAATGGTGTAGAAGCAAAACCTATGTTAGAGAAGTATATTGATCATGGAAGAATTGTAAAAGAGATTATATCAGCTAAAGAGATAAGAAAATACGTGTTAGAGCAATTAATGTTTGCAGAATTATAACATAGCTTGTTGTATATTTTTAGACTTTGAAGCAATATAGTCTACGGAGAAAGCATGAAAGTAGTTACGCTAAAACTTGATGACAAAGTTTACGAAGAACTTATCAAAAGAGCTAGAGATGAGGGATTTGCAACACTATCTGACTATATAGTCTTCGTTATCTCAAAACACATTTATAGAACGGAACATAAAGAAAGTTACGAAGAAACAACAAAAAAGAGTACAATAGTAGATAAAATTATGGCTTTAGTTGAGCGTAAAGTCCAAGATAGTGTAAATCCCTTTACACAAAAAGTTGATGACCTTGGAAGAAAAGTTGCAGAATTACTGGAAAGATTAGAGGTAGTAGAAGAAAGATTATTCAAATTAGAAGAAACAATTAAAACAGTAGAAACTAGACGTGAAGAGATTAAAGTTCAAGAAAAATCTAGAAAATCTGCTATTGAAATCCTAAAAGAACAAAAAGTTATGTTTGAAAAAGATATCGCAAACAAGATTAGAAATAGAGACAGCTTTTTTGCAAGACTTGAACGAGAAGGAGCCATAGTGATTGAGGCTAAGGATGAGAGAATAGCTGTTGAACCATCATTCTGGAATAGTTTTGTAAATAAGCTGAAACTCACTAAAACTAATAATGATGATGAGTTAAAGAAGATATTTGATCCTATAGAGTTCAAGCTTTTACAAAAACTTAAAGAGTCTGCATTAATAGTTTACGATGGGACTTCAAAAAGCTGGAACTTACTACTATAACGTTGTGATGAAGTCTAGCCTCAACTGAAAAGATGATGTCAGAATCCCCGCCTGAGTTATAGATAGAATACAACCTATCTGTATCTTGCATACTTAATACAGAGATTAATGTTGGCAACAGATCTTATGAGAGATTCACCTACACGTGATACAACATCTAAAATTAAACTCCTCTTACTTATAACACTTTCTTCATCATCAAGGTCCACAACATCACTATAAGTATTAACAGTAAATCCAATCTTTAGACCTTCATACAATGTTACAGATCTGTCATCAAAAGAGATATGAAGTTTGTCATGTGTGTATAAGATTGAAAGTCTTGGCTCAAACTTTACTAGAGATATATTTGATCCATATTCAGCATACATCCATCTGAAACATATTCTACCATAATTTAAATCGGTATACATAGTCTCTAAATTTCTCAATGCATTCATGAATTCTCTAACTTGTTTTATAAATGATTGTATCTCTAATAACACATTTATATATTTTTTATCTCTTTCTTCTGATGTAGCCTTCTCTATCTTAGCTTCAATAGATCTAGATATTTTTTCCAACAATGGTATACATAATGATGCCAATTTCATTTCAATATACACCTATGTACTACAGCAGAACTTGTTATGTCTAGGATTTAAAGCCTTATCACTTAATTTATCTAGACAGCTATAACACTAGGATATCGATAGATATCCATAAACATAACTGCTACCTATTTTCATCTCGATACCTCATCTTTTCTCTCAATATGGCAAGAGAGCTACTCAGTAATATTATGCCTATAACAAATGCTAAAAGAGCTTGAAGATATCTTTCAATATATACAAACGTTACTGATATACCCATAAATACTATTGATGATACCATTAGCACTAATGTATATAGATCTTGTTTTAATGACATGAGCTTCACAATATGTGTTCACGACTATATCCAGAATATATATTATCATGATCTACAAAACTGTTAAGTTAATCAATAATTGTGGATAGAAGTAGTAAAAAGATAAAGAATAATAGTATCATAAAATAATTGTCTAATCTTTTTAATATCTTGATCCTTCTCCTAGCCATAATCAATATTCCGATAATTATGACAGGTATAATAATGTATATCCTTAATATAATTATAGAGTAGAGTATTGCTAAGAAACCTAGTGATATAGACAATATATGGAGTAGCCTAGTTAATTTATAAAGACTTTTACCTAAGATCAATCCTATCGAAGATAGTTTGTCTAGTGATGGTTGTACAGTTAGAGCTAGAGATAAGAACATTATCAATATGAATAGAGTACTTGATGTCCATACATCTAGTAGAGGTAGTAGTGCTTTTTGACTTACATATCCTATGGATAGACTTGATATAGTGTATATCGCTATAGGTATAAATGGTTTAACCACTTGGTATAAACCTAGCGTTTTAGCTATTTTGTAAAGCCTAAATATTTGAAGCATTGATTTTATGGGTATCATTAACGAGAGGAATATCAAATATCTATAATTGAATATGAATGCTAATAAAATTGTTATGAAAATTGCTATGTTTGCATATTCAGAGTTCTTAACCACATCAACTATGATTAACGCTGTAATTAGTGATAACAATAGTAAAGGTATGTACATTGTTCATCCTCTGTGAGTTACGCTCATTTCTTCTTCAGAAATCACTAAACCTATTCCACCTCTTTCTATAATGGTTGCTATACTCTTCAAGAAATTCTTTAGTAATTCTTCTTCAACTATCTCATCATACCTGTACCTAGGTATAGTCACAACCAATTTACCTGGAAACGTCTCCATCAAGCTATTGAGACTATCTATAGATTCCATAACTAGTGAGAGGGGATTCGTAACAAGGATCACAATATCGTAGAACTCAGGTACTCTTCCTAGATGATACACACTATCTATGAAAACAGATAGAGGGGATTCACAACCTCCACCTACAGGTAGAACCGACATTATATTGTACAGAGACTCTATGGTTTTTTCCTCAAAATTTCTTGCAACTTTCGGAACTAGACCACTACATAAAGCTACATCAACTGTACATCTATTTCTAACAAGGTAGTCTATAAGTGATCTAGCATATCTAAGCTGTATCTGAGCTAATGTGTTGGGTGGTTCACCAATACTCCATAGATTCTTCTTCATATCTATTAGAACTAAAACTTTAGCTCTAGTCTCACCAAAATCTTCTCTAACCATAAGCTTACCAGTTTTAGCATATATTTTCCATAGAATCTTTCTAGTATCATCTCCAACTACATAGTCTCTAATATTAGCTAACTCAAATGCTCCACCTATTGCTTTTCCTTTTAGCGCTATTCCCATCATCCTCTGTAGACTCTTTACATCTATAGATGTGGAACTGTAGAGAGGTAGTACCACAAGAGAATCTCTACTCTCGATAGAGACATTCTCGTAAAAATATCCAAGAGCATCTGAAATAATTACATCAAATACCTGGAAATCATGTACTCCTGGTACTAGAGGTTTTACCTTATATTCTATTGCTAAAGAACTTTTAGACGGTATAACAATACTAAATACAGGCTTAGCTGGATCTGAAGAAACTAGCTGAGGAATAATATCCTTCAAGATTACACGTGGAAAGGTAATATCACTTCCATTCTCTATAATAATCTTCATAACTACTTCTTCTAACTCATTCGATACCTTCTTCTCTAATTCTCTCTTTATGCATACTTTATCTATAGCTTTTACAGCTTCAGTAAACGATGTATATTCATAATATATTATCAATACAAATGATAAAGAGAGGGCGAATACCATTGGATCTCGATTAATATAAGCATAAAAGATGAGAAGTAGTGATAACATGATGTGGATAATGCCGGGAAGCGTTATCTTCAAGGAGGCTCGACCTTAGATAAAACATCATCGATAACATCCTTAACTGTTATCCCCGAAATTCTCGCTTCACCACGAAGGATCAATCTATGTGAAAGAGCTGCATAAGCTACGTACTTTACGTCGTCAGGAATCACATAGTCTCTCATTTTGATTAATGCTATCGACTTAGATAGCGTGTATAACGCTATAGCGCCTCTTGGTGATGCTCCTAGCTTCACCATTGGATGACGTCTAGTCATCTCAATTATCGACGCTATATACCTCTTAATATTTATATCAACATAAATCTTTTTGACAGTATTAATTAACATGAGAACGTCCCTCAATTCTAGAGCTGGTACGATATCGCTCATGTCTATTACTTCATAGTATTTGTTAAGTATTTCGACAGTTTCTTCAGCTGTTGGATACCCTATTTCGATTTTAGATAAAAATCTATCTACTTGTGCTTCCGATAATGGGAATGTACCTTCAATCTCAATAGGATTCATGGTTGCTATAACTAGAAATGGTTGTGGAAGTCTATAGGTAATACCTTCAATTGTTACTTGTTTTTCCTGCATAGCTTCAAGCAAAGCACTTTGTGTTTTTGGAGGAGCTCTATTTATTTCATCAACAAAGAGTATATTTGTAAAAATAGGACCTTTCCTAAATACAAATTGACCCGTCTTAACATCATATATCTGACTTCCCAAGATATCTGAAGGCAGAAGATCTGGTGTAGCTTGAACCCGCTTGAAATCTAGATCAAAAACTAAAGCTATAGTTTTAGCCATAAGCGTTTTAGCTACCCCTGGAACACCCTCTAAAAGCACATGTCCTTCAGCTAAAAGAGTTGCTAATATTAATTCTAGTTCTTTCCTTTTTCCAATAACCTTCTTTTGTACTTGATCTAGAGCTTTAACAATAAGTTCTCCGCACTTCTTTACATCAATTTCTATTACTTCTCTATACTCTTTATCCATGAGAGCATACCTTTTCTTACTTTCTCCTTAAACTCTTGATGCTCTATACGCTCTACATATTTAAATGTGATGCTTTCATCTATTCTATACTTAGGTATCCCAAATTTGTACATAGTGTATAAAACAGATACAAACATTAAGATAATTGCAGTTGCTAATCTATTCATTAATGAATCACCAATAACAATATTCATTACATCTGGTATTCCATTGTTTATGTTTGATATGACTAGCGCTATAAATGCAGACGTAATTCTACTATACTTTCTAGAGCCTTCGTATATTATTATATCTCTATCCATAGATAACAAACGAATAAATTCAGAGTTAATTCTATACCATTGTGGAGACTTTAGATAAACATCGTTTATTACCAAACTTGAATCTCCAATAAAAACGATCATACCTTTACCATATCTAACTCGTATAGCTATAGGTATATTGATGTATCTACATATCTGTTGTATATCATCAACATTATCTGATAGGATCTCAGTAAAAACGTTTACTAGAATCTTCATCTGTATACCATCAAAGTGACAATCAGCTACATCAATTATATTAAACATATCTCCTCGAGAAATCCCTAATAGTGTCATCAATGGTTTAGTGTAGTTAAGTTCATCTAATACTATAGCTATACCGCCTCTACTTATCCAATCAATAATTTTCTCGATATCTTGAAGCTCTTCATCAGGTCCTACTATAAGGAGTGAAAAGTCTTCTGGATCGAATCTATAAAGATCACTAAATCTGAATATTATCTCCACTTTTTTACCAAGCATAGTGTCTACAGCATATCTCTCTAGTCCACCAAAACCTCTATTGTATACTGATGGAGGATCCATTTCGAGTGACATAAATAAGGTAACTGGAGATGATATGAGTAGCAGTAAGCATATGAATCCAAGTAATATTAAAAACAGTCTATTCTTTTTCAACAATGTTCTTCACTTTACCAATAACTTTATATACATCTTCTCGATGTTTCGAACCATAAACAACTTCTTCATATATTTGTGCAAATAGTTGTAGCAATGGCTCTGAGAATTTTTTTAATGCTGTTTCTCTAGGTGTACAATATCTACAACCAATTTTATTCCTTACTTTTATGAATAGCTCACGCAATATTTTAGCTATACCTTTATAGCTATATGTGATTGCTAATACATCTAGTTCTTCTGTACGTCTATACATTGATATAACCGGTACATATCCCGTATACCTGTGTCGTGAATAGAGAAACAGTATGTAAATCAAACTTCCCACTATAATTATCAACAATACATATAGAACGACATATATTATTGTGTTTTCAAGAGGTTTCTGATATACAGATACATTGTAGTTTGATTCAGATGGTATTAAATACATGGATTCATTAATAAGATGACGGCTAGAGATATTTGTGGTGATATAGGTTATCTGTCTAACGGGAATAGGTATGTACCTATGCATGCTACTCGCTAAAAATATATAGTCATGACCTAAATATTAAGTTTTTAGTAACAACAATCTGAGACAATAAAGGGTAATCCATATGTCAATTCACTAATCTTCTTTTCAGTTTTTTATCTAGTAATGTCACGAGCTCTTCTACACTATATGATTCATACATATTAGCATACTTTATCATCCACATAAAGCCATTATCATTGTATATAATATCGATAAAATGTTTCATGATCCATGCATTAATTAAACATCTCCCTCGAAAAGTTTTTAACAAATCCTCTAGTCTATCAATATACGGGAAACCTGATTTTTTAAGCGCATTTTCAAGAATATTAAAATCATCTTTAGATAGATCTTTTCTTCCAAAGACCGCCTTACCATTTCCTACATATCTTTCACCTAATCCTGGAATCATGACCTTACCGTATGCTGCTTTTGTTCTCCAAGAAGATGAATCCATAGAATTTACTCTAAGTATAGACAATGCTTTGTATATAGCTGGCGTTCCACCAATACCTAGCGCATGTATCCATCCGTTAAACGTTTTTCGGATAATAGCTAAAGCGAGTAAAGGTATAGTTCTACTCCCTCTACCGGCTTTAGCCATAGATGGTGGAACTGCGCCACCATATGCTATAACATCTACATTGTATGAACTGTATACATCTATTGCGTAAAGAAGTAGATCACTTTTATAGCAATGAATAACGGGAACAATTTTCTTATTTTCTATTCTCTCGTAAAGATATTCAAAGTTCTTGATGTTGTATTCAACAAGATCTTTAGACTTACTGCAAAGATCTTGTGGTGGTTTATCTAGAGATATGAATATATCTCCCTCTATATTCCTATATTTTTCAGCTACAGTCTTTACATCCATATCAATTCCTTTAATCATAATCTGATACCCTCCCGAATCAACCCATACCCTATGAACCTTAGGCCTATCCCATCTCCATCTAATGCTATTAATCATTACTTCTATATCTGGTATAAGTTCCCAGATCCGTATCAATGTATCAGGTAAACCAAAAACAACACAGGGCCTCAATCGTAACACCTAGTAAAGACTATAAGTACATAAAATTAGGTTACAATTTCGATATACTATAAGAGATGAACCAAATATAGGAATTCAATATAAATACTCACAATATACTCAAGTATTACGTAACACAACATACTTTTGTAGTAATAAGTATGGAGGTCTTTACTACAGCTACTGTTATATACCTCAACAATATTATATAGCACTTTGGTGTACATTATTTGAGTGATGAATTAAAGATTGTTGCACAATATGATAAAGAGAGAAATATAGTATATGTGGGTAAGAAGGAGATTGCCGTTGGTGGACCTTTACCGCAACTAGATAGTGATGAAAGGCTCATACGTTACACCTCTTCTCTATGTCCATATTGTTTCAGGATTCTTCCTGCAATTGTGATTGAAAGAAATGGTTCTCTCTACATTAAGCGTACATGTCCTGATCATGGTGAGGTAGAGGAAGTATATTTCTCTGATTCCGAGATATTTAGGCGATTTGAGAAATACTATTTTGAAGGAGGGGGACCGGGACATATATATACAGCCACTTCAGCTCCCTGTCCCTTAAACTGTGGTCTTTGCTCTATGCATAAAACACATACAGCTCTCTTAAACATTGATGTTACAAATAGATGTGATTTAAGTTGTTGGTACTGTTTCTATTTTGCTGAAAGAGCTGGTTATGTTTATGAACCATCGCTTGATGATATTAAGAACATGATTGATGGTTTAAAGAAGCAGACAAACATAGTTCTATCTGTACAACTTACAGGAGGAGAGCCTACTCTACGAGAAGACCTTATCGATATAGTTAAGCTGTTACGAGATCTAGGTGTTAGACATATACAGCTAAATACACATGGAATAAAGTTTGCTAAACTCTATATAGAGAATAGAGATAATGCTGTGGCTTACACTAAGAGCTTGCGAGAAGCAGGTGTGAATACAGTTTATCTGAGTTTCGATGGAGTTACTCCAAAAACTAATCCTAAGAATCATTGGGAGGTACCTTACACACTAGAAGCTTTTAGAGAGGGGGGTATGACTAGCATAGTTTTTGTCCCTACAGTTATCAAAGGCATTAACGATCATGAACTTGGTGATATAATAAATGTTGCTGCTCACAACATGGATATAGTTAGGGCTGTGAACTTTCAACCAGTTAGTCTTGTAGGTATGATGAGAAAGCAGGAAAGATCTCGATATAGAGTAACGATACCAGATCTCATCAAAGCTATAGAAGATCAAACTAATGGCGAAATAGATAAGTATGCATGGTTTCCTGTAGGTGCATCAGTACCTATAGCTAGATTCCTTGAACTCTTAAGTCCATCAAAAAGAGCAGAATTCACATGTCATCCAGCTTGTGGTGCTGCTACATATGTATACGTTGAGAAGAAGGATAATGGTTTTAGATTCGTACCTATAACTAGGTTTATTGATGCTGATGGACTGCTAGATTACTTAAATAACAGAGTTGAGCTATTATCAAATAAACCAAAATATCTTGCAAAGCTCTATGGACTTAAATCAGTATTCGATATACTCAACAAATTCGTGGAATGGAAGAAGGTTCCAACAGAGATTAGAAATGAGCTTAGATCGATATTGCTCGATATATTCATTAAACGTAATTACCATGCTCTTGGTAGATTCCACTACAGATTTCTGTTTATAGGTATGATGCATTTCATGGATGAATGGAACTATGATATCTCGCGAGTCAGTAGATGTGCTGTGCATTACGCTCTTCCAGATGGAAGAATAGTACCTTTCTGTGCATTCAATATCTTAAACGACATATATAGAGACACTCCTCACAAAAGTTTTGGAATACCTATTCAGGATTATCTGAAAATATATGGAGAGAAATCATTAGCCGAAAACAAGTATGTTAGAAGCAAAGATATTGTAGAGAAGATGGTTAAAGGAGAACCATATAGAAAGACCTATGCACCAGTATTGGATAAGCTTAAAGATTATTACAATATCCTAGATCTAGAAGATATAGATGATGAAGTAGACTATGCATAGAATATATGTGGCGAACTTAAAAACTTTATTCCTAAAAAGTAGCTAGGTGTAAAATCCAGTGAGTCATCACGTAGAAAGTACGAAAACTTACAGCTTCACACCAATTAAGATGACGAGTCACAAAGTATATGTTGTTGAAACAATTCCAGCCGTACCTAATACACGTGTTATTTCAATACTATCTAAGATCTCAAAGTATTTTAGATTTCCTTTAGAGGCTAACATAAAGCTTAGGATAAGAGGTTCACAGATATCGCATCTAGAGCCTGAAAAACTATCTTATCTAGTACACCTACTTTCTGCAACAATACTACCGCTATACTTGAACAAATATGAACCTCATTCTCAGGCATTGATAGCATATATAGATATATCGAAAGAAGGTAGTGGTGTTATACATAATGCTGCATTAGTGACAAAGAAAGATGCCAAGAATGTAAGTAAGAAACCTACTCTATTCATAGCGTTAGTTAGAAGTGACGAAAAACACATAGAGATTCGTCAACTCGGCAGTTTATTCAAAATGGCTTGGTTTTATGTATCACAACCATTAAAGCTGAACAAGAGTATAGATGTTTCATCAATTCCCCTAAGAACTCGCAGTATTCTGGTAACTTTCGAAAACAAGATAGAAGACAAGTATATAGAGATATCTGTACCCGAATTTCATGAAGCTCTAAGGATCAAAATACCTATAAGGACATCTACATGGTGTTTAGATGATCTTCCTTCAAGACTTAGAGAAGAAATTGAAACTATAGTTATAAAGCCTATAGCTAGTAATGCCCCCTATGCACCACGAGGAATAATGATAACAGGTCCACCAGGTGTAGGTAAAAGTGTGACTGCTGAGATAATTGCATCCGCTCTCAAGTTAAAGATAATTGAACTTAGACCCAGTCTTTATAGATCTATGTGGTACGGTTTGACAGAGAAAATATTGGAGGGAATACTGAAGAACATAAAATCTCGAAAGAACTCTCTTGTTTTGCTAGATGATGCTGATTTTCTTGTGGGTAGACACGTCTCTCTTCATGAAACTCATGTGAGTGAGATAACAATACTCTTAAGGTATCTACAAGAAACATCAAGACCATTAACAGTACTCACAACAAATGTTCCAGAACTTCTCGATCCAGCACTAATTAGACCTGGTAGAATAGATGCTGTAATAGTGATGGGTTATCCTGATAGAGAGTTTAGAAAAAGAATTGCTTTAAGAAGTGCCGAGAAATATAAAATAGACCTTAAGTCAGAACTTCTAGAGACTATAGCCAATCTAACTAGGTGGTTTAGTAATGCAGAAATAGAGGCTTTTATAAGGTTAGCCGCTAGTAAAGGTGAGGGACGTGTAACAGAAGAAACTCTTCTCTGGGCTAGACAGAGATTCAATATAAATGAACAGATGAGGAAATCTATACAGAATCAGTTAAAGTGGTTTGGAGAACAATTCCAAGGAATATCTATAAAGTATGTTCCAAATGAAAGCGATGTCCTTTAATTTAATTTCTTTGAAATCGTTATCCTTATCTAATAATAGATGTAAAGCATCTTAAAGATAAAGCCATAAAGTTATGAACTTGTATATACTTATCAACTTAAACAAGTCAATTAGAAACACATAGTTTCCTCCAATCAATATTTTTAGCGATTTTATTAAGCAAATTATTAACGATGTTTCCCCTAACTATACTATCGCCTATACCTATATTCTTAAGAACTTTATATATTGTTGATACCTCTAAAGGAGCTCCTGCAGCCTTAATATGACCACCACCATTGAGTATTTTAGCTAATTCTCTCACATTACATCTAGAGGATCTAAAGCTTATACTCTTCAACGATTCATTGATTATAGCCGCGATATCGCATCTGCTTAGTAATATGTTTCCAATAATGCTTGAACTAGGTATGTGTCCCTTCTTCATGTATATACATAGCGTGACACCGTCCATAACAAACTTAATGACCTCTTTATCAAGATTTGATAAAACTTGCAACTCTTCATCTACATATTTAACAACTTCTTCTTTAACGATACTGAGTAAGTCATGATCCCTATTACGTAGATAATTAGTAAACGTTTTAAGTACGTTGTAGCGCCACTCATTAGTATTTTTAGCATCGGCGTATCTGAATAGAAAAGCAGATTCATATCTATTGAATTTCCATAAATCTGCTCCACAAACACTTTCAACAAAATCATTTATACTGCTACTATTCATACAATTCCTACAGACATTCTTTGCCACAACACCTGTGGCACAAACTGATCTATCAATATGTATATCTACACTTTTAGTCTTTAGAGTTTCAATCCATTCATCTTCCCACACATGATGATCATACCACTCAATATGAACTTCGGTTAAGTCTATGAGTTTAAGGTCTTGGTAGATAGTGTTACTTAGACCTATGTCTATTACCACATATTTTCTATTCTTTTTATAATATTTTCTGAATACATCCAAGATTTTGTTGGGTTCTATAAAGATTACTCTATACATGTCTTCAGAAAGATTTTTACAGTATATGTAAAGTGATGCACCAGCTATTCCATCAAGATCTCTATGCGTGATTATTACAAAAGGTCTCAATCTCGACCCTAGTGCAATCATATCTATAAAGCTATATAGAGTTACTGCAGTAAATTTCGATACATTCTTTTAAAGTTTCAGCAATAAACTCTATATCTTCTTCGTTTAGCTTAGGATGAATGGGTAAGCTTAGCTCCATGGACGCTAGATGCGATGAATTAATGCAACATTCTTTGTAGCCAAGAGATTTAAACAACGGCTGTTTATGTAAAGGTAGAGGATAGTGTATTGCGACCTCAATTCCCTTATTCAACATACAGCTATATACAGCATCTCTACATAATCCATCTCTAAACCTTAGTGCATAAACATGGTATACATGTTTAGCCCAAGATTTTTCTATAGGTGTATTCACGACTTTTAAATTCCTTAAAAGAGTGTTATACTTATGTGCATAGCTCCTCCTTATATCGTTGAGTTTATCCAATTTTCTAAGCTGTACTCTTCCTAGTGCTGCTTGTATTGATGTTAGTCTATAGTTTCCACCAAGCTCACTGTGAATATACCTTGCGATCTGACCATGGTTTCTTAAAAGCTTTACTTTCTCTATAACAGCTTTATTATCTGAAACAACTATTCCTCCTTCACCTGTAGTCATATTTTTAGTAGCATAGAAACTGAATGTAGCTACATCACCAAAAGATCCAACCTTTCTACCGTAAGCTTCAGCACCATGCGCTTGTGCCGCATCTTCTATCAATAGAATGTTTTTATCCTCAGCTATATCCTTTATTATCTTCATGTCAGCTGGATGACCGAAGAGATGAACTACTATGATTG
>JAWBDT010000016.1:0-43497 GCA_038821645.1 Ignisphaera sp. | reverse complement strand
GGTCTTATCTCAAAACTTATAGCACCTTTGTAGCCTATTTCGTGTAGAACTGATATTAGTTTAGCAACATCTTTTTCAGTATTGATAGCACCTGGTCTGTAGAAGCCTGGATGAGTATCTAGGAGTTTATTATCTATTTTCTTTGCACATCCTATATGGATATGTCCTATGTAGTCTGGATAGGATTTCAAGATTTCTGGATCTTCATTAAGAAGTGGTGCGTGACTGAGATCCCACATAATGTATACATTATCAACAACTTCTCTGACCTTTTCAATTACTTTTATAGTTTCGTCTAAGCTACCAGCAAGTCTTTTTCTATCCCATACAACATCAAAAGTTTCTAAGAATAATTTGATACCATACTTATTTGCAATGTTACTGAGCTCTATCAATGATTTTACTAGAGCATCGATGGCTTTTGATCTTTCGGGCCCCTCTATATTTGGTCCTGAACATACACCTACACCTATGTACCCTCGTTTACCAACTTTTTCAACTTCATGAACAAGAATCTCGATAGTCTTTCTTCTCTCTTCATCATTTAATGCATTTGGATTCAGGCCTTTTGAAAGAATTACAGGTTGTAATCCAAGCACAAATTTTTTACCATATGACTTATTTACTTCAGCTATCTTTAGCCATTCATTATCGTCTATTACTGTTACTTCTATTAAGTCAAAGAATGGATCTTCAAGCAATAGCCTTATCTTTTCTGTAGCATTTTCTGAACTTTTCATCAGCTCTGGAAATAACATAAACGATATTATACCTATATCCCATGGAAATTTTGATACATATTCTAAATCTTTTCTCCTTATAAATCCATAGAGCACTAACATCACCAAACTATATTGCAATTATTTGAGGAAAATAAGTATTATGGTTGTAAATTAGATTACTACGTAATTAACGTAGCTATTGTCAACTATACATTATACAGTTTTGTAGCATTTTCATGGAGAAGAGCATGAGCTATATCCATAGCTAAATCATTATCTATGTATCCTTCAGCAATCATTTCCGCTAAAACATATGCTATCTGTTTCTTTGCTAGTAAAGCTTTTCCATATACCCACTCAATTACATATGCATCACTAAAGAATCCACCAATCTTATTGTACGGTAGCATCTGTAACCTTAAACGAAGATAACTCTTCATTACTTCAGGATACATTGAATACCACCAGTATCCACTTAGGTAAACATTGGGATAATTCTTAGCGATTACGGTTACTTGATGTGATAGAGTAGAATCGGCTATAAATACATCAAATTTTACATCAGAATATATTGCAAAAATTTGTGTCAGTATGTATAGCTGTTCTGGATTATACATAATTATAGCGTAGTCTGGTGGCGCAGCCTTGGGAACAGGTCTTTTAACCCCAAGCATCATCTGAAATACTTTCTTGTGCTCCGAACATAATGTAAGTATCTTGTGTAGTGTGTAAGACGCTAGAGCATATCTAGCTTCAGGACCAATAATGTCTTTGGATCTCAATTCCCTAAGATAGAGAGATATTTCGTTTCTATGCGTTATTCTGAAAATCTCATCAGGCTGTATAGGTAGCGTAACTGCTACAATATATTGATCAAATCTATTGAATATAATCTCCAAGACATGATCAAGATCTTCGGTACGTTCAATACTTAAGCTATACCTATTCTCGAGATCCAATATAACATCCTTACTCATGTTTTGCACTAAAACATCTAGTCTTAAAGCACCTGTAAAGATATCTCTATCATATATCGGTATAGGCTCTAAAGGACTCAATGTTAGAAACGATTTCTTAACTCTACAGAACTTTCTAAGTACAGTATACACCCATGTATAGTCACGCTGTTTGCTCTCTATAGATTCGACAACTTTTTTCCAATTACTTTCATTTATTTCATTTATATCTAACCCATAGAGATCCTTTAGTATCTGTTTTAATGACCAAAACGTAGTGGTATTTCTGATAAACTTAAAGTAGGGTAGAGCCTTGACGAACCTATCGATTGGAGAAAGCTTCTCAAATTCTTCTCTATTCATGCCCGCAGAAATCAACTCTGTAACTATATAATGATAGAATATGATATCATTGAAGCTCTTTGCACTAAGTCTACTGGGATTCAAATGTTCATGAATGTCGACCACATCTATACCTTGTATCTCATTATACAGTTTGTTTGCTAATTCAATGATGTTCTGCATAATTTTTCACATATTTTTAAACTATCAATAAGAAGTAAAATAATCTTTAATAATCTCAAAGAACATCTATTAAGTAAATAAGACAATGTTTAAAGTCGATAACAAAGTAAAATATTTCAAACTTTAGAAGTTACGAGCTTTTTGCATATCTCAGCAGCTTTAAAGGCATTTTCTGCATAAGCATCAGCTCCTATAGATTTAGCGAACTCTTCTGTTACTGGAGCTCCTCCAACAATTATTTTAACACTATCCCTTAAGCCTTCTCTCTCAAGGGCCTCTATGATATCCTTCATATGAACCATTGATGAAGTTAATAGAGCCGACATTCCCAAGACATTTGGTTTATATACCTTTACAGCTTCAACAAATTTCTCAATAGGTACATCTACGCCTAGGTCTATGACCTCGAATCCATTTGCTTCTAGAACAGCTTTAACCAGGTTTTTACCTATATCGTGTATATCACCATAAACCGTTCCTATAACTACTCTTCCTAACGTTTTTATCTCTTTTTTCGATTCACTAATTATGGGTTTTAGCATATTCATAGCTTCATTAAATATTTCTGAAGCCACAATCATATCAGCTACAAAATACTCTCCCTTCTCATATTTATCGCCAACAATTTTCATTCCCTCAGAAAGACCCTTCTCAATTATATCCATAATATTCACACCATTGTTTAAAGCTTCTTCAATCCACTTTAGTGTTCCTTCTAAATCAAGTTCAGCTAGACTATTCTTTATTTTATTAAGTATATTTTCGGCTATATTCACTCACCTAATTAGATATCTTCCATTCTCATATGCTGTTTTAAATACTGAGACTATATTTTCAGGAGGTGTAGGTGGTTGTATGTTATGTGTTGTCGCAAATATGAATCCTCCACGTGGTGCAAAAATCTTTATCAAGTTCTTCACATGCTGAACTACTTCATCAACTTTAGCAAATGGGAGGACATGCTGAACATCTGCCCCTCCTCCCCAGAACGTTATCTGCTCACCATATTCTTTCTTTAGTTTTTCAGGGTCCATACCTTTTGCCGACAATTGTATAGGGTTTATTATATCTAAACCAATATCTATGAACTCTTTTATAAGTGGGAATATCGCCCCATCACTATGCAGGAATACATACATTTTTGAATGTCTCTTAATGTAACTGAATATCTCTTCATATCTATGCTTATATACATCTCTAAATGTTTGAATTGATATCTGGGGGCCTTCTTCAGTTCCTAAATCATCTGCAAAACCTATAACCTGTACATATTCTCCAAATGCTTCTACATACTTTTTAACATTATACATTAACACATCCATTATGTGATCTAAAACAGCTTCAGCTAAACTTTTTCTAAGACGTAAATCAGAGAGCCATCGTGTCCAACCTCTTAGACCTTGTGCCCATGCGTGCATACGCCCAGCTAACGAAAACACTAATGCATATTTAGTATTTTTATAAAGATACTCAGATTTTTTCTTAAGATACTCTACATACCTATCGCTAACCTTAAATAGTTCCCAATCAAAGTTCTTAACATCTTCTACATTCTTAGCATTAGCTAACGGGTTAACACCATGTGCATCTGGAGGAGAGAATGTAGAGCTAGTTTTAGATCCTTTACCAAGTAGAACCGACTTATTTAGATAGATAGATAAAGAATCTCCCTCCTCAACTATATCTATGCATGCTGGTATTTCTTCAACAAAACCAAGATATCTATGAGTCCACTGCTTCCAATTATGTTCATATATTTCAGCTTTACCTGTCTCGCTCTCTCTGTAGAGACATGTCATACATTGATAGAAGAGATCCCTATAATAGTCTTCACCAGTTGTTGGCGGCAAATGCCTATTAACATCTATTAGATCGATGTGAAAAATCTGTAGGATGTCTGCATCTACTTCAGTAAGCTGAGCAACAACATCTTTAACTCTAGCTGGTTTCTCTACCAATCCTAGGTATTTTCTTAGATCTCTATAACTTAGAGGATTTATTGTCGATACATGTGTAGATCCAAAATCTATGGGAACTCTATCTGGTTCTTCATGTCTAAGCGCAATTAAAACTCTTTCTCTTGATGTAATTGTCGAATCATTCATACTAGATCCTGTCTTGGACACAACATAATCTTGCTAATAAACCTATCTAGATATAGATTCTAACTGGACTTCTAATGAAATACCACCTAGTTTGGAATAGTGTAGCCCAAAAGTTGGCGGATTCTATCTACAACATCATGGATGGTAAAGTTTTTATTTGTAAACATTATATCATGTGTTGAATATTTTTAGAGGGAATGGGAAGTAATGATTTACTTGAGTAAAGATTATGTAATCAATTTGTTGAAGAAGGTTTCTATCGAACCATTATCTCTTCCAGTACCTCCAGCTGTAGATCATGCAGACCATATGCTTAAAACAGCTTTAGCGGGATACACAAAATTAGCGGCAGATCACATCCTTCATTACGATATGAAGAATATGTTGCTGGATGTGCTTGGAAGCTTTATTAGAAGAGCGAATCTTGTAATCAGGTCCGAGAGTTTATCTACTACTGATCTAGAGACACTCAATAATAGAATACTTAGGAGAGCAAGAATATATGATACAGTTATTGAACTCATAATGAATCTTGTTGGTGTTGAGAGCCGTTGGAGTGATTTTGACGAAGAGACTATTGAAGAAGCGATTACAATTTTGACTAATGCGCTTAGCGAATGGGAAAATATTGAGAGAATAGAACTTGGTTCTCCAAATGTGCTTCTAGCAACAATAGAACTTAATGTAAAAGAAATGCTTAAGGTTAATAAAGGTAAGAGTCTTGTAGCCGAAATGGCTAGAAAGATTATGAATAGTATAGACATGGATGCAGTTGCAAAAAGTTTTGTTTTAGCTGTAAGAAATGTGTTTACTGAAAACGTTTATAGGAAAAGTTATGAGAAGGGGTTGTGTAAATTCGGTAATGATTATGCTCTGGGATTAAGATGGCTCAGACATCTAGGGTATGTACAAGTATCCACTAATCCTGTGCTTGCTGGAAAGGCTTATGATGATGATCCTGATCTATGGAATAGATTCATTGATTATGCTAGAAACATATTATCTAAAAAGTATCCAGAATGGTTTAAAGATCCTGATAGATATGCTGACGACATAGCAATGGAAGCAACAAGATTTGCTCTCCTAGATAACTTTTACGTATTTAGGGTACCCTTTATACTTTCAAGATATCATGATGGTCTTGTTAGCTATCAGCTTAATCCACTTATAGCTAATAACGTAGAGAAAAGTGTTGAAGCAGCAAAGATATTTGCAATGAGGCTTGAGGAGGATTTAAAGATATACGATGAATATCTCTGGTGGGGCTATAATGTATCAGAAAAAGGTAGACCTAACCTAGTTATCAAGGTTGCAGCAGGCTATCCTGAATCTATAGAGATTGCAGAAAGATTGAATGAAATAGGTATTGGTCAGAATATAACCGTCAGTTATACTGTTGCTCAAGAGGTCTTAGTAGCTTTTGGAGCCATGAAGGGTATGGCTAAAGCTGTTAAGAAAGGTATTATACCTACACAAACCTATGACACAAACATGGGTGGAAGGCTTGAGGATCATCTTAGGGAAGATATAGCTGCAAAACTACTTATGAAGGCTCTTGAAAATGTAGATGAGGATAAGAAGATGATGTTGCTTGAAAAGCTTGCCAAAGGATTGAAAGTTGATGAAGCCACTTGGACTAAGATTAAGTCGTTAAACATAAGAGATATAGTTGACTATCTATGTAGTCATAGGGTATTGGGTAGAGATCTCATTAGAGAACCATACATAGAGGTACTGACTGAAACAGGAGCCTATGGCTCTAGAGAGGATGTACTAAAGATGCTCAAACCTCTTGAAATGGCCCTAAAACTTTCAGGTACATATGTAGCTCAAAGAGTTTATGAAATACTGTTCTCTCCATGGAATAGAGAGAAATGGATAGAGTATCTGGTCAGAGAATTCGGTATAAGGAGAGATCAAGCAGAAATGATACTAGACAGAATAGATCTTCTGCCAGCCTCAAAGAGAAAGCCTATAGATACACTATACACATATGCTTCAAGAAACATGACAAATACTGAATTTCCTGATCATCAACTTTCGGTAGTTAATGAAGTTGTTGGAAAGAGTATTAGATTAGATGATTTAGCGGAATCTATATACCAAGAACTACCAAAAGAATATCTCGATATACTTATGCAATATGAGGATTTTGTGAAAGCTTATGAAGCTTCGCCAGAGGTTGTAGACTTATTAAAGAAGGTGGGGATAAACAAAGACTATGGATATAGAGGTGTAAGTCCTAAAGATTGGCCAACATATGGACCATGCGCAAAAACATTGAAAGAATTTACGAATAGCTATATTGCATTCAGAGAAAGAGTCGTTAATGCTATTAAAGAGCTCTCTAAATCTCTGAACCTATAGTGTTTTAGGATTGGATGTTTTAACACATAGATATGGTGTTAATTATGACTAAACCCAAGCTCTTTATAACTAGGGAGTTGTTTACAGATGTAATTGAGAGGCTAGAGAAGTATTATAATGTAGAGGTATGGGATAGATATCAGCCACCACCATATGAGGTGATACTTGAGAAAGCTAGAGAGGTAGATGCTTTAGTTAGTTTACTTAGCGATAGAATAGATTGTAATCTTCTGTATCAAGCTAAGAACTTAAGGATAGTTGCACAACTAGCTGTAGGATACGACAATATAGATATTGATTGTGCAACAAAATTAGGGATTTACGTAACTAATACTCCTGGGGTACTAACCGAAGCTACAGCTGAATTGACATGGGCTTTGATCCTAGCTGTTGCTAGAAGAATTGTAGAAGCAGATCACTTCGTTAGATGGGGTGAATGGGAGAGACTTAAAACAGCATGGCATCCAAAGATGATGCTAGGTATAGAGTTACGAGGCAAGGTGCTAGGTATAGTAGGTTGTGGTAGAATAGGTTCAAGAGTTGCTGAAATAGGTGCTAAAGGGTTTGGAATGAAGGTTATATACTTTGATAGGAGTAGAAATGAAGAGTTAGAGAAGGAGATAGGGGCTGAATTCAAAGAACTTGATCAACTTTTACAAGAAGCAGACATAGTGTCGCTTCATGTTCCATTAACTAGAGAGACATACCATATGATAAATGAAGAAAGATTGAAAAAAATGAAGAGATCAGCCATACTGATAAATACAGCTAGAGGAGCTGTAGTAGATACAGAAGCGTTAGTGAAGGCTTTAAAGGAGGGATGGATTGCTGGAGCAGGTCTAGACGTATTTGAACAAGAACCTCTAGCTGCAAATCATCCGTTGACAGCGTTCAAGAACGTTGTTATACTACCTCATATAGGTTCAGCAACATATGAGACAAGACACGCTATGGCGGAGCTAGTAGCTGAGAATCTGATAGCGTTCTACGAAGGGAGAGAACCACCAACACTAGTCAATAAAGAGGTACTAAAAATCAGGCCACCGGGTTTCCGCTAAGAATAGAGACTATATCCTGACCTGACGTTTCACAAGTATCTCAATAGAAATACCCAAGAAGCCATTCATTACCTACAAACACATTCTCAATTCCATAAATTTTTAAAATCTCTACAGATTTCCTAACATGATTTATACTTGTCGGAGGTAAGTCTCTAAGGAGATGATCAGGATGGAAAGCTAAAAGAACTATAGGTATTGTTTTATCAATTGAAGATACATATTTAGCTATACCCTCGACTTCTTCTTCATCTACGTAGCCTGGTACGAGAAGAATGCTTATGACTAGTAGCGGGATTTCTTTTCTTTCTCTAGACATATTAGCTAAAAGAGCGATATTTTCTTTAATTCTCTCAATAGCTCTATATCCATCAACACCTGTAAGAGCTTGATACACATTTGGGGTGTATGCCTTCCAATCAATTTTAATAATACCTCCACTCTCAAGACTTAATTTGGCCATTTCCTTCATTATCTTCGGATTCTCTAAACCATTTGTCTCCCAACAAATTCTCTTAATGACATTATTTTCTGAACTATACCTTAAGATCCTTCTAGCTACTTCAAGAGCGTAAATTGTATGAGGTCCAGGATCCCCACCAAAGAAACATATACAAGATACTTTATTGTTTTCGATAGCTTCTTTAACAAGTTGATCAACAGACATTAAATAGCGTTTTCTAAGCTTTGGTGATACAGCTATATCCTTATGCTGCCAATTCTGGCAAAAAATACAATCGAGATTACATCCAACAAAAAACACAGCTAGATTATAGTAACCATACTCAGGCCCTATAGAGACACTATACTTAGGGTAACCAGCACCAGTAGTGGCAGGACATACAGGTGTTGCTACACAATTTGTTGGCAAAGGATCTAGATATGCATGAAGAACACCATATCCAGAATCTTCAATAAATCTTAGAACACCTTTAATGTTTCTCCACATACCACAGAAACCGTATCCATTAATAGGAATACGACACTCGTTAACACACAATACACATTTTACTCCATTAAGATCTCTAGGAGGCTCTATACTCAATCCAATATTCTCTCTATACCTCTTGTGGACTTCCATAGCTATTTTGACAGCCTCAGTATTATTTCTCAAACATTTTACACAAACTCCAACAACATTACTAACAGTTTTGCTACTATAACCACATAAACGACATATACCCATGATCAAACCTAATAAACAATAATGTTCTCAAAGCTTAAGAATTTAAGTAGGTTTTAATCATCATATGACAATGACTAAAAAGATGAATAAGAATGAAATAGATTAATGAATTAATCAACATTCAATACCACTTCCTATACCTAATCCTAATTAGTTATATAGCCATAGATTCTATAGCAATTAGGCCTAAAATCATAATCATGAGTATCATTCAGTAGGGAGTTTCATAACAGTTAGACATAGTGATTGTAGGTCTCATAATTGTTGAAGTTAATGTTTGTATATATAGTTTCTTTAACATTCTCTCTACTTCAACTATATGTATTTTAGCTTCTGTATTTTGTATCGCTATAGAAACTTTAACTATTGTGTTATAATAATGTTTATCGTTATAGTGATTGTATATGATGATGTAATGACATACATATACTGCATCAATACTGTCGTTAATGAGGACATTATTTCTAATATCGATAGATACAGTAACTATTATTGTAGTTGGAGAAGTAACTGTTGTTACTGTTGTAGTATATTGTTGTGAGTGTGGCAGTAATTGTTTCTATAGATATGATTATTTTGTTATGGTTTTCTGCTGGAGTAGGTGTTACTAGGGTAATACAAGTATTCCTATATAGATAGCATTAAATAACTTATTGCACCTCCATTAAATTACTATTGTGTAGAAGGCTAATGACGGAATCAAATGGTTCTAGAGAAGCTTGCAATAGTATTTCTTGAGAATTGATTCTCACTAAACCCAATATAATACAGTAGTCCTATTAATACAATACCAAGTGGTAATACAACTTCTTGTGGAGATTCATCAACATATCTGATAGACGTTAATTTATGATTAGTCAATACAAAGTTGTTACTTATCTGATTCTACACATTGAGGTTGAGACATATACATGATGAATGATTATGTATGTAGTTAAACAAGAGAGAGGGCTTAGAACTTAAAACGAATCAAAATTATGAAATATTATTAAAATATCATTGGGTATTAGAGCTAGAGTAGAGAATTATGAAATACGAATCTACTATTTATGTTCATGTAATTCAGTTACCTCATTTTTCTTTTTTTCCAGATTCTTCAGATACTCGATAAGTCCTCCACTCTTTAGTATTTCTAGCGCCATTCCTGTTATACTTTTACATTTTATGATTTTGTTGCCTCCTATAGCAACCTCTCCTGTTTCTATATTTACAGTAATTATGTCTCCCTCGCTAACTTCTTTAGTTATCTCAGGACATACTATTGCAGGTAGACCATTGTTTATAGCATTTCTGTAGAATATTCTTGCAAACGATTCTGCTATAACTGCTTTAATGCCTGCAGCTTTTATTGCTATAGCTGCTTGTTCTCTAGATGATCCCATGCCGAATACTTTTCCGGCTACTATTATTGCTCCTTGAGCCTTTTTATGGAATTCTGGGTCAATGGGTTCAAAGACGTGTTGTGCGAGGTATTGTGGATCTGTGTATCTTAAGTGTTTAGCAGGTATAATTACATCTGTATCTATTTTATCTCCTAATTTTATGACCTTTCCCTCGATAATCATATTACATCACCTGGTTCTGATATTCTTCCAAGTATAGCTGTAGCTGCAGCTATAGCTGGTCCTGAGAGATATATTTTTGCTTGTGGACTACCCATTCTACCTATGAAGTTTCTATTCGATGTAGATACAACTACTTCATTAGGTCCAGCTATACCAAAGTGACCACCTATACATGGTCCACAGGTACCGTATGTAACTATACAGCCAGCTTCAACTAGTGTCTGTATATAGCCTAATTCCATAGCCTTTCTAAATACATTCCAAGAGGCTGGTATAGCTATACACCTTGTTTTCGCCTTTCTGCCTTTCATGATTTTTGCCGCTATCTCGAAATCGCTTAGTCTACCGTTAGTACAAGAGCCTATGAACACCATATCCACTTCCTCTCTATTAACTTCTTCAACATACTTAACATTATCAACACTATGTGGTGCAGCTACTAGGAATCCTACCTTATCGAGTTCAACTGTATACTCATCAATATATTTAGCTCCTGGATCTGGTTGCACAGGTTTTACCTCAATACCTCTCATATCCATTAGATATTTCTCTGTAACTATATCCGGTATAAACATAAGAGTATCAGCGTTCATCTCTATACCCATATTAGCAACAGTTATTCTATAGTCCATGGGGAAGGCTGAAGGTTCTTTAACGAATACCTCTATAGACATACCCACAAAATAATCTGCTTTAAATACTCTCAAGATCTCGAGAGCAACTTCTTTTCCTGTAATGAACCCATTCTTAAGCTTGCCTTCTAGAATTATTTTAAAAGGCTGGGGTACCGTAAGCCATGTCTTGCCCGTTATAATTGCTGCAGCTATATCACTAGCACCCATACCTTGGGCAAAAGCGCCTAAAGCTCCAGATGTTGTTGTGTGACTATCAGCTGCAACAACGACTTGGCCAGGAAGAACATATCTTTCTACAAGAACTTGATGCAGTATCCCGTAGCCAATATCGTGAAAGTTAGCAACATTCATTTCTTTAACAAATCTCCTTATGATTTGCTGAATCTCAGCACTTCTGGTATCTGGTGGCGGCACTAGATGATCAAAAGCTATAACAAGACTCTCAAGCTTGTGAATCTTCTTGAGACCTGCATTCTCCATAACCTCTATTACGTGGTATCCTGTCAGATCATGAAAAGCGACTATATCTACTCCTACTTCAACAACATCTCCAGGGGCTATAGACTTTCCAGCAGCTCTACTAATTATCTTTTCCGTCAAGGTTAGCATATATTTTAACACCAAAACATTCATTTTGTAGGGTACAGAAAATTTAAATCATTCTAAGCTGAATAAATTTGTATGTACCATGTAAACACAAACTTTATATATACCTCTAGGATAGATGTACGGTCAGCTGAATCCTGATACAATATGGTGGGTCAGATGGAATTTCGTGGGTGAAGGGAGATGCAGCTCCAATATTAGAGAACATATCCAATAGCATAAATCAGATAAAAGAGATAGTAGAGAATGCTCGGAAAACACTTCTTCTTGTAAGTCAACAGGAGAAACATATTCATCTAGAATCTTCACTAAGTTCGCTCGATATAATAGCTACAATAACTACAAGATTCCTTAGGAATAATTCAAATAAGCTTGATAAGGATTGGCTAATTCTGAGTAAGGGTCATGCAGCACCAGCTCTCTATGCAATACTTTCAGAAATTGGTGTTATAGATAAAAATGAATTATTCAAAATAAATAGTGTTAACTCTATTCTACAAAATCATCCAGATATATCGATACCTGGAGTAGATATGTCTACAGGTAGTCTAGGACAGGGGATCAGTTTTGGTGTAGGTGTGGCATCATGGATTAAGCGGTGTGGAGGAAGAGGAAGGGTATTCGTGATTCTAGGTGATGGTGAACAAGACGAAGGCCAGGTATGGGAAGCTATTACACATGCACCTCTGTTAAAGCTAAACAATCTGATTGTCATAGTTGATTTCAATGAATGTCAGCTTGATGGTAGTACAGATGATATTAAGCCTAAGAGCTATATGCCTTTTATATGGAGGATGGTGGGCTGGAAAGTTCTATGGTGTGACGGTCATAACATATCAAGTATTATACTAGCTATAGAAGAAGCACTAGAATCAGATAGACCTACAGTAATATTTGCAAAAACTATCAAAGAGAACTGTAGAAACGATACAAATAACGGTGATGTAGCGAAAGATGTAAACAAAAGCTGACTAGAAGGTTCCAAAGATATGCAGGAATTGAAATCTTTCAGAGATACTGTAGGTCATGTTCTAGAGATGCTGGGTGAGGAACTAGAGGATCTAGTAGTTGTTACAGCAGATGTAGGAAAACCGACTAGAGCATATCTCTTCGGTAAAAAATTTCCAGATAGATACTTCAATGTAGGTATATCTGAACAACATATGTTATCGTTTGCAGCTGGGCTTGCTTCTGCAGGCGCTAAACCAGTAGTTATAGCTTTCTCAATGTTCTTGATGCGGGCTTGGGAACAGATAAGGAATAGTGTAGATAGGATGAATCTAAATGTCAAGATCATAGGAACGCATGCAGGATATAGTGATCATGCTGATGGTTCTAGTCATCAAGCGCTAGAGGATGTAGCTTTGATGAGAGTGCTACCTAACATGAAGATAGTTGTACCTGCAGATACGTATGATGTTGAGAGAAGTCTTCCTTATGTAATCAAAAATGTTTATGGACCTCTATACTATAGGATCGGTAGAGATTATTCACCACCGATATCGGCTGATCATGACTATGTTTTTGAGCTTGGTAAAGGATATGTACTTAGAGAAGGTCACGATGTAACGATAATTGGTGCAGGCCCTATACTTTATGAGGCTCTTATAGCGGCAGAAGAATTGAAGCGTGAAGGTATTAATGTAGCTGTTATAAATATGATCTCAGTTAAACCTCTTGATATCGAGCTTGTAGAGAGATATGCACGTAGGACTGGGCGCATAGTTGTAGTTGAAGAGCATATAGTGTATGGTGGTCTTGGAGGTGCAGTTGCCGAGGTTCTTGTTCAAAGATATCCAGTTCCTATGAGAATTGTAGGTGCATTAGGTTATGGAAGATCAGGTAGAAGTGTGAAAGAGTTATGGGATTACTTCCACCTTAACTCAAAAACAATTGCTGAGAAATGTCGTGAGGTTCTTAATCATGGACATAGCTGAAATCAGGAAGAATATAGATGAAATAGATAGACAAATAATTGAGTTACTATCTAAGAGACTGGAATTAGTTAAGAATATAGCTGAATATAAACGTAGCTATGGCTTAAATATTAATGATGAATTGAGAGAAATAGATCTATCGATAAAGTGGAGAAAACTTGCAGCAACATATGGAGTTCCACTAGATCTTGTGGAGCAAATACTTAAGGAGATATTGAAACATTCAAAGAAATTGCAAATAGATGTGATTAAATCAATTGATGGATGTAGAAATATCTATGGTACTCGGATAGCTATTGTTGGTTACGGCAAGATGGGAAAGGCATTAGGTCTACAGATTATCAATAGAGGATTCGAGGTCGTTATTACTGGGAGGGATATCGAAAAGGCTAAGATGGTAGCAAGAGAGTTAGGCTGTAATGCTATAGAGCTCGAGAGAGCATTAGCATCATGTAATCACATAATCTTGGCTCTTTCGCTACAAGCTTATTTAGATGGGTTTGTGGATACTATTGCTAGACATATGGCTGGTAAAATCGTAATGGATATACTTTCATCAAAAAACTTGGTATACAAACATGTTGAGAAGCTTTCACATATATACGGATTTGCATATGTGTCTACACATCCGCTTTTCGGCCCATCTACACCAGCATACAGTCAGAAGATAGCGATAATACCTTCAGAAACAGGAAAAGATGTTCTAGAAGATGTTGTTAATTTCTGGAAATGTGTAGGTCTAGATCCTATTGTAGTGAGTTACGAGGAACATGAAAAGACTATGGCAATAGTTCAAGTTTTAACTCACATGCTTATACTATTATTTCAATTAGGTGTAGAAGAACTATCGAAAGAACTTGGTGTGGATCCACTAAAACTTTCAACACCAACGTTTAGGGAACTTACTGCTATAGGTATAAGACTTAATGAAATAAAGGATGTTGTTTACGAGATTCAGAAGAATAATGGTTTTTCTCCTCTTGTTCATGAAAAAATCTTTACACTTTTTCGAAAAATTGTCGAAGAATTGGGTGGTAAGATATGATGTTCATATTGAAACCGAATAGAGATGAGTCAAAAATTGTAGAGATTATTAGATCAAGATCTGCGTCATATAGAGTTGTAGATCTCTATGGTAGAAGAATTGTGATTGCTTGGCCCGACAAACTCATTGAAGATATCGTTGACGAAGATATTGATCTTAAGATAAAGTCTAAGTATAAGTTTCCTCTAGCATCTAATGAGTGGAGAGAGAAAACGGTCTTCGATATTGATGGTGTCGAGATTGGCGGTAGAAAGATAGTTGTAATAGCTGGTCCTTGTGCTGTAGAGAATGAAGAACAGATGATCGAAGTAGCTAAAGCTGTTAAGAGAGCTGGAGCATCATTAATTAGAGGTGGAGCATTTAAGCCTCGAACAAGTCCTTATACCTTTCAAGGATTGGGTTTAGAGGGGTTAAATATACTAAAGAAGGTCAAGGAGATTGTTGGCATACCGATAGTTTCTGAGGTTATGGATCCAAGAGATGTGTATATGGTTAGCAAATACGTTGATATGCTCCAGATAGGAGCAAGAAATGCTCAGAATTATCCGTTATTGAAAGAGGTTGGTAAAAGCCGTAAACCAGTATTGCTTAAGAGAGGTTTCGGTATGACTGTTGAGGAATGGATGCTCTCAGCTGAGTACATATTGTTAGAAGGAAATGGGCATGTAGTGCTTTGTGAAAGAGGTATAAGAACTTTTGAGAATACTACTAGATTCACTTTCGATATAGCTGGTATGGTTGTAGCAAAAAAGATGTCACATCTACCAATAGCAGCTGATCCAAGTCATCCATCAGGAAAAAGAGAATATGTAGAGGCGCTAGCATTAGCAGCTGTGGCAGCGGGAGCTGATGTAGTTATGGTAGAGGTGCATCCAGAGCCTAGTAAAGCATTGAGTGATTCTGAGCAACAATTATCTGTGAAAGAGTTCCAGAACCTTATGGAGAGAATTAAGATTGTAGCTCAAGCAGTAGGTAGATCGATTTGAAGATAATTGATGAAAGAATATGTTGTATTGATACAAAGATTTTTATAGGTAGAAATATTATTGGATATCTAAGAGAAATAGTCAAGAATGGTAAGGTATTGATAGTTAGACAGAAATCCATAAACATAGACCAAATTGTCGAGGTTTTAGGAGACAATATACACGAACTTGTTCTTGAAGGAGGTGAGCAAGATAAAGATCTGGATACAGTAATCAATATAATTGATTATCTATATAGAGAAGATTTTCAGAGAAACGATTACGTTATAGCCGTTGGCGGTGGAACCCTTACTGATGTTGTAGGTTTTGCTACATCGATATACATGAGGGGAATAAGACTTATAAACATTCCTACAACGCTACTCGGTATGGTTGATGCAGCAATTGGAGGTAAAAACGCTGTTAACTTCAGGAAAATCAAGAACGTTATAGGGACCTTCTATCAGCCACATGTAGTCATAGCTGATATAGGTTTTCTGGATACACTTCCAGAAAATGAGTATTTGAATGGATTAGCTGAAGTCATAAAGTATGGCGTTATACTAGATAAATTACTATTCAGTTATTTAGAGAATAATGTGGATGGTATTATCAATCGAAGAGATGATGTAGTAGAATATATAGTGTATAAAGCAATTCTGAACAAGCTTAACGTAGTCAAAGAAGATCCCTACGAATTGAAGGGTATAAGAATAGTATTGAATTTTGGACATACTGTTGGTCACGCTATTGAGGCTGCATCAGGATTCATTGTACCTCATGGCAAAGCTGTAGCAGTAGGTATGGTCATTGAGACAATACTTGGCACCGAATTAGGAATAACAAACAGTAGCTGTGTAAAGCTTATAGAAAATATGTTGAGAAAGTACTCCTTACCAACATCAATAAAGGATCTATCAATCATTATTGATATAAATGAGGTAATTAAGTCTATAGCTAGAGATAAAAAGAGAAGAGGCAACAGCATATCTATGCCTATTTTAGTTGATATAGGTACATGGGTTAAACATGAGGTAACAATAGATAGAATTGAGAGAGGTATAGCTAAATGGATTGGATAATAGATGCTTCTACTAAACTCTTCGGTGTTGTAGGCAGAAACATACAATACTCTCTTTCACCACATATACATAATTACGTGTTTAGAAAGACAGGACGTAATGCTGTATATCTAGCTTTTGATATTCCGGAAGAACGTTTCCAGTACCTGTTTCCGGCTCTGATAGAGTTATGCGAAGGTCTGAACATAACTATTCCATATAAAGAGAAAGCGATAGAGTTTCTAGAGGACTTAGATCCTATAGCGAAAGCTATTGGAGCTGTAAACACTATACATAAAGGTGTTGGATACAATACTGACTATAAAGCCGTAGAGATGTTTGTTAAAGAGTATCTGAGAAATATAGATAGAGATATTTGTTATATCTATGGCGCTGGTGGAGCAGCAAGAGCAGCAGCTTTTGCTTTAGGGAAACTGGGCTGTAGAATTGTGATAATTAACAGAAGTAGATGGAGAGCTGAAAAACTGGTTAAAGACCTTGCAGAATACGGTATAGATGCTGAAGTAGGTGAATCGTGCAAGAATAGATCAAGAGTTGTTGTGAACGCTACACCTAATCCAGAAATAGTGCCGGAAGCGTGTCTCGATACAGATCTTGTTATAGAGTTTGTGTATAGACCTATTGAAACACCGCTTGTAGTCAAAGCTAAAATGAAAGGAATTAAGGTGATAAATGGGCTTGAGATCCTAGTTAAACAAGCACTAGAAGCACAAGAGATATGGTTTGGTAAAGTGACGGTGACATATGAAGAGATTATAGGTTATCTGTATGCCGGGAAATTCGTTTGGTAGATTCTTCAAGATAACAACATTTGGAGAGAGTCATGGACCTGCCGTAGGGGTTGTAATTGATGGTGTTCCAGCTGGATTACCAATCAGTATAGATGATATAGAAATCGAGCTTAGGTTGAGGAGACCTGGGAAAGCATTTACATCACCTAGAAGAGAAGTAGACCGAGTAGAGATCATTAGCGGTATATTCAATGGTAGGACTACTGGTGCGCCGATAACTGTTATTGTGAGGAATATAGATGTAGATTCAAGTTACTACGAAGAGATCAAGTATACTCCTAGACCTAATCATGCTGACATTCCCTATATAATCAAGTATGGTTATGAGAATTGGGATTACAGGGGTGGTGGAAGAGCAAGTGGTAGGGAAACAGTTGCCCGTGTAATAGCTGGAGCATTAGCTAAAAAACTCCTCATGTTAAGCAATACGTTAGTTTTAGGATGCATCAAATCAATAGGTCCTATCTCTACTGAAGATAACATAAGCTTTAATGATCTTGTTCACGCTAGATGTAGTCCGTTAAGAGCCTGTAAACCTGAAGCTGAATCTAAGTTTGCTGAAGTACTGCGTAACGCAATTAATGATGGTGATAGCTATGGTGGAGTTGTAGAGGTGCATGTGCTTAATCCGCCTATGGGTTTAGGTGAACCAGTTTTCGATAAGATTAAAGCTGATCTAGCAAAATCTGTAATGTCTATACCTGGTGTTACTGGTTTCGAATATGGTCTTGGATTTAACTATGCAAAGAAGAGGGGTAGTGAGGTAGCAGATGAGGTATTCATAGAGAATGGAAGAATTCGGTGGAGGTACAATTATGCTGGCGGTATATTAGGGGGTATAACTACTGGTGAAGAGATAGTTATTAGATGTGCTTTCAAACCAACATCATCTATAAGGTTTCCACAGAAAACGGTGGACATAAGATCTTTTGAAGAGAAAATAATTTCGATTCGTGGTAGACACGATCCATGTATAGCCATTAGGGGTGTAGCTGTTGTTGAAGCAATGGTGGCAATAACATTAGTAGATCATAGTATTAGAGCTAATGTTATACCTGCTGTAAGGCTTTCAGATAAAGATGTAGAAACGATACAAGAAAGATGGGAGAGGTACAAATCTCTATGCAAGCCTTCGGAGGAATATCAATAATTAATGCAATTCCTTCTTGGTTTGGAGGAACTATGGCCATAAACTTGAGGGTGTATAGCACTATAAAGACCTGTAAAGAGCCTTGTAGATATCCTTCAAAACTCGTTGAAACAATAGTTCAGTATTTTGTTAGAAAGTACTTTCTACCATTATTCGAAGTAGAGATACATTCGGAAATTCCCCCCATGAGTGGTCTAAAGAGTAGTAGTGCTGTAGCAGTTTCAATTATAAGAGCTATTACAGAAAAATATGGAATATATGAGGAATCAATACCAAGATTAGCCGCTGAATTATCTATTCAAGCTGGAGCCTCTATAACAGGTGCACTTGATGATGCTGCAGCAGCTTACTATGGTGGAGCTGTACTGACAGATAATCTGAATATGAAGATACTTAGAGTATTTGATCCAAAACTCGAGTTATCTGTTGTACTAGCCATTAAGGGGTATAGAGAGAAGAGAATTGATGCGAATATTATGCGTAGATATTCTCATGTATTCTATGAAATATTTGATAAAGCTTTTGAAGGAAATATTCTAGAGGCAATAAAACTCAATGGTATCGCTATAGCAAGAATCCTTGGATATGATGAAGAGCCAATAAGAGAAGCTATTGGGAAGGGAGCACTTGCTGCAGGTATTAGCGGTAATGGGCCATCCATGTTTGCTCTCTGTAGAAAGGGTGATGAACAATATTTTATCGATTTATTCAAACGTTACGTAGATACGGTCAAGGTCGTTGACATAGTTGGTGTAGGAGGTACATGAAGGTAATAGTATCGCCTTCGAGAATCTCTGGCACTATAGATGCTCCTCAATCGAAGAGTTATGCAATTAGATACATATTTTGCTCAACGATAGCACCTATAGAACTCTACGATCTTGCTTTATCGAATGATGTTGAAGATGCTATAGAAGCTGTTAAGGTACTAGGTATAGAGTATACTGGTAGCAAGTTTGTAAAGAAGGGTGGAGAGCTTAAAATAGTTAAAGACTATCTATATTTACGTGGATCAGCCACAACCTTGAGGATGTTCATACCTATTGCGTTGATTGTGGGCGGCAAGATAACGATTGATGGTGATGAGTCTCTACGTAGGAGACCTTTAAAAGCGATAATAGAGAGTTTAGAGAATAAAGGAGTTAAATTCTCGTCAAGAAGTCTACCACTAACTATAGAGGGAAAGTTAAGAGACACATACATTGAGATACCTGGATACGAGAGTAGTCAATATGTGTCTGGATTCATGATAGCTTTTGCTATAGCTGGTGGGGGTACAATAAAGATAACACCTCCCATAGTTTCTAAGAGCTACATAAATCTAACAGCATCAATACTCAAGAAGATTGGTGTAGATGTAAATATGTATAGCAATAGGATAGAGATTGATGTAAAGGATAGAGTATCTGGATATACAGGTAAGGTACCTGGAGACTATCTATTAGCATCATTTTACGTATCTTCAGCACTTCTTACTAATGGACGTATAGAAGTAAGGAATCTTCCACAACCAGAAGAGTATGTGGGAGACCATATTATAGTTGATGTATATAAGGCGATGGGGGCTCAAAGCATATACATAGATGGTGTGTGGATTGCTGAAGCTTCTGAAAGTCATAAAGGTTATAGAGGTATTGATATAGATGTAGAGGATTCACCAGACATGGCTCTATCCATAGTTCCTTTAGCTTCTATAGCTGATGGAATCACAAACATAGAGAATGTTTCGAGACTACGGATAAAAGAAAGCGATAGAGTAACTGAGATCGTTAAGGTCCTTAAAAGTTTTGGTATAGAGGTGTATACTGATTACAAGAGGATAAGAATACGTGGAAGTAAACCTGTAAGTGGTAAAGTAGTGTGTCCTAATGATCACAGGATAGCTATGATGGCAACACCAATAGCATTAAGAGTTGGTGGAGTAATAGATAGAGCTGAATGCGTTGAGAAGAGTAATCCAAACTTTTGGAACGATATAGTGAAACTAGGAGGAAAAATAGAGATTATTTAGGTGATCCATACTGAGGCTACAGCTTGTTGCTTCTATTCCTGTGAGATACGCTGATGATGTACTGAAGGTATATAGCTGTTGTACTGATGTAGATTTTATCGAACTTAGGGTTGACTATAGCGATGATCCTCTATCAATAAACTATTCATTAATCAAGAATTCAAAGATCATTGTGACACTTAGAGATGTTCAGGAGGGTGGTGTTAAGAAGCATAGCGATGAAATTAAGTTATCTCTACTTAACAAACTTGTAGAGCTTGGGATAATGTATGATGTTGAAATGAGGTTCGTTAAGAAATATGGTGTTGACTATAGGAACAAAATAGTATCTATACATATATTGAATCCATACAGCATTGACCTTAAATCTGTTAAGAAAGACGTTGAAAGCTTTATAGATAAAGCATTTGTAGTTAAAGTAGCTACGAAACCTTTTCCCGGCTATAGAACCTTCCTGATGGAGCTTCTCGAATTGGGTGATAATGTAGCCGTTATGCCTATAGGTTCAAGTCCTATTGAGAGGATTGCTTTTGCTTTACTTGGCTCTAAACTCCTGTACTGTTACATATATACACCAACAGCATCAGGTCAACCTAAGTGTGATGAAATTAAACAAATATTAGCTGAATTCAAGAGACTTAGACTAGATGATGAGCCTCCACCGCATTTGAGTAGTTTTGATGATAGAAGAGAATTGCGCTGAAATCTATTTAGAGTCTTAAGGATCTTTTTGACATCTTTAGGTTTTTCTTCCAATCACTTGTTATAGACTTCTCCATACCTTTATATTTATACACGTAATTAATAGCTGAAAGAGCTGAAATAACGCCAGAGGCAGCAGCTATTATAGCCTGTTTGTATTGTATATTCACAATATCTCCGGCAACAAAAAGTCCTTCGGTCTTAGTTCTACCAAGCGCATCTGCAATAACCTCACCTTTATCATTGAAATCCACAAAATCCTTTAAGAAATGGGCACGTACTTCAAAACCAAGCTCTACGAAAATTCCATCAATCTTTAATCTAATATCATTACCTTCTCTATTGCCTATGACCACTTCTTCGATATGATCATCTCCAACTAAACCTTTGACTTGGTATCCTGGGTAAATAACAACATTTGGTAGTTGTTTAGCTATCTGTATGCTTGGATCATTGTTGTTAGGCACTATATAATGTACTTTACTAGCTAAAGAAGATAGAATTTCTAGAGATTCTATCCCTTTCTCACCAAAACTAACAAGAGCAACCTCTTTACCTCTATAGAGAGGTGCATCACATATAACACAATAGCTAACACCTTTACCAACAAGGTTGTCTTCATTAGTTACATTAAGTCGTTTAGGTGCTTTACCACATGCAGCAATAACAGCTATAGATCTATATGTACTTCCTTTTCGGGTTCTGACAACAAATAATTCATTTTCTCTACTTAATGACACAACCTCATCTATAACTATTTCTGCTCCAAATGATATCGCCTGTCTCTGGATCTTTAGTACAAGATTTAGTCCTGAAATAGATTCTACTCCAGGATAGTTTTCAATAACATTTGCATAAGATAGTTGACCCCCAATATCTATGGAAACAACTAAGGTTCTAAGTCCCTGTCTAGAGGTGTATAGTGCAGCAGAAAGACCTGCAACACCGCCACCTATTACTATAACATCATATACATCGGTATTCGACATATATATACCCATCCAGTATACAACTAGATTGTAGTAGAAGAAAATCTATTTAATCATAATGAACATCTATACATGTCTATAGTGTCTGGTCAAAAACATCAAGCTCATATACCTGTAGTAATTCTAGCTTATTACTATTCCCTTTAGTTAATACATTAATTAAATATTTTGTTGATTTAGTTACATCATATCTATTGATAACTTCATCGATAGGTATGAAAGCTACATCAACAGCATCTCCCCCTGGTCTTGGACTACCTTTGATAGATTTTTCGTCAAACAATATATCCAGTATAAGGTAGTGGTATGCAATCCTCGATGTATTGTTTCTAACAATGTTGTTAACTATGAGCAGAACGCCTAATGGTTTAGCATCTATACCTGTTTCTTCGTTAAGTTCTCTTCTAGCAGCTTCATATATGTTTTCACCAGCTTCAACAACACCTCCAGGTATAGACCACAGCCCTTTACCAGGACTGGAACCTCTCTTCACTAATAGAACCTTATTGTTATGTAAGACAACAGCTCCTACAGCAGTTATTGCGTATAGAGGATTTACTCTAGAACTCACTAACCATCGCCTATGTCTAGTGAGACATAGTTAGCCATACACTTCTATGATCTCCTTTATATCTCTCCAATACTCCTTCATGTCTCTTATCATAGGTTCTTTATCCTTTACATACTTTAATGATTTAGAGAATTCATATGCAAGTTTATGGTTAAGTATAAGTGGTACGACCATGTCTGCAGCCATTCTCCTTACAGCATAATCCTTCTCAGGTCTGTATCCAGTAGTCATGACTAATCCTATTGATCTACTTACAAAGTCCTTTTCTATTTGTTTTATACCTACAACTTCGCCAAAGTTTATAGCCATATTCTCTATGGTGATAATTTTGTATCCTATCTCTAGCAATATTTTTGCTGCTTCATTAAGTATATCAACATATCCTGAAGGTGTATACACCAGTATCTTCTCCTTCTTTTCAGGTAGTCTATTTCCTTGAACACTAAGCCAACTCATAATTAATGCCTCTTCATATGCATCAGCAATACATGCTACTTCTCCAACGCTCCTCATCTCAGGTCCTAAGAAGGGATAGGAACCTCTTAATCTAGACCATGAAAATTGCGGTGATTTAATGCCATACCATTTGGGTTTGAGTACATTAAGTTTATGAAGTTCAACAATATTGCTTAGTCTATCTTTTAAAGCCACTTCTGCTGCAGCTTTCATTAAATTATACCCTGTAACTTTGCTTGTAAAGGGCATAGATCTACTAGCTCTCAAGTTAAGTTCTATCACATAGACTTCACCATCTTTATAGAGCATCTGTAGATTGAAAGGTCCTTTTATATCCAGTTCAGTACTAAGCTTCATAACTATATCTGCAGCCTTCTTTAGTGCTTCTTTTGGTAAGTATCGAGGTGGTAAAACCATTGTGGCATCACCGCTATGGACACCTGCAGGCTCTATATGCTCAATAAATGCACCAACAACACTATCCCTAAGACCAACACCATCGAATTCGAATTCAATAGCGTTCTCAATAAATTTCGAGACAACTACAGGATACTTGGGGGATATTTTTGCAGCTCTAGATATAAACTCTAGTACTTCATTAAGACTATTTGCTATAGCCATAGAGGATCCGCTAAGAACATAGCTAGGTCTAACAAGTACGGGAAATCCCTCGTCTTCAATAAACTTTATCACTTCCTTGATGTTTGTAGCTGCTACCCACCTAGGTTGTTTGATTCCTAGTTTGTCTAGTAGCTCACTGAATAGAGCTCTGTTCTCAGCTCTATGAACACTTATACCTGGTGTACCTAAGAGCAGTACTTTTCTTTTCTCTAAAGCCCATGCTATATTATTTGATATTTGCCCACCCAGGAAAGCTACAACACCTTTAGGATTCTCGAGTTCATATATGTCTAAAACACGTTCAACTGTTATCTCGTCGAAATAAAGCTTATCGCTTATATCCCAATCTGTAGAAACAGTCTCAGGATTGTAGTTTATGACTATTACTTCGTATCCAAGAGATCTTGCTTCATCTGTAAATGTGACTATACTCCAATCAAATTCTACACTTACACCTATCCTAAAGCCTCCAGCACCTAGAATGATTATCTTAGGCTTTATGCTGTTAAACGATACATCATGTTCCCAACCGTTATACGTTAGATACAGATAATTGGTTTGAGCAGGCCATTCAGCAGCCAATGTGTCTATCTGTTTAACAACAGGCTCTATACCGTACTTCTTTCTAAATGATCTAATGTCGTCAGCTGACATACCTAATGCTCTAGATATCTGTTCATCACTAAATCCCATTCTTTTAGCTTCAGCTATAATTAATGGTAGTAGGTAGTTATTCTTAGAGCTTCTCTTCAATTCCTCATAAAAGTCTACTATCTCTTTAATCTGTTTGAGGAAATGTTTATCTATACCTGTTATCTCATAAATTGTATCAACATCTACTCCATGCTTAAAGGCTTTTGCTACCCATATAGGCCAGTAAGGTTCTCTCTTCCTAAGCTTATCCATTATATAATCAAGTGATATACTGTCATCCTCGTAGACAGGACCTCCAACAACACCTGGTTCGCCGATATCTAACATGCGTAAAGCTTTCTGTAAAGCTTCTTGAAATGTTCTACCAATAGCCATAACCTCTCCAACGCTTTTCATTTCTGTTCCTATAGATTTATTAACATACTCAAATTTGTCTAAATCCCATCTAGGAACCTTTATAACTACATAATCTAGACTAGGCTCAAAACATGCAGAAGTTTTTCTTGTTACCTTATTCATAATTTCATAGAGTTTATAGCCTAGAGCCAGTTTAGCAGCTATGTAGGCTAGAGGATAACCTGTAGCTTTACTAGCCAATGCACTACTTCTAGACATTCTCGGATTAGTTTCTATTACATATGCTTCTTCGCTATTCCATGGATTTAAAGCTACTTGTACATTTCCTTCACCAATAAGCATGATAGCTCTTTCAGTAGCTATAGACAGGTTTCTAGTGAGTTGATATTCATAATCGGTAAGTGTTTGACAAGGGGCTATGACTATTGACTCACCTGTATGTACCCCCATGGGATCTAGATTCTCCATACACGCTATTGCTGCAACATTATCATAAGCATCTCTAACAATCTCGAATTCTATCTCTTTCCAGTGGTGAAGATATTTTTCAACAAGTATTTCACCTATCTCAGATTGAGCAAATGCGGCAATAGCTCTTTTCCGAAGATCATTCTTATTCCATGCAACAAAGCTTCCAGCACCACCAAGATTAAAGCTTACTCTAACCATAACTGGATAACCAAATTCTTCAGCAGTTTCTAGAGCTTCCTCAACACTATATACAGCTCTACTTGGTGGTATAGGGATGCCGAACTTTTTTGCAGTTTTTTGGAAGAGGTCTCTAGATAGAGCTCTTCTTATACCTTCAATAGGTGTACCAAGAACTTTAACACCATATTTATCTAGTACACCATCATCATAGAGCTTTACACCTAAGCTGAGAGCTGTCTGTCCACCGAATCCAACCATGATTCCATCTGGAAGCTCTCTTTCAATAACTCTAGCCACGAAATCAGGCTTTAGTGGTAGTAAGTATACTTTATCAGCAAACTTGTAACTAGTCTGTATAGTAGCTATGTTGGGGTTAACTAAAATAACCTCTATACCTTCTTCCTTCACAGCTTTGAGTGCCTGATTACCGCTATAATCAAATTCAGCAGCTTCAGCAATTTTAATAGATCCTGAACCTATTATCAGAACCTTTCTAGGCATTTCCATGGTTCATAACCATCTTCTTAAATTTTTCAAAAATCCATACAGTATCGTGAGGCCCTGGACCACCCTCTGGATGAAATTGTGTAGCTATTACTGGCAACTTTTTATGTACTACACCCTCAATCGATTCATCATCTATGTTCTTAAACCATACTACAAGTTCGGCATTGTCAAGCAAATCTTCTTTTCTTTCACGGCATAACCATGATTTTGTGTAGTTATATATCCCTTCTTAGTTAGCACATCTATTACGCCTTTATTTGGCCCTCTATGACCATACTTGAGCTTGTATGTTTCAGCACCTAGAGCTAGTGAAATTAGTTGCATACCTAGACATATACCTAGTACAGGTTTTCCAGAATAGACTATTTCTTTTACTGTATCAATTTGTTTTTTGAGTACCACTGGGTTTCCAGGACCATTGCTGACAACTATACCATCTCCAGCTTCAAGTAATTCGCTAGCTGATGACCAGCATGGGAATCTAACTACTCTAAAACCTAGACTCAGAAGCCACCTAATTATACCATACTTTATACCACAATCAAGTACAGCTATAGTTGCTTCGGGTCTTGATGGGGGTTCGTGAACTATTGTAGTTCTTGGTGATACTAGGTATGTGAAATCTTTCAAATCGTATCTTTCAACTATTTTCAACTTCTTTTCAAGCTCTGTCCATTCGATAACTTCATTCTCGGGAAAAACAGATAGTACACCCATCATAACTCCGTATTCTCGTAGCTTCTTGACAAGAGCCCTAGTATCGACTTCATACATACCTGGAACTTGTGAATTTCTTAACCATTCATTTAATGATGCTACACTTAGATAATGATTTGGAGGTGGTAGAAATGTTACTATAAATCCTTCAACCTGGATTCTATCTGATTCAAAATTTATTGGCACATCAGCTATTGAGTGCTTTGTAGTTGGAACTCCATAGCAACCAACCATAGGATGTGTCCACACAAGTATTTGACCTGCAAAACTAGGATCAGTTAAAGCTTCTGTATAACCTGTCATACCTGTCGAGAAAACAATTTCACCAACTCTTGTATCAGCGTATCCAAAGCCACAACCCTCTACTGCTGTACCATCCTCTAGTAGTAGTCTCGCTCTAAGTCCTGTTTCTCTACACCATATCTTGGCTATAGATGTGTAAATCAAAAACCCTCACCTACTCTTTCATTTAGATCTTTATAAGCTCTTCGCTACATTGCATTAAAACTGTATTGATCTGCTTGACTCTTTCATAATCTCTAGCAATACGCTCTCGAGCTAAATTCATTAATACATCGAGCTCTTTTTCTATAGGTTTCTGTTTCACTATTTTCCACACATCAGCAAGTTCAAGTCCATAGGATTTGAGGAACGATTTTAATGGATCTGTATTGTTTCTCCAATATTCTTGAAGAGCTTCAGCTAGTCTAGCGTATAGGTTTCTTACAGGTATGTTTGTGTTAATGGATATATACTCTATTATATCACTACTCCAGCAAGGTTTATCGCTAAGGTACTTATTAATAGCATCGCTATTGATCTCTAAACCTTTTATAAAATCAGTAATTATTTCTAGTGTGCTATCTAGATCTTTAACTAGTTCGTAGAAATAGATATTCATCTCCTGGAAATCTAAGTTGTATCCATAGGGAACAGACTTGTAGCTCGATAAAAGAGCTGTTAAGAGCCCTATAGCTCTAGAGACCTTAGCTCTTGCAATCTCAAGTGTAACTAGATTCCTTTTATGTGGCATTATACTACTTGTCGATATATGTTCTCTAGGAACTTCTAGACCATGAGGAACAATGTTGTTCATTATCATCATATCCTCCACAAATCTCCCTATCTCGGCCATAAGAATTGTGAATATAGAGGCTACAGACAACATGAACAGTCTTGATCCTGTGGCATAATAAGGTGGTAGAGGTGTTGAATCAAAACACAAGAGTTTTGCAAAAACATCTTTATTGAGTGGAACTGAGGTACCAGCAGAAGCTCCAGAACCAAGAGGATTTTGATTAACGAGCTCTAGTAATTCTAGAAGTATTTTCCATACATTACTAAATGCATATTCATAAGTCAAGAAGTAGAGTGTAGCGCTACCACATTGAGCTAACTGTGCATGTGTAAAAAATGGGAATAAGGTTTCTCTATATTTGTTACTTTTATCGATAAAGGCTTCTCTTAAATCTAGAAGCTTGAGCAATAGCTTAATCATGTGGTCTCTTATAGACAGCCTTAGTACAGCAGATATATGATCGTTTCTACTTCTACCTATAGCAATTCTGCCCGCATCCTCACCCACAACACTAAATAGATAGATTTCAAGAGCTTCAAAAACATCTTCAAACTTTTCTTCCCTTTTTTCTATCCACTCATATAGTCTCCTTCCTTCGGTTTCAATAATTTTTATAAGTTCGTAAGAAATCTTCTTGGCTGTTTCTATAGTTATTAGATGACTATTTACCAGATTCTTTAAGTGAGCCAACATAACCATAGCTACGTATTTAGCTAATTTTTTATCGAAATCTATGCTTGATACATAACTATCGATAGAATCTTTAGATACACCTCCAACAAGAACCTTATATCTTTTCATCTTTTGGTAAACCTCTGATTCTAGAGGCTGAAAGTGCATAGAATCCGTGGATTGATATAAATCCTCTTGCTTCTGCATCAGAAGGATACCAACCTGTGTTATAGTCTATGAGTTCTTGTGAATATAGTGAGTATGGACTTCTTCTTCCAACAATTCTTAGCGTTCCTTTATAGACTTTGATTTTAACCTCGCCTGAAACATAATTGTTGATAGAATCTATAACCCTCTCTAGATGAATTCTCATAGGATCTATCCAAAGTCCTTGATACACAAGATCGCTCCACATTTCATCTACTGAACGCTTGAACCTAAGCTCTTTAGGTGTTAAGATCATTCTCTCAAGATCTTGATGAGTCTCTATTAAGGCTAGAGCAGCAGGTGCTTCATATACTTCTCTGCTCTTCAGTCCTATAACTCTGCTTTCAATCATATCTATTCTTCCATAGCCATGCATACCCAACGTCTTATTTAGAAATTTAACTAGTTCAACACAATCTATTTTCTCACCATTGATTTTATATGGAATCCCTTTATCAAACTCTATCGTAAGGTACAGAGGTTCATTTGGTGCTTTTTCAGGATTCATAGTCCATTCAAAAACTTCTTCAGGAGGCTCTGCATAAGGATCGTCTAGAACCCCTCCTTCTATACTTCTTGTCCATAGATTCTCATCAATACTGTACTTCTTATGAGATACAGATACCTCATATCCATACTCGCTAAGTATCTTTATGTTCTCACTTCGAGTTAATCTAAGCTCTCTTACAGGTGCGATAATCTTTATATCGTGCTTTAAATAGGCTTTCAATGTTAAGTCAAATCTGATTTGATCATTTCCCTTACCTGTACAGCCATGAGCAACAGCATCCGCATTCTCCTTAATAGCTATTTCAGCAATTTTCTCTGCTATAAGTGGTCTAGCTAGTGCTGTTCCAAGAGGGTACTTACCTTCGTAAAGAGCATTTGCTTTTATAGCCTTAAACACATAATTCTCAACAAACTCTCTTTTTGCATCTATTGTGTAATGCTTTATTGCTCCAAGACTATATGCTCTTTCTTCAATATTTTTTAGCTCTTCTTCTTGACCTACATCAACTGTTACCGTAATGACATCAGCATTATATTTTTTTCTAAGTAGGACAAGTATTGTTGAAGTATCTAATCCACCTGAATAGGCTAATACAATCCTCATTGCAGTACACTCTATACTCCTATTGGTTATAGATAACAGATTTTTCTATCTGGCGATACATATATAACTATCTAGATCATAATATGTTCTGGTTAGAACAATGAGCTCAATATCCCATATAGTTAAAGAGATAGTATCTTCAGATCCATCTACTTTTCAATGTATACTTAACGACATAGTAAATTATACAAAACTATCGAAAAAATTGAAGCCATTGGTAAGTGAAGCCATTGGTCATGATGTATCAGTAGACACTATTAAGATGGCTTTAATAAGGTTTGCTGAAAAAATATTCAAAGAATTCAATATACTGAAAAGAGATGTAGCCCAAGTGTTGGCTAAATCTAGCATTGAAATTAGAACAGGGATAACCATAGTGACTATAAGAAATGCAGCTTTTTCTAGAATAGCTCAATACATACCACTTCTCTCCACAAGATCTAGATTTCTAGCAATAATGCAAAGCATACTTGTGACAACAGTAATTCTAGATAATGAGTCATCTGAAGAAATAATATCTAGACTCAACAAAGATGATATCATGAATATCCAGAGAGATTATTCAGCAATAGTCATTGTGAGTCCGATAGAGATCATGTATACCCCCGGTGTACTCTCCTATATAACCAACATACTTGCACTCAATGGCATAAATATAGTCCATATAGAATCATGCTATACAGACACAATAATAGTTGTATCAAGAGAAGATCTAATTAAAGCATTTCAAGTTCTCTCAAAACATATAGACATATCTAAGAAATTATTAACAATAAACCAAGGCTCAGTAACCAACTCAGATAGATAACACATAGTATGGGTAACCATTAAGTAATAGTTCATCTAATTTGAATTAGTCTTAGTATCTGAGGATTCAATAACTCTTCTCTTTATTACCTCGATATCTTGACGTGAAAGCGTTAATGTAGGTCTCTCTGGTATAAGGCCTTGAGGTCTAAATAGTATTATGACAATTATAGCTAGACCAACCAGTATATACTCAAGCCATTCTGTAGCTATAGGCAATATGTTTCCTAGCTGATGTTTGTATAGAATTATGCCTATTCTCGTAAATGTAAACAGTAACACCCCCACGAATATCCCAAGATTATTACCAACACCTCCAAGCATCATGAAAGCCCAAGGCCAGAAAGTCCATGTTAGTCGAGTATATGTTGCAGCTTTCATACTACCTGTATAGAAAGTCCATAAAGCACCAGCTACGGCAGCTATAGCTCCACCTATAATTAACGTTTGTGATCGAGCTTTAACAGCATCTTTACCATACACTTCCGCTGCTACTTCAGAATCTCTGATAGCTTTAAGCATTCTACCAAATGGTGATCTTGCGAGCAGTTCTGAGTATATAAAGAGGAGTATAGCTACAGCTAAGATGGTTAACGTTATTAAGGAAGAAACACCTTTTCCTATGAACTTGAATGGATTTATGACGAATATACCTGTTGTACCTCCTACAAGATGCGGATAATTCCATGCAATACTAGCTAGTATTTCTCCAAAGGTTAGCAATGTTATACCTAGGTAAGCACCTTTTAATCGAATAGCAGGATAGGCACATAGATATCCGATAATGCCTCCAATAATTGCTGCTAAAATTAGTGAGAATAAGAAAATGCATACAGACAGTAGAGGATTTTGAGATAACCAGTTATCGATTTGGAGAACTATCCTGGCATTGTACATATGATCAGAATATTCAATACCTGCAGGTAGCCCTAAGTATAACGCAAGAATTCTGCCAGGTACAGCTGCAACAGTTATAGCTCCAGCAATAACGGCTAGAAGTCTTCCAAATTGTGGAATTCTTAAGAAACCTACCTCTATATTCAAGCTTATAGTCACTATCAACCCTATCGAGAAATTGAGGATTATGAGCTCTATGATTGGGTTTAACTCTATCATCGTTTTATCACCTTTTCTATTAGCATCCCTAGACCTGATGGCTGAAGAAGCAGGGTTACAACCATTATAATCAATGGTATAACCATCTTGAAAGAATATATCCAGCTACCTATAACTGGTGCTAATAGAGACGGTATAAGGTATTCACTTAAACCTACAAGAAATCCTCCAATAAAGCTTCCATATACTGTATATAGTCCTCCAACAATTGAGCCTGCAAAAAATGTTACTACAGTCTCCATTCCTATACTTGGTCTGCCTGTGAAAATCATTGCTAGTATACCGCCAGCTAATCCAGCCATACCTCCGCCTATAAACCATGACAAGAGATAGACTATATCTGGATTAATTCCCTGGAGTTGAGCAAGTTCAGGATTTTCTATAGTTGCTCTCATAGCGATTCCTAGTCTAGTTCTTGTGAATAGCATATATAGCCATACAAACACGGTTACCAATACTATTGGCGATATAATCCAGGTTAACTTTATATTAGCTCCATATACATTTAGTTCAATATCGCGTGCCTCTAAAACAAAGTTCTTTGCGATACCAATTTTATGTGTATACATAAGGTAATCGGCAAATATGTTAAGGAAGGCAAAATAGATCAGGTCTACACCTAAGGTAGACATCATGAGGTTTATGTCAGAAGCTTTAACCATGATTAAACGTCTGTTCACCAATAGGTATGTTATAATGCCTAGAGCTCCAGAGAACAGAAAAGCTATAGGTAAATACACATGGGGTATTCCACCGTAGAAATATAGGAATGTGAATACTATATATACACCCCATCCAACCATTGATGCATGAGCAAAATTAAATGTTTTTGTGGCAGTATAGATCAAGGTTATACCTGCAGCACCTAGAGCTATACTTATTGAATACACTATAGCCTTTACTATTAGCGTTACATCTAACATCGTATACACCAAGTTGGTTTTAGCAAATAACAATAACACCAGCTTATTAAGCTATAGTACGGTTAAAAAGTTTGATAGACTTCGTTAAAATATTAAAACCTTATATACCCTTTAAATAAGTTTCAATAAGTATAAACACAAATCTGGTGACAACATGGTGAGCAAAACTGTTCTCTATGCGTTAATTGTAGCTATAGTTATTGTAGCAATAGCTGGAGGAATACTGTACTACCAAATGTCGTTATCACCACCTACACAATATAAACTAAGTGGGGAAGTAAAGATAGGTGCACTTCTTCCACTCTCTGGACCGCTTTCGTCATTCGCTGCAGAGCTCAAAACAGCTATAGAGTATGCTGAAAGAGAAATAAACGATTATCTGGCTTCCAAAGGTAGAACATGGAGAATAAAGTTTGTTGTAGAGGATACTGCTGGAGATCCTAGAACACATCTAGAGAAGCTTATGGCGCTACATGCAGCAGGTGTAAAGATATTTATAGGTGGCATCTCTAGTGCAGAACTTTCTGAAGCATTAAGCTACTGTAATACTAACAATATACTCATTATATCGCCATCATCAACATCACCTGCACTATCTCTCCCAGATATGGCTCTACGTTATGCGCCGCCGGATCAGTATCAAGGAAAAGCTATAGCCAGGATTATGTGGAATAGAGGAATTAGATGGCTTATACCTATATGGAGGGGGGATACATGGGGTGATGGTCTTGCAAGAGCTGCTATAGATAGGTTTAAGGAGATATGTAGAGCTAGTGGTGAAAGTTGTGGTGTTATAGAGCCTGGCATAAGGTACGATCCATCAGCTAAAGAATTTTCAGCAGAAGTCTCACAATTAGCTGCATTAGTTAGCGATGCTACAGGAAAATATGGAAGAGATAGGGTTGGTGTACTACTGATATCATTTGAAGAAGCTGCGAGTGTTTTTGCTGCTGCAAAAGGTTATGCAATACTAAGCGAGGTAGTATGGCAAGGCTCTGATGGTACAGCAAACATAGTGCAGTTACTTGATCCAGGTATAGCTGATATCGTTGTAGAGGTAAAGTTCTTGAACACTATGGCCTCTCCAGGTGCCTCACCTAAGTCTGAAGTTGTAAGAAATGTGATTAGAGAAAAACTTGGTAGAGATCCTATGGGTTATACGTACTTTGCATATGATATAGCTTGGACAATAGCTTTAGCACTAGATAGCGTTGGTGAATACGATGCTGTAGCTGTTAAAAACAAGTTGCCTGAAGTACTTGCTGACTACGAAGGTGCTTCAGGAAAAATAGCACTTGACGAAAATGGTGATAGAGCATTAGCTTATTATGATATTTGGACTGTGGTCAAGGTTGATGATAGGTACGAATGGAAGATTGTAGGTCTATATGATGGAGAAAGAGATGATGTTCAATGGTATTAGTATTCTTATAACCATAAAGATTTAAAACATTTTTAATTTTTTAAACTTTAGTATAAGGTAAAAGCGAGATTATTAAACTTAAAGATATTTGAGGTATAGAAACATGAAGCATGATGGTGTAGTTCTAGCAACTATTGAGTTAACAAAACGTTTCGGAGGTCTTATAGCATTAGATAATGTAAATATTAACATCAAGAGAAACTCGTTAACACTCTTGATAGGTCCTAATGGTGCAGGTAAATCAACACTCATAAATACTTGTGTAGGAATTCTGAAACCTGATAAAGGTCGTGTGCTATTTTCGCCTACAGGTAATGGTGTAATTGATATAACTGGCTGGTCTCCTCATGAAGTATATAAAGCTGGTTTTGTTAGATCTTTCCAAATTCCACAACCATTTTTATCGTTGACGGTTCTAGAGAATGTGTTAACTGTTTTTACCAGTAGAGGTGAAGATCCATTATACGCCATATTCAGATCTATGTGGAGAAAAGTTGAAAAAGAGAATATAGAGAAAGCATTCAAGGTACTAAAGCTTGTAGGTCTTGATGATTATTGGGATGTAGAGGCTTATAAACTTGGTGCAGGTCAGCTTAAAATGCTAGAGGTGGCTAGAGCATTAGCAGCAAACGCTAAACTCATAGCTCTTGATGAACCTATAGGTGGTACTGACCCTAGCTATGCTAAAACTATTTTCGAGAAACTAAGAAAAATTAAGGGTGAAACAGATATTACGTTCATTGTAGTAGAGCATAGAATAGATATAGCGTTACCTTTTGCTGACTATGTGTACGTAATGGATAAAGGAAAAATTATAGCTGAAGGTTCGCCGGACATAGTCTATAGAGATCCTAAGGTTGTTGAGATATATGTTGGTGAATAGATTTTGAGTCTACGTACTATAGATCTTTTTGCGGGCTATGGAAAACTCAAGGTTTTGTTTGGAATTAATATCATAGCTGTACCGAATGGTATTACAGCTATTGTAGGTCCTAATGGTGCAGGTAAATCAACGTTACTCAATAGCATTTATGGTCTAGCTGATGTTTATAATGGTAAGATCGTGTTCGATGGAATTGACATAACTTATCTCAAACCTTATAAAAGGGCTCATCTAGGTATATCTTATGTTCCTCAAATGGGTAACATATTTGCAGAACTAACAGTTTATGAAAATCTCCTACTAGCTGGTTATCAGATGGATAGAAATGAGTTAAAAGACAGAATTAGTTGGATTTTAGATGTATTTCCGAGACTTGGAGAATTCCTAAATAGAAAAGCAGGTACACTTAGTGGTGGAGAAAGAAGGATGCTTGCAATAGCTATGGGGCTTATGAAGAAGCCCAAGATAATGCTTTTAGATGAGATAACAACAGATTTAGCACCAATAATTGTTAAGAAGGTTCTTGACATAATTGTTGAATTAAGAGATAAATTGAAGCTTACGATAGTTCTAGTTGAGCAGTATGCTAAAAGAGCTCTAGAAATTAGTGATAAAGCCTATCTTCTTGTCTCTGGCAAGATTAGATATGAAGGTTCTCCTAAGGATCTTCTAGAAAATGAAGAATTTGCGAAACTCTATTTAGGTCTATAAATTCTAAAGAGATCAAGGTCTGAATATGTTAAAGAATTCACCAACAACAGCTCTATATACTTCTATTCCTTGTAAAAGCTCATCAACAGATATTTTTTCTACTGCTGTATGGGCTAGCTCAGATCGTCCAGGACCATAAGCAGCTATGTTTTGAGAAACCTCTGGGTAGAGTATATTCATATCGCTAGTACCATATTTATAGAGTATTCGTGGTTTCAATCCATTCTTTATAATAGCTCTTGTCAAAGCTCTTGCAACAGGATTATTTACAGAAGTTCTAATAGGTTTTGTATAGTCAAGTATATACCAGTTACAGTTACTAAAATCGTTGATAATGTTATTTATATCTGTCTTCAAATTCAATATATCTCCATCTATAGATATCCTTATACTTATTATAGACTCGCCATATCTTGGATTTATTGGTGCATCTTCACCACAGAAGAGTTTCAATAATGATGCTGTATTTCTCTTAACATCAATGACACCATAGTTACTTCTAAGTCTTTGCCATATAGATATGAGTTTTTCACATGCAGAGTCTTCGGAATACGACGATGAATGTCCTCCAGAGCCTGTACATACAATTCTTATCCTCATACTTCCGCGATAGCCAACAACAACACCATTACCATTGCTAGGCTCAGAAACTATTAGTCCATCAGCTCTAAATCCTGATTTAAGGAGATGTTTAGCTCCTAAACTATCTCCTTCTTCATCAACAGCCGCTATAGCGTAAACCTTAAATCTTTTTCTATCTATCATATCTTTCGCTAAAGCAAATCCTATAAATGCAGCTACTAATGGACCTTTAGCATCTACAGCACCTCTTCCAGATACGGTATAGCCATCAAATTTTACGGGTATTTCCCAAGGCACAGTATCTATGTGTCCTACAGATGCCAGAATTGTGTTACCTTCACCGTAACCTGCTATAAGGTTTCCAGCACCATCTGTCTCAATATATTCGTATCCTAGTTCTTCAGCATACTTTTTCAAGAGTTCTATTGCCTGACCTTCTCTACGCGGAGGACTGTAGATCTTGAGTAGATCCAGAAGCATGTCTATTGCTAAGTTCCTGATTGATGCATTTATCAAGAGTCTCCACCGCTTGTTCTATATTGTTATTGGTGATCACATATGGGGCTAAAAATCTCACAATGGTGTTGCCAGCTTTAAGGGCTATCACTCCATTCTGTTGCATACACTTAATGATTTCTCCTGGTCTTAGTCTAAGATCAACACCTATCATAAGTCCTCTACCTCTAACTTCCTTAACTATTCTGTAATCCTTCAACTTATTCTTAAGCATATCTATGAACATTTTGCCTTTTGCTTCTGCCTGTAAAGCTACATTCTCCTCTATAAGAACCTCTGTCGATGCTTTTACAGCTACACATGCTAGCGGGTTACCGCCATAGGTAGATCCATGACTCCCAATCTCCATTTTCTCACCTATATCTCTGGGTAGAAATATAGCGCTAACAGGAAATCCTCCACCAATTGCCTTTCCAGCTAGAAACATGTCAGGTTCAATGCCGTATTGCTCGAAGAGCCATACAGATCCAGTTCTACCGAAGCCAGTTTGTATCTCGTCTACAACCATTAATGCTCCCACTTCTTCTGTTTTCTTTCTTACAAATCTTACGAATTCTTCATCAGCTATATTGATACCTCCTTCACCTTGTATAAGTTCTAAAATAACACAAGCTGTAGCATCATCAACATATTTATCCACATCATCTATACTATTGAATTTTATCTGAACAGTTTCTGGTAAAAGTGGTTCGAATCCTTCTCTATATTTAGGATTAGATGTAATTGATAATGCTCCATATGTTCTTCCATGAAACGAGCCTGTAAAATAGATAATCTTTCTACGTCTCGTAACTTTTCTACAGATCTTTAGAGCAAAATCAACAGCTTCACTACCACTATTAAGTAGATAAACATATTCATATCTCTTTGGAATAATTCTCGAGAGAACTTCAAGCATCTCATCTCTTACTCTTATCCTAAATGATGTTGGTAAAGTCATTATGTTGTTAATCTGATCAATTAATGCTTTAACTACACGTGGATGTTTGTGTCCTAGGAAGGCTACTCCATGACCTGTGTACATGTCTAGATATCTTTTTCCATTCTTATCCCACACATATTGTGCTTCAGCATACTCTATATCTAGACCTCTATCCTCATATAGCATTAAGTACTTCAACACTACTTCTTCACCAAACTCTTTATGTACTCCATTATCTTTATGTGTATAGGGCATCCTGTAGCCTTTACAGTATTCTTGAATTCCGGAATAGCATTAACTTCATTGACTATGTAACCTCTCTCAGGATCCTCGAATATATCAACACCAACTATTTCAGCATTTAACGATCTGGCCACCTTTAATGCCAACTCCTCTAGTGTTGAATCTACTTTAGCTGGAAGAGCTATACCTCCTCTCGCTGTATTTGTTATCCAATGGTTACTCACTCTATATATTGCTGCTGGAACTTCCTCACCGATAACAAACACCCTTATATCTCTATTAGGTTTCTTGACAAATTCTTGGAGCATATTTACCTTCATTATTGGGTTCGGGATATAGCTTCTATGCTCTATTACAGCTCTCAATTCCTCTTCATCTCTAGCCATAGCTATGAGCCTTCCCCAGCTACCATCTATAGGCTTAATGACTACTGGATACCCCAATACATTTGTAGCCTTTAGACAGGAATCGAAATCAAAAGATATAGCAGTATTTGGTACAGATATTCCTATGTTAGACAACATCTTTATTGTCCATAACTTGTTCATGGCTATGGCTGTTGATAGCGAGTTATTTACAACTCTAAGACCCATGGACTCGAAAGCTAATGTAGAGTTTAACGCTATGGCATGACTTATAGCTCTCTGTAGGACAACTGATAAAGCTGGATCTAGACTCTTCTTTCCATTAAGTCCAACAAGAAGATATGTAGAGTGAAGGTGGATAAGTTTAGGTTCAAGACCAAGCTCTTTTGCAGCTTCAGTTAACGCCTTTTCTTCCCATCTGATTACTTCATAAGCTATACCGACTTGGGCAATAAACCCCACCTACTTATTCTCCCCAATCCTCACCTACATCCTCAAATGGTTTGAGTTTCAGCTCTTTACCTTCAACAACTACCTCTAGTGAAACTCCACAATCATGTTCTACTATTTCTCCTGATACCACATCGTCTGGCAGTTCTACACTTCCTCCACATATGGGACATTTCACTTCAGGCATGTTCCATCAAACCTAAATTCTGTTTCAGTCAAGACCTAGCTTCCTTATCGAAACAGGGGTTATATGTAAAACTACTAATACTCAGTACGAGTTTATGTAGCCCTTTTGTTCAGATTCGTACTTACCCATACAACATATATCAAATTTCTAGTAAATTCTGATACATATTAAGTGGATCAGAGTTTATGTAGCTGAAAAATTCTTAAATTAGAACAAAGCTTTAGCCTTTCCTGAAAACTGGTGACAATATTGAGCGGTAAAATAAAAGCATGTGTATTAGGGGGTTCAGGGTATACGGGAGGAGAATTATTAAGAATTCTTGCTCAACATCCACATGTAGAAGTTACATTAACAACATCCAGAGAGTATGCTGGTAAGCCTATTCACTATGTTCATTTTAATCTTAGAGGTGTGTATAGGAATCTAAAGTTTAGTAACATTAATTTGGATGAAGTAGCAAGTAATTGTGATACAGTATTCTTGTCATTACCTCATGGCGTCTCTATTCAGTATGTACCGAAGCTTCTTGAAGTAGGTCTAAAGGTTATTGATTTAAGTGCGGATTTTAGGTTAAAGAATCCTGAAGCATACAAAATATGGTATGGAGTCGAACATAAATATCCAGATCTATTGAAAAAAGCTGTATATGGTTTACCCGAGCTCCATAGAGATGAATTAAGAAAAGCACAGCTTATTGCTTCTCCAGGATGTAACGCTACAGCAACTATACTTTCATTAATACCCTTAGTCAAGAATAAATTGATAGATTTAGAGAAAATCGTTGTTGATGTAAAGGTTGGAAGTAGCGAAGCAGGTTCTAAACCTTCTATAGGCGATCATCATCCCGAAAGAGAAGGATGCATCAGGCCTTACGATCCTGAGGGCCATAGACATGTAGCAGAAGTTGAACAAGAGATAAGTTTGCTAGCCGGAAGAGAAGTAACAATCTCTATGGTTCCCCATGCAGTAGGAACTATACGAGGAGCTCTTGCATCTACACATACATGGCTGATTAAAGATCTCGAAGATCTAGAGATACTTAAAGCATATGTAAACACGTATAAGGGTGAACCATTCGTTAGGGTAATCTATAGAATTCCTCCAGGGTATCCAGATCCTAAATATGTTATTGGGAGTAATTATGCTGATGTGGGGTTTGCTGTTGAACGAAGGGTTAAGAGATTGACATCGTTTTGCGCAATAGACAATCTAATGAAAGGTGCTGCAGGTCAAGCTGTTCAAGCCTTCAATATAGCTATGGGGTTTGACGAGAAAGCAGGTCTAGAGATTATTCCATTAAAACCTGCCTAAGGGGTGTCATGGCCATGGTTATTGTTGTTAAAGCTGGTGGAAGAGCCTTAGATAAGAACATGAATGGGATAGTTAGAGGTATAGTTAATGTTGTTGATAGAGATAAGGTTGTATTTATTCATGGTGGTGGAGATGCTGTTACAGATATGTGTAAGAGATTAGGTATAGAACCAAAATTCGTGGTGTCTCCCGAAGGTATCAGGAGTAGGTATACAGATGAGAATGAGCTCGAAGTCTATGTAATGGTCATGGCTGGTAAAATCAATAAATCTATAGTATCTAGACTAATTGCATTTAACGTTAAGGCCATAGGAATTAGTGGAGCTGATGGACCTACGCTTATTGCTGAAAGAAAGAAAAGGATAGTGATTGTAGATGAGAAAGGTAGAAAGAGAGTTATAGATGGAGGCTATACAGGTAAAATAATTAGAGTTGAAGTAAATTTAATTCAGAAGCTAATAGATGAAAATTATGTTGTTGTTGTATCACCTATAGCTATAGATAGTGAGGGTACGTTACTTAATGTTGATGGAGATCAGGCTGCATATGCTATAGCTGTAGCGCTTAAAGCCAATGCATTGATAATGTTATCTGATGTTGATGGAGTAATACTAGACAATTCTTTAATTAGAGAAATAAAGACATCTGAGGTAGATAACATTATCAATAAAATAGGTATGGGTATGAACAGAAAGATAATGTTAGCAAAGAAAGCTGTTGAAGAAGGTGTAGAAAAAGTTGTGATATCTTCAGGATTAATCGAAGACCCTATTCTAAATGCTTTAAGAGGAGGAGGTACGGCAATTATTAGGGGGTAAAATGCCTATAGATGACATAGATCTCAAACTTCTTCAGCTTCTAAAAGAAAACGCTAGAACTTCTTACTCTAAACTTGCTCGAGAACTTGGGATAAGTGAAGGAGCTGTTAGAAAAAGGATATCGAAATTAGTTAAAAGTGGAGTAATTAAAAAGATGACTATAGAATATGAACTCGAAAATGAACTAAAAGCAGTAATTCTCGTAAAAACACAGCCCCCAACACCTGTACCAGAGGTTTCAAAAAACATCAAAAGAATCGTTGGTGTCGATGTAGTTTACGAAGTTACTGGCGAATACGATATCGTAGTCATTGCTAGAGCTACAGGTGTCGATACTGTAAATAGATTTATAGATGAAATAAGATCTATCCCTGGTGTCGTAAGCACATATACAATGATAGTGCTAAGAACATGGGTTTAGAAGTACCTAAAAATTTTTAAACACTATCATGTTAGAATACTAGGTAAGGTGATTTTGATGCGCCAAACACTATAGGTAATTGTACAAGTATTAAAGTAAGGGCACCTGCATCTATAGCCAATATAGGTCCTGGATTTGATATTCTTGCTATGGCAATAGAGGGAATCTATGATATTGTTGAAGTTACTGTGTGTAGAGGTAATGGATCAATTGATATTAAGGTAGAAGGTTTAGATGTTCCTTTAGGAAAAGACAACATAGTTTACGCTATTGCACAAAACGTTATTGCGAAATACGGTTTATATGACATTGATATAGCAATTAATATTGTTAAAGGCGTTCCACCAGCAAGTGGGTTAGGTAGCTCGGGAGCCTCTTCAGCTGCTACTGCTTATGCATTTATGAAGTTTCTCAATAGGGAACACGATGAATATGAAATGCTCAAGATCGCGGGAGAAGGTGAGGCTGCAGCTGTAGGTACGCCACACTACGATAATGTTGCAGCAAGCCTTTTTGGAGGTATAGTTGTTCTTGATCTGAATAAGGAAAGAGTATACAAGATAAAACCCAGTTTTCCGATTCATATAGCTATAGTCATTCCCAAAGGTGTAGTTAAAGTTAGTAGAAAGACAGAGTTCGCAAGATCTGTCTTACCTAAGAGTATAGATTTAGCTACATATGTTAAACAGTCTTCAGCTCTTGCAAAACTTATGTACGCATTAATGAGTAATGATATAGAGCTCTTCGGTGAAGCAGTATCAACGGACTTTATTGCTGAACCTTATAGGTCTAATCTCATACCTTACTACTATGAACTAAAGGAACTAGCGTTAAAGCTTGGAGCCTTGGGATTCAACATAAGCGGTGCAGGACCAGCAGTATTTTCGATATATAGATCTAGTGAAGAAGCTCTTAATGTGGGTAAAAAGCTTATATCTTTTCTCAATGATAAGGGTCTGTACTCAGATCTCATAGTAACCAGGGTAAGTCACAAAGGTGCAGAGATCCTGGGTGAGTAGTATGGGTTTAAAGACCTTTAGAATTGTTGTAATAGGATTTGGTTCTGTGGGTAGAGCTTTTGCTAGGGTTCTCGCTTTAAAGAGGAAAATGATTGAAGATAAGTATGGAGTAGTGTTGACTGTTGTAGGAGTAGCTGATTCTAAGGGTATGGCCGTGAAGTATGAAGGTTTTACTGAGTATGAGCTTCTAAAACTTAGTGAAGTGCCTAGATCTGGAGTAAACTTGTTTATTCCTTATGCATATAGCTATGCAGATTTAAAGTACATGTATGATGCTGTGCAACCTGATATACATATAGAACTTACACCAGCTAACTACATCAATGGCGAGCCAGGGTTAAGTAATATAACTTTTGCATTAAGTAGAGGAGTCCATGTAGTAACAGCAAATAAGGCACCTCTTGTTCTAAAGTTTAAAGAGTTAATGAATCTAGCTAGAAGTAAGAAAATCAGTATCAGATTCAGATCAACGGTTATGGGAGGTACACCACTTATTGACATGATTATGAGTTTAAAGAGTGAGGATATAGAGAGAATAGACGGGATATTGAATGCTACAACGAATTTCATACTCACAGAAATGCATGAGAAACTTATAGACTTTGATGAAGCTTTGAAAAGAGCTCAAGCAATGGGTATAGCAGAAGCAGATCCAACACTCGATATAGATGGTGTTGATGCAGCTGCAAAACTAGTAATACTATCTTACGTTATTGGCCATGAACTAAAACTTGATGAGGTAGAAAGAGAAAGTTTATCGAAAGTCAAGCTTAGAGATGTTGTTGAAGCATTCAAAGA
>JAWBDT010000015.1:30947-47203 GCA_038821645.1 Ignisphaera sp. | reverse complement strand
AATAACTACTATTCTCCTAAATCTGTTCAATACTGAAAGATAATCTTGAAGAGATTTAACAATATGCATAACCCACCTAGAAAATAATGATGCAAAAGAACCTTATATATCTATAGGTATCAACCCAAAACATTCACTAAATACTGAGACAGATAGTTGATGAATTATAGCAGTAAATCGTATCCATACATCTTTTACCCACAAATTTGATCCACAACCAAAAAGTAGAGGTATCGCTAGAACATCTTCTTCAGATAGTACACAATCGTCTATGTCTGAAATGATAACATTCTCGTTAGTAGTCACCATATGAGTTTGTGTGAATCTTCTTGGAATAATGCTAACAGGAGCTATGATAGAATCATCGTAACAATGAACAACAAAATTCTACTAACTCTAACGTCAATCAGTTCACGAATTCTGGAAACAGGAAGGAATACATAAAAGTTTATAACTGGTATACATGCTATCCACCAATCTACTTGACGTTATGCTACTACTATCAGCATTTCTTAATGCATCTGGCACATTTGTCAATATATTCTTAGAGATTGGAACAGATGCGGTTATCGAGAGAGCAATAATCAATAGCAACATTACAATCAACTTGATGTAGAACTAGACCATTTCATCTTCAACCACACTACTCCATGCAATCACTTATGCACTACAATAAACAGACCTTATATTTTTGGAACAGTTTTAAATAGCAACAAAATGTCTACACATCTACGGTCAAGCAGACTCTAAGCACATAGAGAATCTAGACAATAAGTTATAAACTATAGAGCTAGCATCTAAACTAATGATAGAATTCAGTATAAACTTGTCTCAAAATTTGTCATACATCATTTAGTGTTAGGAATAACCTAGGCTTGAATAGATGTTGAAACCTTATGAAAGATATAAATATCTAGAGATACTCTAAGGTTCTCGAAAACATTAGCCTCATAGTAGTATTGACAGAGATAACAATAGGAGTTATGCTAAGAAGAGGTTCTATCTGCTGAAAATGTTTTAGAAGGTTCGTGAGATATAATGTTATATACACGTTGATTAATATTGTTTGTAGCAAGGTTTATTCGAAGCGAATTCATTTAGCTACTGCTACATACATAGACTGTATACGTTGATGTAAATTTGGTCGAGGTTTCCAAGCCTATGGTTGAAAAGCCAGAATTCTGTGCTTGATGTTTGGTGTCTTGGTTTAGTGTATTCATAGTTTTGTTTACTGTTTTAGAAGGAGTACGATATAGCTAGACTATTGGTATTTTTACTAGATCTGGATAGTATTCCTTTAGTACTCTATACATACTTGCTCTAGGCACAAAGGATCTTAGAGCTGAAAGTGCTATTCCATAGTATCTCTCAGGTTCTTCTTTAAACATTTTGTATACCTTTATCAGTTTTTCTTTAAGTTCTGTATACTCTCTTTCGTTAATCTCCATAGCTTTCTGACTGCCAATTTCTATTGGTTCTCTTATATCTTCACCAAATAGCCATCCATTAACATTATCTACAATAAATTCAAGTACACCACCATCTCTAGAAGCTATAGATGGTACAGCATTTAATGCCGCCTTCATATAACTTGTTCCACACGACTCTAAACCTGAGAATGGTGTAAAGAGAAGCACATGACATGCTGATAAAAGGATTTTTGCTTTAGCAACATCATAATCATGAATAAAAACAACATTAGACATCTCATTATGCATCTTCCTAAAAATCTTCATATACTCTAATCCTGATTGATCTTTAGGATGAGCTTTACCTCCAAATATAAAGAGTATCGGCATATCTTTCAACTCTTTAGCTAGTCTTATAGCCATCCATGGCCTTTTGTATTCCGTAATTCTTCTAGCCCATATAACTATGAATTTTCCATCTGTAGATACATCCTTTTTATATCTTTGTAGAAAAGTCTCAAGTTCACAGCATATTTTTTCCTTGAGTTTTACTAATCTATCTATTGAGAGATTTAGGGATTGATACGCTTCTCTTATCTCTGTCCTCATCCACCGCTCAATATTAACACCATTAGTCACATAGCTTATTTTTTCACTAAAGTGTGGAAATATCTTCAAAAGAACATCGTAGTGTTTAGCTGAAACAGCAAATGCTTGTTGAGAAGCAGCTAACCCTATTTCTGTTAACAGTATATCTGGCTCTATGAATTTGTATCCATATTCTCTCTCGAGAATGTATCTTGGAAAAGATGGATGTCCCCATATACCTGCTGTATGAATTACTAATCTATATTTTCCTGGAATCTTTAGTTGGAGGGGTAGTAATGCTGTATACGCTTCTTGAAGATCTATGTACGCTATATCTTCTAATTCTATATTCCTCTTAATGTATTCAGCAACAGCTTTAGAAAGCAGAATATATTTATATACTCTTTCTTCATTACCATTCTCGATATATATTCTATCCGTAGCTTTTGCTATCTCCTCAGGCGATAGAACGTTGAAGAATATCGCTTTAGCAGAACCATACCTGTAAACAAGAGCTTCAATACTTACATCTAGTCCCGCTACCTTGACACTAAATCTATCTTCAGTAGATAGATTCTTCAAGAATTCCTCTGGTTGTTCTTGAGCTTTTGGCTTGGGTGTACAATCAGAATCGAATTCGTAGTCTACATAACCATGTCTATAGAAGAAGGTCATCACAATATAGTTTACGTTTAATCTTGCAGCAGCATAGAACTTATCTCCTTCTAAAACACCTAAACCACCAGCATATGTGTATCCTACATCTAGAGCTAGATCTGGTGTTACACTTATAGCATATCTATCTGAAGCCATATAGTCTACCCATAATACCGAAACACTATTGAGCTTAATATACATCTATGCAGAAACGACTTCCAACCACTAACAACAGCACAACTACTCTAAGATTTCTCTAATAATTCAAATACTTTCACAGGCCTCAGTGATTATAACGCTTGTAAACATCATGTTTACTAGATAGTACTGTATAGCGTGTATATTATATGTATATACATGGTATTGCAGAACTATCTCTCCATGATGGACATGTTCCTCCATATCTGCTAGAGCTCATGAAGAGATTGGGAAGAGCTATAGCTATGTATATAGTTGATGTTTTTGGACCTATAGAACTTGTTAAGAGACTTTCCGACCCATTATGGTTTCAAGCATTTAATAACGTCATAGGTATGGATTGGGATAGTAGTGGATCTACAACAGTTGTTTTATATGTTCTGAAAAGTTTTGCAAATATAGATACATTTGGTGATATAGGTCTAGCTGTAGTTGGAGGTAAAGGTGTAGATGCCAGAAATTGTGTTAAAGAAATCGAGTATCTAGATAGATTTGATCTAGATGTAGATTATCTAATGTATGTTAGTAAACTTAGCGCCAAGATAGATAGTGTTGCACTACAGGATGGATACACACTATATATACATAGCATTGTCCTATCTAGAGAAGGTGCTTGGACAGTTATACAACAAGGTATGAATGTTGCTAAAAGAATGGCTAGAAGATACCATATACATACGAACAACATATCAACTGACATAGATCCCCATAGCGGTATTGCATGCAACATAAAATCGAATGTCATTAATCTTATAGATAGAGAATCGTATTCAACAAAAAAGCTTATTCTAGATCTCCTTAATGAGAATCCTAAAAAGATATTGAACCATATAGCGACTGTTAATCGATTACTTAGAAAGGATGCATCTCTTGAACAATGGACCAGCAATAGATCTACAGATATAGAGTTTAGCGGAGAATCGAAGAAGGTGGATTATTTAAAAAATGTTAATCCAATACTATACAGACCTATTACTAATATAAAAAGAATTGAAGATGTTCTAAACCATGTTGTTAAAACATTTACAGAAAACTTTGATTCTCTTCTTCTCCATGTAGGTCCTGAGTTCATACGAGCTCTAGTTCTTGTAGCTGATCTAATATACGGCGAGGTCCCCTCTTTCAGAGATCCTGTGACTCATGCAATAGATCCTTTTGCTTACTCTTTTGCACATGGTGGTAAAGATGGTATACCTTTTCCAGTAAAGTTCGATATAATGAAGAACACTATACAATTTCTAGAAGATGCTATAAATAGTTCTAAACTTGATGGTAAACTCAAAAGAAAGGCACTTGAGAATTTGTATCACTATTGGAGGAAAATAGAAAGAGCTACTCTAAATAAAGACTAAGTAGCTAGATAGAACACCGATATAATTTACTAGTTATCAATGAACAGTACTCCCTCTCCTTGGTCTAGATAATTATGTATAGAGTCTATCAACTTAAAAATTTGATCGTTATCATGTTTCTATAGATACATTAGTGAGGATCTGTGGTAAACTCTAGACATTTGAAGCGTAACGAAAAGATAAAGCTAATGAAGATGCTTAAAGCTCTAAACTACCTCTATAGTTTACGACATCTAGAGACGTTACTTGATATACCTTATCAGAATATCTGGAAATATGTTAATATGATAGCGATACCTAGTGACGAAATAGCTATGGATATCATCACTAAACTCAATAATATGAAGATTATTGATAGAACTATATCAGATATAGTTGATAAGTATAAAGACAATATCTACGGTATAGCCTCTGATATAGGTTTCCTCTCTATATACTCATTAAAGCTAGAGGATATGCTAGAAAACATAGACATAGGCTTAATAATTCCTCTCTCAGAATACGCCATACCTTTTGCATCGATTTTGGCTTGGGAATTAGGTGCAAAACTCTGTATACCGCCATTCAGTAGAAAAATTATAGATACTAAAATTAAGGTTGCATGGTACTACTCGTCACGAAATAATGAACTTGAATTCTTTCTACTTCCAAAAATGTGTATCGATGAAGATGTGGAGATTTTTCTAGTGGATATACTTATAGATGATTTAGAGAAGCTTAAAACAATATCGCTACTGCTAAAGTCTAGCAACATGAAGGTACAAGGAATAGCTACAGTATACATCAGTACTGATTGTCTAGATTTTGCGATAACAGGTATAACGTCCTCGGTATTCTATGTAACCACAATATAGAGCAATATAGATCTGTACATTTATATTAGTCTACAACAAGATGTGTAACAAATATCTTGCCGTAGTTATAGCTTATTGAACAAGAGGGCTTAAGACGGAGTAACTTGTTAGAAATCGGTGCATAACTCATGTCGAAGAAGCCTGAAAAGAAAGAAGAAAAGAAAGCTGAAAAGAAAGAAGAACAAAAGAAGAAGTAATGTTTTTAGCCCTATTTATTCGAACCTTGTATCACACAATCAATCAATTTTTTGATTATTCTAATCTCTATCATTTATCACCCTTTTATCACAGCTAGTGGTATCAATCTAGCAATAGGTCTAACAATTCCCGCTCTTGTCGCTACATCGATAACCTTATCTACATTCTTATACGCATCTGGAGTTTCTTCAGCAAGTTCTCGCATTGTTGCTGCTCTCACCATAACTCCCTTCCTTTCTAGCATATCTATAACCTCTTTTGGTGATACAGCTCTTGTTGCTGCTGCTCTACTCATCCATCTACCAGCTCCATGAGGCGCAGACCACCAAGTCTCCTTAGCTCTCGATCCTGCTATAGTTATGTAGCTTGCCGTACCCATGCTCCCTGGTATGAGAACTATTTGACCAAATTCTCTATGGTCTAGTGGAATCTCTGGATGTCCTGGTGGAAAAGCTCGTGTTGCTCCTTTTCTATGTACAACCAGCTTCACCTTTTTTCCCTCTACTTCGTGTTCTTCTACTTTAGCTATGTTGTGTGCAACATCATATATCAATTCTATGCCTAACTTCTCAGCCTCTATACCTACAGCACGTGCAAATGATTCTCTAACCCAATGAGTTATTATCTGTCTATTAGCCCAAGCATAATTTGCTGCTGCTGCCATAGCTGCAAAATAGTCTTGACCTTCAGGACTATTGAAGGGTACTGCTGCAAGTTCTCTGTCTGGAGGATTTATCCCATATTTCCTCATGGCTCTCTCCATAACCATTAAGTAGTCACTTGCAACTTGATGTCCAAGTCCTCTAGAGCCTGTATGTACCATTAGTGTTACCTGCCCTTCTTCGAATATTCCTATCTTCTTAGCTATCTCTGGCAGATAGATCTTATCAACAATCTGTACCTCCAAGAAGTGGTTACCACTACCTAGAGTCCCCAGCTGTGGAGCGCCTCTCTCTTTAGCCTTTCTACTAACCTTATCTGCATCAGCCCAGTCGAGTCTACCTCTAGACTCTGTATGTTCTATATCTCTCTCCGTACCATACCCCTGTCTATAGGCCCATTGAGCGCCTTCTTCCAGAACTTCATCCAATTGCAGCATTGTTAGTCTAAGCTTACCTGTTGCACCAACACCACTTGGAATATTTCTAAATAGATACTCAACAATATCCTTAATTTTGGGCTTAACATCCTTCATGGATAGATTAGTCCTAAGTACGCGAACACCACAGTTAATGTCATAACCAACACCTCCAGGACTAACAACACCTTCATCTAACATGAATCCCGCTACACCACCTATAGGGAAACCATAGCCTTGATGTCCATCTGGAAGAGTATAGCTTGCTACTACTATACCAGGCAGACAAGAAACATTCGCGGCCTGGTCTAGTGTTGCATCTTCCTTCATTTTATTAAGTAGAAATTCATCAGCATATATTATAGCAGGTACATGCATACACTTCTTGTACTCTTTCGGTATCATCCAAATAACATCGTCTATCTTCTTTAAGGGTGGAACCATATAAATCCCTCTATATCACCACACTATCATCAAAAATTAATAAGTTTATAGCACATCAAACCGAAATAGCTCTCAAAGAGTTTTTCTTTATTAAGCTAGATAAAAGATTTTATCCTTTACATAAGAACTTATATCAGTACTTCACCAGACTCTAAAACTCAAAACATTTAGGGCCTAATATATAGTGGTAACTATCTTAATAGTGGTGTACATAAGTATGGAGAACAGTTATTCACAAAGAAGCTTTGTTCCCAAGATATTGGAAACTAGATGGAACAAAGATTATGAACTTCAATTATCTACATTATGGGAAAAAGAAGGTCTTTATAAATTTGTCTATGATCCTAACAAACCTACTCTTGTAATAGATACTCCTCCACCATATATTTCAGGTAAACCACATATAGGTCAGATTGCAAGCTACATACAAATAGATATGGTTGCTCGCGCCTACAGGATGCTGAACTACAATGTTTTAGTACCATTCTATGGAGATAGAAACGGTCTACCTGTAGAAATCTTTGTTGAAAGAACATATAAGATCAATCCGCATGAAGTTTCAAAAACAGTTGAAGGTAGAGAGAAATTTCTTGATCTTTGTAGAAAACATTTAGATGAAGTAGAGAAAGAGTTTATAAACATATGGAGACGATTAGGATGTATTTTTGAATACTGGAAAGAAGGCACCGATAGTGAAGAATATCGAAAGATAACGCAAGAAACATTCATAAAAATGTGGAGAGAGGGACTGATATACGAAGCTGAAAGAGCTGTTATATGGTGCCCTAGATGTAAGACTGCTTTAGCTGAAGCAGAAGTCGAATATAAAGAAGAGATCTCAGAACTATACTACATAGCATTCCCAATAGAAGATGGAGGTATAGTCACCATAGCCACAACAAGACCAGAGCTACTTGGTGCATGTCTTGTTCTAGCCTATAACCCATATGATGAAAGGTACAAGAATTTAAAGAACAAAAAAGCAGTAGTACCGATATACAATCGTACTATTGATATAGTTGAGCACCACTATGTAGATCCCAAATTTGGTACAGGTATCATGATGATTTGTAGCTATGGTGATCAAGCAGATGTAAGGATTATACGTGAATTAAACTTAGAACCTAGGATAATAATTGATGAAAATGGTTATATGAATCATGAGGCTGGACCTATAGCTGGTTTAAGTATTCGTGAAGCAAGAAAGAGAATTGTAGAACTACTTAATGAGAAGGGATACTTAGTCAAGATAGAGACTATTACTAGAAATGTACCTACTTGTTGGCGGTGTAGTACACCAATAGAATTTATACACACAAGAGAATACTTCTTAAAGCAACTTGAATACAGAGATGCGTTAAAGAATATTGTAGAGAGAATAGAATTCTTTCCAAAGGAGTTTAAACAGAGACTAATTAACTGGATCGATTCGTTAGCTATGGACTGGCCTATATCTAGAACAAGATACTACGCTACAGAGGTACCGGTATGGAAGTGTAGAGCTTGTGGATCTATACTTGTTCCTGAGCCAGATAGATACTATAGACCTTGGAGAGATCCTCCGCCATGGGATAGCTGTCCAGTATGTAAAGCACCTAGAGAAGAACTTGTTGGTGAAACTAAGGTATTTGATACATGGTTTGATTCCTCTATATCGGTTCTTTATGCCACAGGTAGAACGAAATATCCATATATATTTGATCTCTATATAAAGAATTGGGTTAAGACTCTGAGGCCTCAGGGTTACGAAATCATTAGGACTTGGCTATACTACACCATACTCAGATTATACCTTCTATACAAGAAACCTGCTTTTGATATCATTAGAATAAATGGTATGGGGCTCGATGAAAAAGGAGAGGCTATGCACAAAAGTAAAGGTAACGTACTATACACAGAACCATTTATAGAAAAATACGGTGCTGATGCTGTAAGGTTTTGGGCAGCTGCTGCAGCCAAACTTGGAAGCGATTATAGAGTTTCTGAACAGCTTATGAGAACCGGTATGCTCTTTGTGGTAAAACTTCTCAATATTGCGCGCTTTATATCAATGTTTCCGATAGTCGAGCATGTAGATGAGCTTTATCCACTTGATCTAGCAATATTAAGTAAACTCAATGAAGTTGTAAAAGAGACGAGGAAAAGTTATGAAGAAACTGATTTCTATACCGCTATCCACAATCTATATCATTTCGTATGGAATATACTAGCTGATCACTATCTGGAGATGGTTAAAGCAAGAGCCTACGGTTTTAGTGAATATACAGAAAAAGAACAGAAAAGCGCCTGGTATACACTACACACATTACTTAAACAAATACTTCTAATGCTTGCCCCCATAATGCCGTTTGTAACCGACTATATATGGAGAAAACTATATGGAACAAAATCAATACATATTGAACTATTTCCACAGCCTATAGAAACTTATGACACTAGATACGCTGAGGTTCTGAACAAGATTATTGAGCTAAATAGCACTATATGGAGATATAAAAAACAGAATGGTATGAATCTTTCTGATGCTCTAAATGCTATAGTTTATGTACCAGAAGAGCTACTAGTATTTGCAAAAGACATAAAGAGTCTACATAAGGTTCGTGACGTTAAATCAGGAAAACCATCTCTAGAGACATACATAGAGCTTGCACCCGGTATATACTTAATCTATGATTAAGGTTAGCTACAACTATGATTCAAGCCATAATCGATATAACTATTGACCCAGACTTCGGCTACGCAAAAGCACTTAAAATAGCTAGCCAATGTTCTGTTAAGAAACTGTATGGAGATAGCGAAAAAAGAATCCTACATATTTTGCTTCTCGATGATGTAGAAGAAGGCATAAAATGTTTATCTAGTATAAAGGGGTTCTTCAATATCTATTTAAGGCTTGTGATAAAGATTATCAAATCGGATGACAATATATGGAGAAAGATAGGGATAAAACCTGTTCCAAAGGGTTTATCTAAAAGATTTGTAGGGTATATGGAGATAGAGAACCATGTATGTCTGGTAGAGAAAACAACAAAAAACGATACATTCTTAGTTAAGGTATTAAAGACAAAAAATCTTCCAGCTATTATTGAACCCTCCATGTATCTCATTTACGGAAACAGTACATCTATTTTGAACAGTATATCAACATACTTGAGGATTCTACAAACCTTTATAGAGAGAGTTAATGAAGTTTTGAAAATGTAATACTGTACAACTATATCTCTCTTGTAAATAACACGCTACACACTATTTCAATATACGCTCTTAAATCTCTACGGCAGTATACTGTTTATAAATAATGTTCCATAGATAAAGGTGATTGTTATGGTTATCGTATCCTCTCAACTCATCTACAAACATGTTGAAGCTTCATCTCTTCTAAGGTCAGCATTTCGTATACTTGAGGAAGATGATGAGGTTTTAGAGCTATTGAAGATGAGCAACATTATGGCTGTTACAAGACTTAGATATAATGATCATGGAATAGTTCATGCAAGAATAGTTGGAGGTGTAGCTTTAGAACTTGTAGATATTCTCATTCGTAACAATATAGAGTTAACTACTATAAGAGATGGAACAACCAAGAATGTAGATGAAGCTAAACTTGTTGTACTATTTGCAGCATATTTTCATGATATAGGTAATGCTGTTCATAGAGCTAACCACGAGTTTCTAGGAGCTCTTTTAGCTAAAGACATACTCAATAGGTTATTACCAAAGCTAGGCTTTGTAGATAGAAGGCTTATCGCCATTAGGCAAGAAATTATGCATGCAATATACGCTACAGAATACAATGTTCGGTGTCTAACAACAGAATGTGGTGTTGTGAAAATTGGTGATGGACTCGATATGGCTGAAGGTAGAGCAAGAGTTCCCTATAAATTAGGTAAACTAGATATGCATGCTGTTTCAGCTATAACTATAAAGAGAGTTGAAGTAGAGCAGGGTACTGAAAAACCAGTTAAAATAGTTATACACATGGATGAATACGCAGGTCTATTTCAGCTTGAAGAAGTCTTGTTACCTAAGGTTAAAACAAGTGGATTAGATAAGTATGTAGAGATCTATATAGCTATTCCCACAAGGTTTACCAAGATTTATCCCAGAGAATAATCAGATCGTACTGTATATACTCTCTAAGGATGAGAAGCCGATTCTATGAAATAATACATAATCTAGGTATTCGTATTCTTTGGCTATCCTAAATAACTTGTAGTAGTCTTCTATGACGAATGGTCTGTATCTGTATATGGTAAATTGTGTAGAAGGTGTTATAACGCAGGATCCAAAGCCTTGGTTAGATAGAATATCAAGTAAAGAGAGTATATCGTTTTTAGAGAAAATCGCTGAATACGTTTTTGGATGAGTGTGACAAATAAATATTGTGCCGGGAATATATGGTATTGTTATGTTCTTTTCTTCACCTTCGAGAACAAGTGTACCACTAGTCTTACTACCTAGAATCGTTATAAACATGTATTCTTTGCTTCTATTTATATACGGTTTAAGAGATTTTATCGCTAACCTCATTAACTCTACAATTAGCGTTCTATAAACTTCATTGGAGTTAGGATACACATTTTTGCATTCTATCTCTATCGATATGTTGTCCACTTTCTTCTCTAAGCTACATCTCTTACCTAAGTTTATGTACACCTTTATCACATTATCTATTCTATCGGTATATATCCCTTCAATCTTTAAACTTAAACCTGGGGGAGTTGTATCAATATCTTCTATCAATTCCTCTATGATATTCTCTACTTCAATCAGTACTTTAGCATACATTAGAATTCTATCTAGATACTCATCTCTAACTATTTCATGAAATTTTGGGGTCATTCTCTACAAGCTCTATATAAACCCTATAGAGGCATCAATCCATGCTTCTTAGGTGGAATCCTTAACCTAATTTCCCTCTTTGACAACAAGAATTCTAGTGTTTTTACTATCATCGGTCTAGTTACGCTAGGTTCTATGACCATATCGACATAACCTCTAGAAGCAGCATAATAAGGTTTCGCAAGTTTCTCTCTATATTCTTCTGCAAGTTTTTGTAACATCTTCTCTCTTTCACTAGGATCAGTTATAGCGTCAAGCTTCTTGCGCCAAATGACTTCAGCAGCAGCTTCAGGACCCATAACAGCTATTTCTGCTGTAGGCCATGCAAAAACCATGTCTGCTCCAAGATGTTTTGAGCCTAACGCTATGTAGGCACCTCCATATGCTTTCCTCACGATTACTGTTATCTTAGGTACTGTGGCTTCACTATAAGCATATATTATCTTAGCTCCATGCCTTATGATTCCTCTATGCTCTTGATATGTACCAGGTACAAACCCTGGTACATCTACGAATGTGATTATCGGTATATTGAATGCATCACAAAATCTTACGAATCTGGCTATCTTATCTGAAGAATCTATATCGAGTGCACCCATGTAGTACATTGGGTTATTTGCAACTACTCCAACAACATAGCCGTTTACTCGTGCGAAACCAACTATAGCGTTTTTAGCAAACTCTTTTTGAATCTCAAAAAATGATCCTCTGTCTACAACATTTTCTATTATTTCATACATGTTGTAGGGTTTTTTAGTATCTTCAGGCACTATGGTGTCTAGAGATGGGGTAATCCTCTCTGGCTCATCACCTGTCTCTACTCTTGGCGGCATCTCCATATTGTTTGATGGTAGATAGCTCAAGAGTTTTTTAACGAGATATATAGCTTCCTTATCATCTCTAGCAACAAAATGCGCTACACCACTCTTAGACATATGTATCTGAGGCCCCCCAAGCTCTTCTTCTGTTACTTCTTCACCTAAAGCTGCTTTAACGACACGAGGACCTGTAATGAACATGTATGATGTTTTTTCGACCATTATGATGAAATCCATTAAAGCAGGTGAATATACAGCACCTCCAGCACAAGGACCCATGACCACGGCGATTTGTGGAATAACACCAGAAGCAGCTACATTCATATAGAATATATCTCCATAACCTTTAAGAGAGTCTACTCCTTCCTGTATCCTAGCACCACCAGAATCATTTAAGAAAACTACTGGAACACCTACACTTAAAGCATATTGAAGAGCTTTAACAATTTTTGAAGCATGCATTTCTCCTACAGATCCACCTATTACTGTAAAGTCTTGTGCAATACCTACAACATATCTACCATCAATTTTACCAAATGCTGTAATAACACCATCTCCAGGAACCTTCTTTTTATCCATATCGAATTCTGTAGCTCTAGACATAACAAACATGTCTATCTCTATATAGTTTCCACCATCAAACAGTATATCAAGTCTTTCTCTTGCTGTAAGCTTTCCCTGAGAATGTTGTTTCTCTATAGCTTCACGTCCACCACCAATTCTAGCTCTGTTGATCATTTCTCTAAGCTCTTGAATTTCTCTACGTGTACCTTCCTGAGTTAAGCTCATTACTAATACCTTCTAGATAATGGTTGAGGGCAACTATTTAAGACTTTTGAAGAGTATCTGTATTAGCTAATGCAACTCTTATGATTGATATATGGAGTAGGGAGCTGTAGTAGGTCTCCAAGGATATAGATTTCTAAGATCCTTAATAGAAGATATAATGCTATGTGCATAGGTTTTTGAACAGCTATATTAAATCTTATATATCTCTCCGGAAATTCATCACTGAGTAGGTACTGGTAATGGGAACAAAGCTCACTGTTGTTATCAATAATAAAAAATATGAGGTAGAGGTATATGAGAAAGAGAAGGATACCTATGTAGCTAGAATTGGGGATAGAGAATATGTGATTCATGTAACTAAAGAGCTACTTAGCAATATAGCAAGAGAAAGCATAGAAAGATCGGATATTATAGCTACTGAATCTATATCTCAACAAACTTTAAATGATTTAGAGCCGGAGGGTATGGTTATCCGTAGCGATATACCTGGAAGACTCGTAAAGTTTCTTGTTAATGAGGGTGATAGCGTTAGCCAAGGTCAGTCTATAGCGATTATAGAATCTATGAAGATGATGATAGAGCTAAAGAGCCCCTTTAACGGTAAGATAAAGAAGATATTAGCAAAAGAGAAAAGCTTCATTGATATTGGACAGCCTATTGCCATAATAGGTTAGTGAATAAAGAGTGTTGATAGATTTTCTCTATACCATGAGATTCTTGTACCCCCTGCGGAGATCTCGTGATCATTATCACCCTATGGATCATATTCACACGAGTCTGGCCACAGGGGGCATTAACTGTATTTTGTATAACTCTTTATTAATGTTGTTAGTATTTATGCTATGGAGATAATATTGAGATTCTCAGGTATCCCAGCACACATCATTTTCATTACGTATTCAGTGCATGAAGGGATCATCATCTAGGCCTATATCACTAATAGATATCTATAAACTGTGGCAAGTTTATAGATTTTCAGGTTGTAGATAGATGAAGATAGATGAAGTAGATGTGCATAGAAGGTACATGAGGCCTCTTAGAACAAAACCATTCATATCTATAGCTATACCAGCATCAGTAGTATTAGATGCAAAGACTCTACGTGAACAGACACTAAAGGTAGGATCTATAGGTAGAGCTGCTGCAATATTTCGTGTCGAAAATATATTCATATACAGAGATCCAGATACAGATGCTGATCATGTAAGATTTATTCAAAGCGTACTCAACTATATGGAGGTTCCACCATATATGAAGAAAATCGTTGTACCAATTACTCAAGAATTAAGGTATGTGGGACTTCTACCCCCACTTAAAACACCACACCATGTTCCTCCAGAGATATTTGATACACAATATCGTGAGGGTATCGTTATTAGTAGGTCAGAAAGTAAATGCTTAATTGAGCTTGGTCTAGATAAGAAAGGTGTAATGAGAGGTAGATGCCCTAGTGTAAATACGCGGATTACTGTAGAGATAGTTCATGAAGATAGCAGATATTATTATGTAGAGATTGTTGATAGAGAGTCTCTAGATATTTACTGGGGATATAGGGTGCAGAGCATAAGTTCTTTGAAAGAGATGCTTGATTTTGTGTATAAGAATGGTTATCTAATTATTGTAGCATCAAAGAAGGGTAAACCGTTATACGATTTAGAGAACTATATTGTAGATGATTTTAGAAATAAACATAATGTGTTAGTAGTCTTTGGAGGAACTTACCTAGATGTAGACGAGATAGCGATAAACGAGGGTATAGATATCGATAAGTATGCTAACTATATCGTTAACTTTGTACCTAGACAAGGAGTCGAAAATATAAGAACAGAAGAAGCCATAGTAGCTACCCTCTCAATACTTAATTACATTAAAGAGAAATATATCAATAAGTAGAGATCTAACTTGTTTAACCACATCACTACAAGTAATCAAGATATTATAAACAATAGAGATTGTCTACATACCTTATGATTATTAAGGCCAGAACAAACCCCAACTAATTCTAGTATGCTATTACAAAAATAGCTAGTAACAAACTACATAACACACATAAGAAGTCAAAATATTTAAGCCACGCAACAAAAAACATAGATGATGATGTAAGGCCTGCTGCTTCTGAACAAATGATGTAAGAACCCGAGACTGAAACAAATAATCAAAATTCAGATCAATTACCAGAATATACAAGATACAATGATCGAGAAATGAACTATAATAATAATCTTCATCTATTGCATCTCCAATCTATGAAATACCTAAAGCTATATAGCCAGCTCTAATCAATTATAAATTCAAGTAACATCCTTAATCTATAAACAAAGTTGTAATATTAATCAAGATCTAAAAACCTCAGATACAGACATCTAAAGGGCCCGTAGCTCAGCCAGGAATAGAGCGCCGGCCTTCGGAGCCGGTGGTCAGGGGTTCAAATCCCCTCGGGCCCGCCACATATTTAAATATTTTTGTTTGTTATGGTAAGTTACTGTTATTAATTGATATATTGTATATTACTTACAGTTTTTCTATTTCTTTTCCATATATAAGCTTAATGCCGTGACGTCTACATTCTTCTTCAAGAAATTCTGCAACATCTTTAGGTATATTCTCTACAGCTAGTATAGCCATAAAGACTCTTCTGTTGAATATAGATTCTGCAAACTTTATGTCTTCTAGAACTTTGTTGAGTTCTTTTCTAGCGTTTTCGATGCTATCTATATATGTTGTTACTTCTCCTACGACTAGAGGATCTTTGTTGAATATATCTACTTCTCTTTCTATGTCTTTAAACGATAGAACTACCTCAACTCTAACGTCGATCTTATCCTCTGGTATACCACTAGATCTAAGGATTTCTTCAACAAATGTAGCTGTATAGTGATCAAGAGTAACACCAACAGCTTTAGCAAGAGAACCCATACCTTTCTCTAATCTATCAATACGTTTCTCTAGACTAGTTAAACGTTTATCAAACATTATGAAATCTTTTCTCAAGTCTCTAACTTCTTCCCAAAGCCTATTCTGATTCTCCC
>JAWBDT010000015.1:0-30848 GCA_038821645.1 Ignisphaera sp. | reverse complement strand
CAAAGCTTAGAAACCTCCTCCCTCAAAGCCTTAACTTCTTCCCAAAGCCTATTCTGATTCTCCCAAAGCTTAGAAACCTCCTCCCTCAAAGCCTTAACTTCTTCCCAAAGCCTATTCTGATTCTCCCAAAGCTTAGAAACCTCCTCCCTCAAAGCCTTAACTTCTTCCCAAAGCCTATTCTGATTCTCCCACAATTTCTCAATATTCTTAAGTAGTTCTGCTAACCCTAAGTAGCCTATTACGGTATACCTGAATTCTTCATCTTCTTTTAGTAGCCTTAGGAATTCCTTCTTTAATCTAGTAGACATGCTACACCCATCCACTATATATGTACAGCGGGATTATAAAGCAATACACAAGTACATAAATAGTTATTTCAGGTTATTTATAAATGTTACGCTATTTATTATGTATTTGTTGAACTTATGCTATTAGAATACTTAGTAGTCAATAAATCACATTAAACCTACGCTAGTAAAACATCCAAGGATTTTAAAATTTCTACACCAAATCTTTAGTACAGTAATTGTGCTATTGTAGCACAATTATTGTTGTATTTGAATTAAAGAACTCTAAACATAGATTTGTATAAATTTACAGAAGAACCTAAATCCTTAATATATTTAACATTAGATCATCTAATCCTTGTATACTGCACTAGTTATAGAGCATGATATACATACTCATGGTCTACCGATATCAATATCAAAGAAAAAGTATATGTATAGAAAAATCTTCATAAAACTTATTATATTAAGTAGTTAAATCAATTATCTCAAGACCTGTTATGAAGCTAATGGTTAAAGACTTAGAAGCTAATCTACCATGAGACATATATTATTTCGTCTTCTTTATATAACCGCAAAGGAATTACATAGACAATGAGTATTAAACATAATAGAGCTACACACTAAGTTATTGGTAACTAAGAAGCTTTATCTCAGTATTAAAGAAGTTAGACTTATAGCTACTATTTCTGCGACTTCTATAGTTTATTTAAAGGAAACTATTTCTTCCTAGTTTTTACTATGTATCAAGTGTTATGTATTTTTACCGAGTTTAGCTATTTCTTCACTCCATTCACTATATATTTTTATGGCTTTGTTTGATACTTTGATTGCATCCTCTATTCCTGCTTCTGACATAAATTCGTTTGTTATTCTATTAGCAATTACTGTGCAGATGACTCCAGTTTTAATCCGTAGATGTTGGTCAAGGTAAATATTACCGATGATTCTATTTCAAAATTTAGTACATTTGTATTTCCTAAATAATCTATCAATCCTTTTTTGTGAGGTGGTAGATGCCCTTTAAATCACAGTCTTTCTTGATCTACATAGAAGCCAACTACTAGCTATCAACCCTACATGGTATCTAACTCTAAGAATTTTCTGCAGTATCTATTAACGCTAATACCACATCATAACTAGCAACAGCTGGGTACTTTAGTATAACGTAATGTTTACTTGTACCTTCTAACCTAACAGCACTTGTATATATTATCAAGTCTCCTACCCTAATTTCACGTTTTAAAGTACTTAAGTACCAACTCTATGAATACCTCTTGCTCCAACTTTAGCAAGTTCATCTACAGCTATCGCAGTCGATGGTACACCAATACCTGTACTAGTTGCAGACAAGAATACTCCTTTATAGTAACCACTATAGGTAGTAAACTCTCTATACGATGAAACATGCCTAACACTTATTCTAGTACTTAGCTATAATGGGTACCCTCTCTGGATCTCCAGACAACAAAACGTATTTACCTACATCCCCAGGCTTAACCCTTAAGTGATAAACTCTACCTTCGCCATCAATAGATGTTATAGTTTATTCAAATTGTTTGTAAAATACCAATACACCAACTGTACTTACGTCTAGCGGTAATATTTACCTAGGGGTTAATGTAGAGAACACTAGCTATGGATTAACCATATGTGCAGAAAGAGTTGTTATAGCATCAGCTATTACGAATGGTGAAAAGAGTTTACAGCAATAGTTGTTGTAAGTAATATCGAAGAACCTCTGCCACTTTGTGGTGCATGTAGGCAGATGTTAACTGAATTTGTAAATAATGAAATAATTGTTATCCCTTACGTAATTAATACGAATAAGATAAAGATATGATGTTTAAGCGAATTAATACCTCATACCTTTAAATCTAATCATGTAAAGAAATTGCTCTTCTTGTTGTGTACCAGCTTGCATGGTTTCGAGCCATTAATTAGAGAAAGATTATAAACTCTAATTGGTATAGAAATTTGTGTATCAAGATATTAATCAGTTTTCTATATCAATGCTTAACCTAGGATTATGTATAATTTAGTGTTTTTTTATGGTCATAGCTAGATCGTATAATGTGATGATTATTATCGCTATGACTAAGCTTATGGTTAAAATATTTAAGGGTTCTATTACCATGTACCTTGATACAAAGTCATGTAGTATTTGGATTTGAAGTGTAACAGCTAAACCACCTATAGCTATATCGAATAGCTTACCTAATGATTCAATTCTTTTTATATCTGTACTAAACCTTGTGAAGATAGATGACAGTATTCTCTTCATTGTTGCTATAAACATTATCAGTATGGCTATAACTGATATTATAGTAGATATAGCTGATAAGAATTTTGGTAAATGTATTATATCTATAAAGTACTTAATTATAGCGTCTATGTACGATATTATGAGGGTCATAAAAGTAAATACTATAACATTGATTAACGTTGATGATAGTGATGATAATAATTTTGTATACTCCCTAGATACAACGTTTATAAAGTGACTTATCTTGTTTGGTACAAGATTTATTAATTGAGGAATTCTGATCAATAGATGTGGTACTGTAATACTGAATGTCATTAGAGATGTTAGAAATGAAGTCATAAGCAGGTATAGTGTATAATGTAAGATAAAGCCTTGTTTAGCAAGCGTATCTATAAACATTATCCCAACTTCACTTAAAGGGGTTAGGAATAGAGATAATGCAAAACATGTTTCTAGACTATAGCCAGAGAGTAAAGAACCTACAAATACACCTATTGCTCTAGATAAGTATGCCAGTAATCCTATGAATATACCGCTTGATATCAATGATAAAAGGTTTTGTGATTGATTAAGTCCTAGGTAGAATTGAAAACCTAGTGATGAAAAATAGAGAAGCAATCCAAAGTCCTTTAGGCCTTCCAATCTTTCAACTATATCGCTAAGGTCTAAAAATAATGAGAAAACTATGCCAGATACAAATGCTCCAAAGAGTGGAGGTAATTCCAGAAGTGTAGCTACAGAGGTGAAGATAAGTGCTATAGCTATGGATGTAAAAAACTTCCCCTCTTTGTTTATTATTAAAGGTGATCTACTTAAGAATTTTATAAAGTATCGAGATACATATATCAGTAACATGGTTAAGGCTCCGACTTTAACGATCTGGATTAGAAATGCTTCTGGTTTTAAACCAGTCAATCCGACAGATGTAAATACTGAAAACAATGTGAACTGTATTAAATCCTCTAACTGGGTCTGTATATACGATATATTTTTGGCTTCTGTTACTACCTCTACATTTACTCTTTCTATGGCTAGAACAGCTATAGAAGAGCTATTCACTAATACAAAAAACAAAGCAGCTCTAGCTATAAGATCAAAACCTAACATTGATGCAATAAATCCACTAGCAATCCACTGAATAAGAACAACAACAAGTTCTGATGCTATAAATCGATTAAAAGAATGCGACAGTAACCTAAAGTTAATGGAGGCACCTACCTTAAACGAGAAAAGCACTAAACCAATCCAAGAAATAAGTTCTGTATACGATAGAGCCGGCTCTATATCTAGCCCTAAAACCTCCATAATTAAGGCAAGAAACATTCCACCAATGATATACCCAACAACATCTACAAGACCTATTCTACGGAATAACCAAGCAAAAGAAGCTCCAAGCACTAGTACATAAATCACCACTTGGTGTTCTAGCATATGGTTCACACAATATCAATACTCATACAATAATTTCAGCTGAATCTAATATCCATTAATAAGGCTTTATAGATATATTCAGTTACTATAACTCTCAATAATGCCTCACTATACAAAATTCCATACTAGAGTATTTCTATTATAATACACAGATATCTACAGATATGTCTAAAATCTTAACGTAGAGTGTCCATGAAAAATAATGCTTGACATTTATATCAAGTAATATGTTTTTGCTAGATACTCAATATCTAGAACAGTATTAAACTAGATATAAACAGTATGTGTAACATTTGGTACAGTATCTTATTCGAAATTCTACGTCAGCTACATTCTTAAGCTAATTGACAAGAGCTTGACTCCAGCCGCTCACTACATAATTCAGTACTCTCTAAGTGGTCTTAAACATTATTTAAAGGTTATTCACAAGATAGAGTTTAATATTTGTAATCGATATCATTTAATATTTAGGAACAGAAGATATATTTATGATTAGCAACATTAACGAGTAGAACTCTATATGTTTTAGTGTTCACAAGACTTGAGGATCCTTGAACATCTATTAGAGAAAGCTGTAAAATAGAGTTATGTATGGCCGTGTCTATGATATTGTTGACAGATATAGTATTAACGCAATGTATGATTATTAAATGATTTTATTTAGAAAAGTTGATGGAGGATTAGATCTTTTGTTTAGGTACTCTTTTAATGAGCTCCTTTATCTTAGAGGCTGCTACGTAGAGTAGAGATGCAGTTAAAGTGGTTATACTGTATTGTACAGCTATGTCTATTAATGGTGGATTCCATTGTATTTTGATTAAAGTATTGTTAGAGGGTAAGACAATTATAAATCCTGTAGACGATCTTAGAAGTTCTGCATTAGCACTCCATGTACTTGTATATGCAATTTTAATAAGATGAGCTTGATTGTTTCTAATTTCAACATCTATTTCTGGTGGACTATACCTAATTGCCGCTCTAGACACCTCTACACTTATGTTCATGAAGTTCTTTAGGAAGTGCCAAAGCTTAGTAGCTTCCATAACGTATCTCTGAATATCCTCAGTACTAATTGTTCTATCCCAATTTACGTATGTTGCTGGATTACCTGGATCATGTGGCAATATATGTGAGTTAATCAGAGGTGTTTCTATATAAACGAATTTCTCAGTCTGATTCTTCACATCGAATTTATCTCCATATTTGAGTAGAACTGTTCTATAACCTTTCGTAATGTATTGATTAGCTTTCTCTATACTATCAGTTACTACACCTGCAACAATATTTTCTGGAATCTTTTGGTTATCTACGATAAATATAGAGTTGTATCCTTCTGAAGCTAGTAGCGTGAGAATTGTAGGTAGACGGTTTTCGGTATCAAATAATATAACTTTTGAGGCTATTGATAGAGGAGGATCTCTATAATATTCATAGAGAGTGAAAATGTATCCCCGATAACTATAGCTACTGATTTTAATCATATTCAGAGTTCCCATATGTATCTCTATACCTGTTCTAAGATCAATTGATGTATTACTATCTACAGAGATGTACATATTGATACCTTTTACAACAACATCTTCAGCAGATCTTCGGTAAGGTAGTTGGAATACACTTATGTAGCTATTACTATTATTGCGGTTAATAGCATTATGTATAAGGATCATTTCTTCTTCTAGTCCATTTTCTTGAACTATCCACATTCTAACTGTAGCATTTTCAACATCTTTGAGTTTAACCATAAAGCTACTGAATTTGCTTAAGGTTAGAGGTTTTCTGAAGAGACATAGTATTTTGTATAGACTTTTACTCCACATCATTGTTGAATTAAAATAACATTCACTTGTGTTTATCGATACATCTGTAGATGTAAATTTAATACCTATGTCTAGATCTGTGATTAAATATCTTGATCTTGTTAGCTCCATAATATTTTCAAGCACTATTGGATTTTTTACTAAGGTATTAATCCACTCATAATATACAGTTAAATCAAAAAATGTTGGATCACCTTGATTATAGGAACCTGTAGATGTTGTATAGTTATATGAGTTAGAGAAAGCTACAGGACTATTAGACAGGATTAGAGGTGTGCCTATGACTAATACTCTACTATTCTTAACAGTATCAATAAAACTTGGTAATGCTTTATCTATAGGTTTTTCGTAGGGTGCTAATGTTGATGTAATTATTGTACTAGTTATCAAGGCTACGGCAACAAGTATTGCTATAAACAAAAATGATGAAGACCTTTTCTCTGATAATAGAATTATGCGTCTATTAAAGGCTAAACTTAATGTTATAAAAGTTGCATTATTGATGTATAGAAATCTCCATGGAAGTATTAGCGCTATGGTTTTCATTAGGAGTGGACTTGGAATCTTTATGTATATGAGAATAGTTGATATAAGGGATATAAGAGTATATGTAAGAAGACAATGGGCTATTATATCTCTACCTATAGACCTGTTCTCTACTCTTAAAAAATACACAACAGTATATATACTTATAGCGATTATCAATAGATTAATCGGATCTACAGCTAGACCGGGTATCCAGATACAGGGAGAAGCCTCATTAAGAGGTGAAGCATCTCTAAACGTTATAAGTACCGAAATTAGATAAGGTAGCGATACTGATGAGGTAATCAGAAAATAAACAAAGAAATTCTTCGCAGTATCTCTGAAACCCTTCGTATACAGATTGTGGAGCATCCATATAACCAGAAAGACTGCTATATTTATTAAGCCATAGCTATGTGCTAAAATAGATAATCCGCCCACTACTGCTGAAAGCACCAGTACTTCATAGCGAAGTATCCTTCTATACATTAATAATAATGAGACTGAAATTAATGTCAAACTCCATGAAAATAGATAGGGATAAGCACCTTTGTAATATATGAACCACATTGTTGGAAAATACAGAGCAATAGGTGTAATTAGTATAGCTATCTTACGGCTAATACCTAACTCACGTACCAATAAATAAACAGATAGAAGATACAGCATACAGATAAATATCCTGCCAAACTTATATGCAACTACAGGATCATATGCTAGTGATAAAGGATACAGTACTACATAGAAGAGAGGTGCATAACTCAGTAGTATCATGCCATTATATTGCTTGAGACTCATTCCTTTGTTTATTATATACTCTTCTAAGAATCCAGAAACCCTGTATATATGTGCTCTAGAATCGTCTCCAGGCGGTATACTATCTAGAGATAGCGCTTCAAATGGATTCAGAACCGTAACTGTACATATAGCTATAAGAACAATAAGTGTAAATTTGTATAGGATAGATCTAGTCATCGCGAATACCACCTCTATTTACCTCTTAATCTTGCTACATACTCTATATACATACCAATACTTTAGTGTATACCTACCATCACTATCTCTAAATAATTTAACAGATTGTGCATAAAGCTGACTGAACTTACTTCTAATCTCTATCGACAACTTATTCATTTATTTCCAAAACTATCTACACAAATAATGATCTACACTTCTAGAAGAATCTGTAGAACTTCTACTTCACTTAAAATACAAATACACTATATCGAAAACGTATAAGCTTTAGGCTCAATAGATATGTCTTAACATAACGTTTACACTATATTAGTTAGTCAACACCAACACAATTGCCAAATATAGATGGATTGAGTAGTAAATGGTTTTAATTCAACAACCATAAAGATGAATATCCTCAGTATTTAGTGGTCTTCAGCTCATATCAATCTGAATTAACAGCAGTATATAGGAATCATGCTACACTATAATAAGAGACGTATGTTGATTCTAATAGTCATCTCATTCGAATTCGGTCCAGCTATAGTTGCATCGACTGCACTTGTATACCTTCTCTATTGTGTCCGAACTTTCTGCTGATGCTCTATGTCTTCTCCAATAGTATACTCCTCTGTTATGACAGCGAGGACATATAATCTTATCGTCATGTATAGCAGAAAGAGGTATACCTATGTTATCGACATCTACCTTCTTCTCATGAACTTTACTTAGTAATGTAGATTTTTTTAGGTATTGAATCTCTGTAGAATTTAGTTCTGCAGTATATCTACACTTAGGACAAAAGAAAGAGTTTTTTCTAACAATCATTGCTGATCCACATTTTGGACAGAAGTACATCTGTTTTCCCTTTTATTCTCTACTGAAATAATATTGTCCTAGAAGGTTATTAAATCTTTTGAGGATATATATATCCTTAGTGAGTATTGATCTTTGACATCCTATATGGGTAGAACCTATAAGTATTCTTTTATCCAATCTATAAGCGTAACTAATAATATGGTTAAAAGTATTTGTGTTGACATTAATGATGCTACCACTATAGCTGATCTATGTATGTATAATACCCTAAAGATAGGTACTTCTGAAACTAAATCTGTTGGTGTATAAATAAAGCTAGCCATATAAGCTAGAATGCTTTGAAGAACTGAAGCTATATAAAATATATAGTAGTTTATTGATTGAGCTATTAGTGCACGGGCGTTCCAGTAAGCTAGGTCTTCAACTATAAACATAGGTGCATTTACTGATGCTGGTGGTATGTAAAGCATAAAAGCATAAGTTAATGCACCTACGAGTCCTATCATTGCTGTCAACCTGTATAGAGTAGTTATGTGTTTCCTTTTGAGAGCTAGTAGTGCTGTAGGTACAAACCACACCATGTAGTTTAGATTACCTATTTTATTCATGGTTATATAGAGTAGAAGTAGTATCGATATATAGATGGGTAGAAGCTTAAAGGAGATCTCTATACCATGCCTCTTTATCTGTGCATAGAATAGCGTGAATAAGAGTATATAGCATATAGAGAAGAAGAAAAGCCATAGATTATCTATATAGTGTTGTACAGAAGATACACTATTCCCTAATATTATTGATGGTATTGCCCAAAACGTTAGATCTTGTGGTGCTCTTGATGAATGGAATAGAAGAATATGGTCTATAAATTCTCGAGGAGTTGAGATAAAGAATGGTAAGATTATGCCTCCTGTAAGGGCTAGGTAAATGAAGAGAAACCTATATACATTCTTGGTACCTCCTCTAAGCTTTAGAACCAAGAGGTAGAATGGTAGCAATATAACAGCAATATGTTTAACTAATGTGGCTAACCCTAATGCTACTGCAGATATATCTATTCTATCCTTTAGAAACATGTAAACTGATACAAAAATCATGCATGCAACTATAACATCAAACTGTAAAGCAAATAGAATCTGTAGAAAAGGTATAGATGTAAACCATACTAAACCGATATCCTTGCCCCTCAACTTAGTCATGATCTTATAGATCACTAATCCAGGTATAAGTACTAAAAACAACTTCAATATCAATGGTCTAAAGATTGCTGGTAACATCAATGCTATAGCATATATTGGCACAAATATCAGAAAGGCCATTGGTGGATAAGGAACCTTGCAATCAGGTAATCTACATAGCCTATACAGGTTTAGGAGACCTGTTAGATGATGCTCTTCAACTATTTTATACCACTTTATCCACCACATAACATCATAATAGTTCCATCCAATAAATAGGGCTGAAAGAACAAGAATTGGTGTTAACATACCAGCTACTCTATATATCTTTTGCGAAGGAAATATTGATTCTCTATAACTATTATAAGTACATTGGTAAGTCACTATACAGACCCCTACAACAGCTACCGAATCCTTTACACAGAGTGGTATAGTGATACACGTAATATAAAAAACTTATTCAGTTTGAGTAAAATCTAATCTACAGATTATACTGGTGAATAATCTTTATGAAAGAGAGATGGCTTGTACTCATCAGGATTGGTGAAGTATCTCTAAAAGGTGCATTAAGTAGAAAAAGGATGGAGAAACGATTGTCTAAAAATATAGAAGATGCACTTGCAACAAATAACATCATGGCTTCTGTCTATGTATCTCGAGGCAGATTATGGTTATGTTGTTTTAATGATGAAGAAGAATCTCTAGCTGCGTCAAAGATTTTGGCATACGTGATGGGTGTTGTAAGTTCTTCTCCAGTATTTAAAGTATCTTTTAATTCATTTAATGAGCTTATTGATAAAGCATTGAATTTCTTTAGAAATAGAATACAGGGTAAAGTATTTGCTGTTAGAGCTAGAAGAGTAGGTCAACATAATTTCACAAGCAAAGACGTTGAGAAATCCCTGGGATATATGCTTCTTCAAGCTGGTGGAGCTAAGGTTAATCTCGAGAACCCAGAATACACAGCATATGTAGAGATAAGGGGAAATAGTGCCTATCTGTATGATAAAGTAATCCATGGACCAGGAGGTTTACCTATAGGTGTTGAAGGTAAAGTGCTCTCTCTTTTCTCAGGAGGTATAGATTCTCCTGTAGCTACATGGTATGCTCTTAAACGTGGTTGTGAAGTAGATCTAGTTCTATTCAATATAGGTGGGGAAAAACATGTATGGAGTGTGACTATGGTTGCTAAAGCTTTAGCAGATAGATGGATGTATGGGTATAGACCGAAAATGTATATCATCGATATACGTCCATTTATAGCCACTATAGCTCTCAGTGTGCCCGAAGAGTATATCGTAGTGATTCTTAGAAGAACTATGAACAGAATAGCAGAGAGATTAGCAAAACGTGTAAACGCTTTAGCGCTAGTTACTGGTGAAAGTCTTGGCCAAGTAGCTTCACAAACACTAAACAACATATATGTTATAGAGGAAGCTATTAGAATACCTATCCTAAGACCTTTAATAGGTATGGATAAAGATGAAATAACATCTATTGCTAGAAGAATAGGAACCTACGAGTATTCCATAAAGATTGAAGAGTATTGTACATTAGGAGCTAGAACAACTACTCCTCGAGCTAATCTAGATAAAGTTAAAGAGTATGAAGCTAGAGTTGGTATCTCTGAATTCGATATCGATAAGGTTATTGATGAAGCAATAACTATCGATCTTAGATCTATAGATATCAGAGATATCCAGATGAAGCTTGATTCTCTAGGTCTTAGCAATATCTATAGATGTAGTATTTAACACTTTAACATCTCTTCAACTATTTGTGTAAACGATTTACTGCTCTTATCTGAAGACTCCTTAATCTTTCTGTACAACTCTAAATGATTCTTATCTTTCTGTCTAACAAAGAAAGTTATATGGTTTACAAGATGTTTAACATCGTTGAATTCTTTACCACATGCAGAACATTTCCAACAAGGTGCTGTAGATACAGACTTAGAGCTAGGTATGCTCGAATTCTCTGTTTTGGATATCGAAGAAGCTGAAACTGAAAGAGAAGACACTATACCTGAAGCTATATAGTGCCAAAGTCTGTAGGGATCTTCATCACATAGTTTCGCAATAGATCTAACAACCTCTATCGTAAATGGTGCTTTAGCGTCTTGAACTATCTGTATAAGCTTAGTTATACATTCACTCGTAAATGTTCACCAAATAAAATTATATCTCTTAGTAACTTAAAAATAGATTAGGTATACCAAAGATAAATCAAGCATGTGATGAATGTGGCGGCCATAGCTGAGACATGATGATGCTTAGAAGGGCTGATTCTAGAAGAGAAATGTATCATGTATTCTCCAAAACCATATTTTAGAATCCTTAATCAACATCTTATTTAGTGTCCTTAAATAAAGGTGTGGATCAAAGTTTGCAAAAAGTAGATGAAGCTTATAAACTTACCTATAGTGATAATTATTAGCGTTAGCCGCCGTAGCTCAGCCCGGTTAGAGCGCCGGACTCATAAGCTTTTATCTGGGAGATCCGGTGGTCGCGGGTTCAAGTCCCGCCGGCGGCACTAATTTCTATGTCTTTTTTAGGCTTCTAACTCATATATTTATCAATAACGTAACGATTAATGTGGTAGATGTGGATGTTCGTCGCTTTAGAAGATCTAGCTATATGTGTATACTCTCTATGCGAAGATAGTTTTTCCTCGATCAAGGAATACATAGACTGTATTCCTGAATCTCTCTACACACTTCACAATATAGCTGATATTGTTGGCATAAAGATTAGGTTTTCAACTGTTTCAGCATTAAGAGAATACGTAAAACCTATTACGAGTCTGAGAGAACAAGATATAGAGCAAATATTAATTCATATGAGAAACATTGTTAAAGGAGGAAACATAATTCAATCATCAAAATCGATATTGAAGATACTCCTCGGTAGAGAAATAGATATCGATAGAAATGAGCAAGACATAATGGAGATAACGCTATCTGCACTCTATGCATCATTAATAAACACGATAGAGGTTCCTCAAACCTACACCACATTCATAGAACAACAAACAATTGAAACCATATCATCGACTGCCACCACAATAACTTAAAAAATACACAATACACAATGCTTTCTTAGAACTAACTGGGGCCGTAGTTTAGCTTGGTAGAATGCGGGGCTTGGGCCCCCGTGGTCCGGGGTTCAAATCCCCGCGGCCCCACCAAAGATTTTACGAAGATCTTCATAGTTTCAATTGAGTGATATTACTTCAATTAGGTTCTGGGTAACATGTTTTGGTCTGTGGTACAACAAGAGACTATGTTCTCATCATCAAGTTCTTACATTCTCCTAAAAATGATAATTCTATTACTAGATAATGTATGAATGTCATGCTAACCAAATCTATGTCGTACTCTATAATTCTCTCTATACTTATATTATACTATTTCCACAATTATTATTGTTCTTCTGTTTTATCAGTTCCTTAAATGAGTCTTATACTTTATTGGAACGATTCTCTTATGATTTATTATACTTTATTTCTACATAGTCTGTAAATGAGGAAATTGATGAAGATGTTATTTCTTGAGTATTGGATATTGAAACTTTATATTTCAGTTACTTTATTTGTTCTTCAGAGTTAAAACTAAGAGCTAGGATAAAGTTGTGAAGTCTTTACCTGAGGTATTTTTGATCTATTCTATGGTTGTTTATAATCTATTCGGAACATTGATATCTATAGCTATACTCTACACCTTGTACATATATATTGTAGTTCTTTGCTAAAGAGATTATTAGTCTTGTAAGCGTTACTCCAGCCATAATTGATGATGCTTCACAATCTAGATAATGTGTTACTGATTTATCATAGAGTATCGAGACAGAGGGTGGTATTTCTTCTTCACCTAACCATACACTTATCACTATAGGAACCTTAGGCAGTATGTAGATTTTTACTGCTTCGTCTCCTATATCGATTTTCTCGTAATCAAAGGCTTCTGCTGCTTTATATAGTAAACCTTGTTTGTATCCGAAAACTTTCTCAAATGCATTCATGTTTTGTTTAACCATAGGGCAATGGAGAGCTGGACATATTTGTGATAACGTTACATATTCTCCCATTTCTTCAATTTCTTTATCTGTTTGAGAATATCTATAGAGAATGAAGTAGAGACCATATCTCTCTCTTTCACTTAAGAATCTGGCTAGAATCTCGTCATAGACTTCGCCACTCTCTATATCAACTCTGAGTCTGAAAAACCTTAACTCTCTGTCTTTCTCAAACCCTAGTCTCCCAGGAAGAGTGCTTATAGCTTGTTTAACCCTATCCCAACTCCATACCTCTTTCCACCAAGCACTAACATCTAGACTCAAAACATTTCACCACTTTTAATGTAGCATATATTGATCAAAGTTTAGCAACTTATAGCTTTATCTATACTCTATACAACTAATAATCATCAATGTCATCCGAAGCATATTGAAATTAACTATGGTATAAAGTCAAGGTATCGACAAATCCAGTATAGTTACTAGCGCCACCAAAATCATTAGAATCCCTCCTAAGACTTTAACTAGTTTTTGATGCTTCAGAACTACCTCATATACATTCTTAATCTTAGTTAAACCTATTACTGCCAATGATATCAATATCAATGGTGAAACAAATATCGCTGTATAAAGTGCTGCCAATGGTATCCATACACTAAACCCTAAATCTCTTGTAACTATATTGAATGCTAAAGCCATTCCAGCACTACAAGGCAATATAGTAAAGGAGGCCAAAAATCCTATAATAGCTATACTGAAGATATTCAAAGTTCTTAATCTCAGATCAAATCTATTTATGAATCTACACAAAGGTCTATCTTCTCTACAAATATTTTCTACACTATTTCTCTCAAGTAATAAAGTATATAAAATTAAAGCTAATGCATAGAGGATTAAAACAAATGATAAAATTGATCGTGAAGGCAATACAATCTTCAAAACAAACCTCAGTACAGCATTAAATAATAGATATCCGATGTATACCGATGATATGAAAATTATTGATGTTTTCATTACATGACGAATATCTGTAGCAGCAACTGATAATAAAGAAATGTATAAAACGTATATACACGGATCAATAGAATCTATTATTGCTCCTGAGACTACAAACCATATCAACGACATTGAATCTTGATACACCACTAAGATGCCCCTCAATACAAATAGAATGTTGTTCTAAAAATAAATCTTGTTGATTAGCATAGACATAAAATGAATACGATAACTAGAACATTTAGCTATTGTTAATGATGTCTTCATGTATGGTTTCATGTGTAGGTTAATTTAATATAGAATAGATTTAGTGAAATTAAAAATATTTATCTATTGGTCATTTCCTTATGACTATGTACCCTGTAGCAAAACCTATGATCAGTAACAATACTGATAAACCAATTGCAATACCCCAATTTACTTCTGCTATCTTAATTGATTCTATAGTGGTCATAGCAAAAACTTGAGTTGATATTAATGTACTTGTTACAGTAGCTGTCCTCAGCCGTGTTGTTCTTAAAGTCTCAAGAGATATTTGGATTATTGATATTGTTTACTTCACTATTTCAATTATTGTTGTTGTTTGCTTCATTATCCCAAAAACTGTCGATGTATATGATATAGTGTATGTCTCTATGGTTTTTAATTGTAGATACAATTGTTTGTGTAACTGCTTCACGAGTCACCATTGTTTCCATTTTTTATAGTTTCTGTTTTCGTGATCGTTATCGTTAACTCTGAAACTGGAGTAGGAGTCAGTTTAGGAGTAGGAGTCAACTGTAGCTGTAATATGACAGATATCTGAATCGTGAAAAGTATGTGTAGAAGAGAATCAACAAGAACTACTATTATTGTTATTGCTATCACGGTTTCTTTTTCATTTTTAGCACATCTATCAATAGAGAGTTTTCTTACTAGTATAAACGTATTTATACACATAATATTATTTTTACTATTTCATGATTTACCGCTTCTTCGTCTTAACTATTGGTGACTCTATTGCATACGTTTTAGATGCAAACATAGCTATTACTAACGAAATCTGTATAAACGTTAGTCCCGATACTATGGCTGCTACCGAGATCCATAAATCTCTTAAATCTACTCTTTCAACATAGTAAAGCGTATGATGATAGAATTCCTCTGGTGTAAAACTTATAGAGAGTGCAGGGTTTGTGAGTTGATCATAGTATATTCCACGTAATGCTAGATATTCTATATATGTATCGCTATTCGATAATAGTTTAAGCAAATACTTGCCTGATCCAAGTGATGTACTCACAATATATTCTCCATCTACTATACTGGACTTGTTCATAATATTACCAGAACCTACGAGTTCACCACTATCTACATTGTATACCTGAATAGTTAGTGATATAGCTGAACCATCTAATGTTCTTCCTTTTATCTTTATTGTTGTAAGAATATAACTTCTGTTGTTTATAGAGAATTGTTTTACATCTTCTAGTACTCCTCCTTTAGCAGTAAAATTATTTACCTCAAGTATAGTTTCTATACTAAGTCTTTGTTCACCTGGAGGTGACAAAAGTATCTCTCCAAAGTATTTTCTAGGAATACTAATCATATATGGTCTTTCTATAATCTTTACACCTCCAGTAACTATCATATAGATCCAGCCAGAAGCAAACACTATTAGACCTATAGCTAAAACAACATACGATACTATAACCTTACTGAATTGCTTATACCTTTTCTTGGACATACATATATACCCTTTTGAGTCTTTCAATATCTGATTAAGACATAATTTATTTGGGTGGTTTATTAATGTATTTGCTCTATATAGTAGCATTTACTAAAGGGCTCTCGCTAACAGTAAGACCGACACTAGATCGTAATTATAGATTAGAGCAGATGGATAAGTTATCTCACAGTCGTGAATTAATTTTAGTAATACAATGATTTAAAAATAATCATTTCTGTTCTTTGAAGATGTATCTAAAGGTAAATCATTCATTGTTGGATAATCAATATTTTGTGACATCAATATATAGAATAATGTTTTTGGTTTGATTCTACAAGCTCCACTTTCTGTATAGAGTTGGTACACTTGATATCAAGTTAATTGTGTACTCATGTTTTGGTTTCTTTAGCAACTCATCAGGTGTTCCTTCATCTACTATCTTACCTTTGTACATTACAAGTATTCTATCAGATACATAGTATGCTAATCCAAGATCATGTGTAATGAATACAACTGATGTACCATAATCATCCCTCATGTTCATGAATAGCTTAATTATGGCTCCTCTGATTGATGCATCAACCATAGATACAGGTTCATCTGCTAGTATGAGTTTAGGTCTTAGGAGCCAGCATCGTGCAATCATTATTCTTTGTCTCTGTCCTCCTGATAACTGGTGTGGATATTTGCCTAGAACCTCGTTTGGTTGTAGACCTACGTAAGTTAGAGCTTCATTTATTAATTTCTCGCCCTCAGGTGATTTGGGATCTATATCCATTAGTTTGAGTGCTTGATTCAGTACTCTATCTATTGTATAGAATGGGTTATAGCTTGAGTAAGGATCTTGGAATACTGCATGAACTTTTCTCCAATAGTCTACCACATCTTTACCTGACCTTAGATCCTTCCATATATCTTTTCCGTCAAAATATATATTTCCTGATGTAGGTGGCAGCAATCTTAAGATCATCCTAGCTGTAGTGGTTTTTCCTGAACCAGATTCACCAACAAGTGAAACTATCTCTCCTTCTCTAATAGAGAAGGATACATTATCGACAGCAACAATATGTCTCTTCCTTATGAATCCTGCCTCAAATATTTTAGTCAAGTTTTTAACTTCAAGTAGCACCATAGTTTATCACCTCTTCATATACAACCAACATGAAACATATCTATTGGAATCAATAGCTATTAGTGGAGGTTCTTCTCTTCTACATATATCCATAGCAAATGGACATCTTGGATGAAATCTACAGCCTGGTGGTGGATTAGCTAGATCTGGTGGTTGACCTGGAATATACCTAAGCCCTCTCTTTCTTATTTCTTCTTCTGGAGTTAGAACAGAACCTATCAATCCTTCAGAATAAGGATGTAGAGGCCTAGAAATTATGTCTTCTGTGGGGCTGTCCTCAACTATTTTTCCAGCATACATAACAATCATTCTATTAGCTATCTGTCTCACCGTAGCAATATCGTGTGAAATAAATACTATGGTCTTTATGATCTCTTTCTCAAACACGTCTTTGAATGTCTTTAAGACCATTTTCTGTGTAACTACATCTAATGCTGAAGTAGGCTCATCGACTAGTAGAATTCTTGGATTTAGAAGCGTTGATATAGCTATAACAGCTCTTTGTCTCATACCTCCAGAAAGCTCAAACGGATACATATCTATAGCACGTTCAGGAAGACCCAGCTCTTTAAATCTTCTCAATGTGAGTTCCACAACTTTATCCATATCTATATTAGGTATATGACTTCTTAGAACATCATAGACAATACGCTTAATCTTTAGTGTAGGCATGAGTGCATTTAAAGCTGATTGAGGAACTATAGCTATTTCGCGTCCCCATATTATATTCTTTATCTCATCCTTACTAAGCCTCTCTAGACTTACGATACCTTTGGGTGTATAGAGTTTTACAGAACCTCCTTCAAATCTCAGTGGTGGTCTAATATTCATCATTATTACGTTAGCCATCGTAGATTTACCACAACCTGATTCACCAACAACACCCACAACTTCTCTTTCATAAATCTTTAAAGAAACATCATCAACAGCCCTAACAATTCTTACACGAGGACCTATAACCTGTCTATAGTAAGCCTTTACGTGATCTAATTCCAATAAGAGCTTTGAACTCAATTAATAGCACCAACCTCTAGTGGTCTATAGCTACAGTTCATCACATTATTTAAGAGTTTAAAAATGTTGTTGCAGAATATTAGTATGTATAATTGTGGATCTTTTGATTTTAACCTATTTGCAAACCAATTCTTGATATTCAACTTCTACATTTGAGTTTAGATATCTTAATCAGTTTTACGAACTTTTACTTAGAGATTTAACACTTAGCTGGGTAATATTGATTAGACACAACATTATAACCGTACTAAATCTACAGCTTTACAGCTACAAAACAATCGCTATAATGTAGTTTATATCCTTATCGTTCATCTCTAAGGCAATTAGCTCTCAAGAAACAACATTGATCTTTACTTGATACTTCATATAAGCACGCCCTATATTTTTAGCATTCTTAGAGATGACTGAAGTTCTAGGTAATGATGCGTAGATCCCTCATTCACTAGACACATATAGCATTCTAGATGTAAGACGTGTTTCTAACAATTTGAAAAGTTGAGGTTATTCAATTGTTTGGCGCCGGGGGCGGGATTTGAACCCGCGTGCGGATATCCCGCACCGGCTCTCCAGGCCGGCCCCTTAGACCACTCGGGCACCCCGGCGCAGATCAAAAGATTTGAAAGACACAATCTCTAAGCAACATCTAGATGAAATAAATTTTACTTCTATTTGGTTTTGTGGTCAGTTTAACACTAGTTTGAATACTTTGTGGTAGTTACATTATTTTCTTTTGATTTCGATCTCTATATAGACATTTTCTGGTACTCTAACCCTCATGATTTGTCTTATTACGTACTCATTTGCCTCTATATCTATTATGCGTTTATGTATTCTCATTTCCCATTTGTCCCACACTTTTGTTCCTTCTCCATGTGGTAGTCTTGGTATTGGTACTGCTAATCTTTTTGTTGGTAGTGGTATAGGGCCTTTTAGTTTCACTCCAGCGTTTTTTGCTATATCAACTATCTGTGATACAACATAATTAAGGTTATCTATATTTGAGCTCCAAAGCCTGATCCTTATCGTTGTTGACATTTCTTGCGACCTTTAAGTAAAGTATAAATGTCTATGTAGATGATTATCCAGATTTTGTGGGTTTGACATCCATGACTATTCCTATACCGATTGTCTTACCCATATCTCTTAAAGCAAATCTCCCTAGTTGTGGAAATTCACTATACTTCTCTATAACCATAGGCTTTATGGGCTTGAATTTAACTATAGCTATATCTCCCTGCTTTATGAACGGCGGGTTCTTCTCTATTACTTGACCTGTTCTTGGATCTAGTTTTGCCACTATCTCGGTTATTCTACAAGCAATACTAGCTGTATGAGCATGTATAACTGGTGTATAGCCCGGGGCTATAGCAGATGGATGCCAAACGATCATAACTCTAGCTGTGAATTCTTCTACAACAGTAGGTGGATTTGTAGTATGTCCAACTACATCTCCTCTTTTGACTTGCTCTTTAGATATACCTCTGACGTTGAAACCTATATTGTCGCCAGGTAGTGCTTGTTCTATTCTCTGGTGATGCATCTCAATACTCCTCACTTCGCCAGATACATTGGGAGGCATGAATATGACTTTATCGCCTACCTTTAGTACACCTGTTTCAACTCTTCCAACAGGTACAGTACCTACACCAGGTATAGTGAATACTTCAGATATGGGTATCCTCAATGGTTTATCTATTGGTTTTGGTGGAGGCTTCACATTATCAAGTGCTTCATATAGTGTTAAAGCACCATTTAATCCATATTTCTTCTTCAATTCCTCTATTTTCTGCTGATTCCACCAAGGCATGTTCTGAGAGTATTTTGTAACATTATCTCCTACCCAAGCAGCTGTAGGTACTACTGTTATAGATTCGAGTTTATATCCAACAACTTTAAGGAATTTCGTCAGTATCTCTATTATTTCAATAAATCTTTTTTCTGAATAAGGCGGTTCTGTGGTATCCATCTTAGTTATAGCTATGATTAAGTTATCTATACCCATAGTTTTAGCGAGAAGTATATGCTCTCTTGTCTGACCTTCAGGACTCATACCAGCCTCGAATTCACCCTTCTTAGCTGATATTGCTAATACGGCTACATCTGCTTGACTAGCACCTGTAATCATGTTCTTGATGAAGTCTCTATGACCTGGTGCATCAATTATTGTATAGTATATGTTGTTTGTCTCAAACTTTCTATAAGCTAAAGATATCGTCAAACCACGTTCTCTCTCCTCCTTGAGTCTATCAAGAAGCCAAGCATATTTCTCACTCTCTTTACCAGCCTTAATAGCTGCCTCTACCACTTCTTTCCATGTTTTCTCATCTACAGCACCTGTTTCAACTAGTAGACGACCTACTAGTGTGCTTTTACCATGATCTACATGTCCTATAATTACAAGATTTAAATGTGGTTTCGAACTCATAGGCTACACACTTAGCTATCTCTTGATTCTGCCTAAATTTGAATAAAGGCTAGAACTTATAAATCTATGTAGCCTCACAAAGTTGCGAATACATTGGAAAAGAGCTTGGATAATTGATCCATCGCTATCTAGAGCTTAAGGCTATACGCTCTATCTCCTCTTTTCTCTGAATAGCATAACTCTTGGTGTCATAACTAGCTGCTGCTACTATCTCGTCTGCTAGACATTCTTCGATAGGTTTAGAGGACCTAAATGAACATAAATAAGCTCCTTCAGCTATATGCCTTAGAGCTAGATCTATTCTTCTTATTGGTGCAACATCAACAGCCACGTGATACACTATACCTCCATATATTATTCTTGTTGTTTCTTCTCTTGGAGCTGCATTCTCAATAGCTCGCACAAATACTTGTAAAGGATTTTCATTTGTTTTGAGGTTTATTATATCAAAAGCCATTTTAACTATATTGTAAGCGAGATGCTTCTTACCAGTATTCTTAGCCTTCCTCATCAGTTTGTTTATCAATCGTTCAACTATAGGTACTTCAGCTTTACCAAATCTTCTTTTTGCGTGACGTCCTCCTGTATGTGGAATTATTATAGGTTTTAGTGATATGTATTTCTTTAGACTTGGATCTGTTACAACAATATCTATGTAGCTCCATTTACCAAATAGCTTTAATGAACTTAGATCAACTATTGGAAGTTCTTTTACTTGTTGAGTAGTTGATTCAGTAGACATACAAGTTACCTCAAAGGCTTCTGTTTTTTGCCCTTTAGTAACTCTGTTAAAGCTACACCATTAACTGCTATAACCTTGAACTTAACGCCTGGTATATCACCCATTGATTTTCCTCTACTTCCACCTATACCAACTATTAATACTTCGTCATGTTCATCAATAAAGTTTAGACCTCCATCATATGGCACAAAAGCTGTAACAACCTTACCATTCTTAACTATTTGAACACGTACACATTTTCTTACACCTGCGTTTGGCTGTCTAGCTTCAACACCAACTTTTTCTAGAACTATTCCTCTAGCCATTGGGGCTCCCTCTAAGGGATTATATTTTTCTTTAAGTTTCAACATCCTGATTCTGTAATCTCTTTGACTCCATTTGAACTTCTTTCTCTTGACCACAAGCTTTCTAGCTGCATATAGACCAAGAGGTGCTTTACTTCCGGGCATTCTTTTTACCTCTCATAGGTTTTGCATAATTCTTGGTTTAAAACCATTCATAGAGGATATCACATTATGACTACAGTATCTATAGAGAAGTAGCGATTGAGTAATACTCGTGCTTTAGCTACATTTCTACCGTTTTTACCTATTGCTAGCCCTTTATCCTTCGGATCAACATACACGTACAACACCTTCTTATCTCTTCCATCTATAAGCTGAACTCTGTAAACCCTAGCTGGCATGAATATATTTTTGACGAAATCCTTCAAATCCTCTGCCCATCCAATTACCTCTATGTCTCTCCCTATAACCTTACTGACATACTTAACATTACCACCCTTCTTACCTATAGCTTGACCAAGTTTATCGCTATCTACAACAAATACCACTAGATTCAAGTCTTCATTCACTATACAGTCCTTTGGTGTAACCCCCGTTATATCTTGAAATAGTGAAATGTATCTTAATTCATCCATTGTTAACTTTACATCCATTTTTGGTTTCATATCTGTTGCTTTCTGGACCATGGTCTTATCCACCTACACCAGATAGATTATTAAGTACTTCTGGTGGTACTTGACCTGTATCAATTATTCCTAAAACTGCTACAGCAAATGGTTTTCCTATAACACTACCTAGTTCTTTGTTAGTACCTGTAAACGGTATAACATTAACACCCGATAGCGATGCATAGTACATTATATCGAACCTTATATCCTCTGGTATGTTTGAGGCTATCACTACATACCTCACTTTTCCAAGTTTTATTAGTTTTAATGTTTTTCTAAAGCCTATAACTATTTTCCCAGTTCTTACCACAAATTTTATTACGTTATCTATTGTCTGATTTTGAACAGAGATCTTTCTCCACCTTCTTCATATCTTTATATTTGGATTATAAACAAGTTTTATTCTAGCTGTTCCAACAGGTGCATAATTTCCAACTATAACGTTTTCTGCTATTCCCTCTAAATCATCGATATCGCCATGTACTGCTGCATCGACGAGTTGTTTAACGGTAATCTCAAAGGATGCTCTAGCAAGAACACTCTCTTTAGTACCCGCTACACCATGTCTACCTATCTGCCTAATGGTGCCTGTTCTAGTCATCATATCTGCTAAAAGCATTATATGTCTTATGTCTACCTCTAGACCCTGTTCCTCTAGAACATTCGCTATTTCCTCAATAAGTAACGCTCTTGCTGCCTCTATACCAAGTACTTCCTCAACTTCCTTAATATTGTTTGTTCTTATTCTACGATAATCTATTCCTTCAGTATTCATAAGTTCTTTTAGGTTGCTACCTTCACAAACTAAGACATATTCGTTTCCTCTTTTCTGGATTATAACCTTATTTATGTTTTTTATACCTTTTAGCTTCACATTTAATATTCTATCCCTTATTTTCTCAACCTTCAATGGATTGATTGGTTCCTCAAATTGTATCATAACATCATATGGATTTTCATTACTTATTAAAACCTCAGCCTTCTTAATATGTTTCTTCAATGCTTGAATAATTTCATCTATACTTAACCCTTTATCATTTAACATCTCGGGATCTAAGCTAATTATAGCTGTGTTTGTAGCTAAGTCTATATCTATCTTTGATGCAACATTGATGAGCTTCGTTAACTCAATTCTTCTAGCTATCTCTATAGCTTTATCTCTATCGTATTTATAAGGCTCCTCTAGATAAACATAAGTTAGTGGTGTTGAAGGAACTTTTTTAGCATCTACTAACTCTATTAATCTAGGCAGACCTAGAGTAACGTTAAGTTCTCTTACACCTGCATAATGGAATGTTCTTAGAGTCATTTGCGTACTTGGTTCACCAATACTTTGTGCTGCTACTATACCTACAGGTTCTCCAGGCTCTATAGTGTTATCGTTAAGCTCTTCATCTAATTCATCTAGTATTTGGTTAACCTCATCTTCTGTCAAGCTATATTTAGCTAGATACGACATTACTTCATCTATAACTTTTTTCGGAGCCTTATTCGCTAATTTCTTTTCTACAATCTCTTTAATGGTTCTTGTAAACTTTTCTACATTTTCCATTCTATCACCTTCTCTACAATCCTTTCTACATTTACAATCACTCCATGAGGTGCTTTAGATGGATCTGCTCTATCTTCACCATAGTCAAACTGCACTATTGAGCCCCAGGAATCTCTAACTGTATAATCATATTCAACATATAGATCCATAAGAGCGTTTATAAGCCTACGCTGCATATAACCGCTTTGAGATGTTCTTACAGCTGTATCAACTAAACCTTCTCTACCACCTGCTGCATGAATAAACATCTCAAGAGGTGAAAGACCGCTATAGAAGCTATTCACAACATATCCTCTAGCAAGTGGTCCTATGTCGTCTCTACCAAAATGCGATAGAGCTCTACCCATGTATCCTCTCCATATCCTTTCTCCTCGTACCGTCATTTGACCCAATGTTGCAGCCATCTGAGTCAAATTAAGTACATTTCCTCTAGCACCTGTTCTAGCCATTATGAATGCATAATTGAATGGATCTAAATATTTTACTGCAACCTCACCTGCTTTATCTCTAGCTTCGGCCAATACTTCAAGAATCTTTATCTCTAAACTTTCTTCAGAGGTTCTTCCAGGTACTATCTCTAGTTCTCCTTTTACATACTGTTCAACAAACTTACTGACTTTCTTAAATGCCTCAGATATTATGTCGTTTATTTCTTCTCTTGCTTTATCAGGTATAGCAACATCATCAAGTCTCAGCGTAAATCCTTTTTTCTCCAAGATACGTATGAATATTCTAAATACATGGTCTATAAATTTTGCAGCGAAATCAAGACCATACTCTTTCACAAGAAAGTAATACAAACTGTCTTGCTGTTCAGCACCTATGCTCTTCTTATCTAGTACACCGAGAAGAAGTTTACCTTTTTTAACAACGACATATGAGTCCCAGAAACATTCAACATCTTCACACTTTAGATGACCTGCTGAAATATTAGCTCTACCATGGAAATTGAAGTCATTTGGTAAGAACATACTTATGATCTGTTTACCTGTCCATAACTCTTTTGGTGATAGTATTGCAGGTTCTGGAAGCTCCTTAACTATACCGGCACTCGATAGAAGATCCATAACCTCTTCTCTACTCAATAACGTTGTTTTTACCGTAAGCAGATATGCACCACTTATGTAGTCTTGCAGAGCTCCTATAATTACACCTCCATATCTCGGTGTAAGTATGTTATTTTGTACCTTGAGGAGTTCTCTAGCTTCTGCTCTTGCTTCTTCTGTCTGCGGTATATGTAAATTCATTTCATCTCCATCGAAATCAGCATTGTATGGTGGACAAACAGATAGATGTAATCTGAATGTTCTTCCTGGTAGAACTTTTACTATATGACCCATGATAGACATTCTATGTAGAGATGGTTGTCTATTGAATAAAGCTATATCTCCATCCCTTATATGTCTCTCAACAATGTATCCTGGTGAGAGAGATTCAGCTAAACTCTTTCTATCTTTAACATATCTGAGGTCTATTCTTCTACCATCTGGCGTTACTACATAGTTTGCACCAGGCCATTTATTTGGTCCATTTATTACACATTTCCTCAGTTCTTCCAAGTTCCATTCTGTGACTCTCTCTGGCACAGTCAACTTCATTGCTATATCTATTGGTACTCCAACCTCGTTCACACTAATGTATGGATCGGGGCTTATCACAGTTCTAGCTGAATAATCTACACGTTTTCCAGAAAGATTGCCTCTGAATCTACCTTCCTTACCTTTCAATCTTTGAGAAAGTGTTTTTAGAGGTCTACCTGATCTATGCTTTGCTGGTGGTAGTCCTGGAACTTCGTTATCTAGATACGTTGTTACATGGTATTGCAGAAGTTCCCAAAGATCATCTATTATTATCTGTGGAGCTCCTGAAGCTATATGTTCCCTAAGCCTCTCATTAGTTCTAACAATATCGACAAGTTTGTGTGTTAAGTCATCTTCAGATCTTATACCAGTTTCTATAAGTATAGAGGGTCTTATGGGTGTTGGTGGAACAGGCAAAACTGTTAGAACCATCCACTCTGGTCGAGATTCTTGTGGATCATAGCCGAGAAGCTCTAGGTCCTCACTCGGTATTCTCTCGAGTCTAGACCTAACCACTAGTGGATTCAATCGTGTCGAGCCTTTAGCTTCTTCGTATTGCTCCTCAAACGTTGTAGGTTTCTCAAGCTTTATCTTTGGTTGGGTATAACCACAGTGAGGACATACAGTAGTTTTTATGGCTTTCTTTTTAATGAACTCTGAAAATCTTTTAGCCAAATAGGGATGTCTTTCTTTGAGTTTCCTGTAGTACTTAAAGTATCTATCTAACTCATCTGGAGGTATCTTGATTCGTCCGCAATTAACACATGTAGCTCTAAGTAAATCATAGATATGTTTGACAAAAAGAACATTTATCACTGGTAAAGCAAGTTCTATATGACCAAAGTGACCTGGACATATCTTTATACTATTACCGCATACAGGACATATGTGACCAGGATCAATAGCACCTAGATGGGGATCCATAACAGAACCTGAAACAGGTAATCCGTCTTCATCATATGTTTCTGAAGATTTTACTTCAACAACAGACATTTTCCTGATTTCTTCTGGAGACAGTATACCGAACTTAATGGCTGTTATTATCTTTTCTTCGTCTAATGCCATCAATATCACCATTTAGCTTCCTGTGTATGGTTCATGTTTATCTGAAAGTATAAGTCTTGGCTTTATACCCATACTCATCATCTCTTGAATCAGTAACTTGAAGGCATATGGAATTACTACTGGATGAAGCGTTCCCTTATCTTTATGTATAGGACATTCGTATATCTCTTTCTTCTTATTGTACCAACCTATAAATCCACATTGATCGCAAACATAAACAACAGTTTTATCAGAACTTTCCAATAACCTTTCCTTTAATAAGGCTGAAGCTCCGTGACCAATTATGGCATCGCGCTCCATTTCACCAAGCCTTAGTCCTCCCTCTCTAGCTCTACCTTCTGTAGGTTGTCTCGTTAGAAGTTGTACAGGTCCCTTAGATCTAGCATGCATTTTATCAGCAACCATGTGGTGTAGTTTCTGATAGTAGACTATACCTATAAATATCGGTGCTCCTATAAGTTCACCTGTCCTTCCATCATACATAGGCTCTGTACCATCCATAGGATAGCCTAATACTAGTAACTGCTTCTTTAGATCCTCTATGTTTTCCTCAAAGAATGGTGTTCCATCAGTAAATCTACATCTAAGAGCTGCTACCTTACCACCTATACTCTCCATTAATTGACCTAAAGTCATTCTTGATGGAAGTGCATGGGGATTTATTATTAGATCTGGTGTTATTCCATCAGATGTGTAAGGCATATCATACTGAGGTATCAATGCTCCTATAACACCTTTTTGTCCATGTCTAGAAGCAAACTTATCACCTATTTCAGGTATCCTTAAGTCTCTTACTCTCACCTTAACTAGTCTATTCCCATCACGGGTAACTGTTACAAATACTGTATCAACCCAACCTATTTCTCCATGTCTAACAGGAATAGATGAGTCTTTTCTTCTTTGTGCTAGTATTCCATATCCTTTGTATTCCTCTATAAATCTAGGTGGACTTGTCTTACCTATAAGTACTTCGCCACCTCTAACCTCGACTTCAACTTTAACAATACCGTCTTCTTCAAGCTTTGAGTAAACCTCCTTACCTCTATACCCTAAAACCTTAGTGTCAGGAATCTCTATTCTATCCTCTTGTCCTCCAGCATATCTCAATTCTTCTGTAGCATATAGTCTAAAGAAGTTCGATCTAGCTAAACCTCTATCAATAGATGATTTGTTCATTATAACCGCATCCTCCATATTATATCCCGTATAGCTCATAACAGCAACAACAAAGTTTTGACCAGCAGGTCTATCGTTGTATCCTATTACTGATAGGGCACGTGTTTGAACAAGAGGTATCTGTGGATAATGTAGTAAGTGTGCTCTAGTGTCGACTCTGAGCATGAAGTTAGCCATATAGAGGCCGAGCGCTTGTTTAGCCATAGCAGATTGATATGTATTTCTTGGCGATTGGTTGTGTTCAGCATATGGTATAGTTGAAGCTGTTGTACCCATTATCGCTGGTGGCCATATTTCTACATGTGTATGTTCCTTAGTTGCTTCTTCTGGATGCATAGCTATTAATGCATTTTCCTCTTCTTCTGTATCCAGAAGTTCTACATAACCATTCTTTAGGAGATACTCGAAAGATATCGTTCCTTTCCTAACCTTCTCTATAACGTCTCTAGATATTACTAATCTACCATTCTTGACAATGAATAGCGGTCTAACGATTCTTCCAGAATCACAATTTACATAGACTTCGTCTATAAATTTTGTCTTGTAGTGTGCCACACCTACTTCATAATGTATCTCTCCTTTTCTCCTCATTTCCCTGATTTTTTCAGTTAGTTCTGATCCATTAGGATGATAACCTATTAGTGTACCGTTTAGATACACTTTGCTCCATGAGGATATTACTTCATAGCTTAACTCGTTATTTCTAAGTCTATTGAATATTTCGATTAGCGGTATTACACCAAGTTGATAGAGGATAACTTCTACTACTTTTTCATCTACACCAACAGTTATTGTTGCAGAAAGAGCTAGATTCTTAACGAGACCACAGTTAGGTCCTTCTGGTGTTTCAAAGGGACACATTCTTCCGAATTGTGTTCCGTGGAGATCTCTCGCTTCAAAGTGTGGTTGACTTCTACTTAATGGCGAGATGACACGCCTCATGTGACTCATAGATGAAAGCCAATTGGTTCTATCTATTATCTGTGTAACACCTGTTCTACCACCTATCCACGTTCCTGTAGCCATTGCGTGTTTTATCCTTTCAGTTATAATATCGCTTCTTATGTAGAGGGCAAGGTTTATCTTTCTTTCTCTAGCTTTTGCACGTTCTATTTGATACCTTAAGTCTTTAAGAAAAGCCTTAAAAGCTACTCGAAATAGTAATGCTAACATATCTCCAGCAAGTTTTATCCTCTTATTTGCATAATGATCTTTATCATCTGGAGCTCTACGTCCTAAGACAAGCTCCAGAAGTTTGCACGCCATTTGGCCTAAGAACAACGCTTTCTTGATTCTAGACTCAGGTGAGACACCTAAATGAGGAAGAAGATATCTATCTATAACATACTTAGCTCTCTCTATCCTACTTTCACGAGCTTGACCTATAGCTATTCTAGAACCTATGTAATCTAAAGCGTCATCTACTGTAGCTATTTCGCTTGCCTGTATAAAGGATGGGAAAAGCTCTTTCTGTATTTCTGGATCAGGTGATACTGCTAAAGCTATATCTATATCTCTTTCTAAACCTAGTGCTCTCATCACTACAACAAAAGGTATCTTGCCAGGTACTGCTGGAAACGATATATGTAGTGTTCCATCTTTATGTCTATCCATTATAATCGGTATTCTGTAGCCTATAGTTGAAGAAACAACTTTAGCTGTATGAGTTATGTTTAATCCCTCTTGACCATAATCAACAATAACCCTGTTGGGAGCTAGATCTTCTTGTGCTACTATTATACGTTCTGTTCCATCTATAATGAAGTATCCTCCTGGATCTCTAGGATCTTCACCTATATTTACAAGTTCTTCTGGACTCATTTTAGATAGAGGGTCTTTAACAGATTTAACCATAAGAGGTATTTCGCCAATCATTATCTCTACAGGGCTTTCTGGTATATCATTTTCATAAGGAACAAATGTTACATATAGAGGAACAGCATATGTTAAATCTCTATGACGACACTCCATAGGGGTTATGTTTTTGTTTATACTTCCATCTATTTCTCTTACCTGTGGCTCACCAAGTCTAAGACCTTTAATTAAAACCTTGTAACCAGGTATAGATGTCTCTATAACTGGTTCTTCGAATACTATCTTTTTTAAAAGATCGGTAATAAAGGAGTTATAGGACTCTATATGGTGTTTAGTCAATCCCTTCTCTCTGATGTATAGCTCCATTATAGCCCAGCGGTCATCTGGTGATAAGATCTCTGATCTTATATGCGCTTTAGGTATAGGGCCTAGTGATGCATATACATTCTCTTTATTAACTATATTTATAGAACTCATAACATTTTCACCATGTTTAAGGAACTACATATCTATAAACAACTACCTCTCCACCAGTAGGACTCTTCCTAACAATCTTAACTATATCGCCAGGTTTAGCACCAATAGCTCTAGCTACAGGATCTCTAGACCTTATCCATGGTAGTTGCTCCGGTTTTATACCATATCTCTTCAGAACCTCAAGTCCTTCTTCAAGTGATACAACTTCATGGTGAGGCACAAGTTCATGCTCTAGTATCTTTACATTTACCGAGGAACCCCTCTTCCTAGCGACCATTAATTATGCACCATCTAATAATCCAACCAATATTATTACTCAGCAGTAACCTCTACACACAGAACCACACTTATAAACGTATCTCGCACAATTCAGCAAAAAGCTTTTAACACAGAAAACCTAAACACTACACAACCATAAACAAACACCAAAAGAAAGGGCCCGTAGCTCAGCTAGGTAGAGCGGCGGGCTTTTAACCCGTAGGTCCCGGGTTCAAATCCCGGCGGGCCCGCCACAAATTTACATCAATACCAAGATCTAATGCATTACTTAATTAAAAATCACTTATCATACCAATATCTAGATCAGGAAAAGCTAAATCAATTTTTAAAGCTGTATTAACAATTTAACAAACGGTTGCCGCCGTAGCTCAGCAGGTAGAGCGCCGGCCTCGTAAGCCGGAAGTCGCGGGTTCAAATCCCGCCGGCGGCTCCAGCAATTGAATGAACTCAACTCCTTCTAAAACACTTCTGAAATCATATTGCATGTGATGGATATCAGTCATGCAATTGCGGAATTCAATGATTTTTGAACATTGCTTGAATAGAAAGAAATCTACACTAGTATAACTACTACTGCAGAAACAGGTTCTAGGTTTCTCTAGAACCAGTAATTCCTTAGAATCTACATCTACTGCATACGTATACTAT
>JAWBDT010000014.1:0-53995 GCA_038821645.1 Ignisphaera sp. | reverse complement strand
GGAGTTTTATCAAGTCCATATACAGATGTACTAGGTATATATGTACCAGCTCTAGAGCCTGGGGCATATGAAGTAAAGCTAGTCTATTTTGCAGGTCCTGTAGCTAAGAGAGAATACTCAATGCCGAGTTATGTATTCGTTATAAACAATATAAGTATAGTGTCAACAAAACACGATATAGATAGACTAAGAACAGTACTGATGAATAGATTAGCAGAAATAGAAACAGCTGTAGGAGCAGCACGTGATGCAGCAAGTAGAGCAGAATCAGCTGTAGCTGCTCTACGTAAATGGCTAGAGACTAATATAGATGAACTAAAGAACTCTATAGCTGATCTTGGTAAGAGTGTTGCTACTAAGAGTGATGTAATTGATGTATCTAGGAAGGTTGATGCACTTGCTTCAAAGATTGGTGAAGTCAGTAGTGTAATTGATAGAATAGATAAGGCTGTAGCTGATCTTGGTAAGAGTGTTGCTACTAAGAGTGATGTAATTGATGTATCTAGGAAGGTTGATGCACTTGCTTCAGCTCTAGATGAAGGTGTAAAGAAACTAGATGAAGTAAGTAGAATAGTTAAAGAACTTAGAGACGTAATACCTGTAGATCAGATACGTGAGATAAGTGCAAATGTGAAATCGGCTACTGAAGCACTTCAGAAAGCTAGAGACGATATAACGCAAATGAGAAACGATATCAGTAGCTTGAGAACAGATGTCACAGGTCTTAAAACTGATGTAAGTGCAATCAAATCTGATGCAGGAAGGATATCAGCTATTGATTCAAGTGTTAAGGGTCTTGAGGATAGTGTTGGCACAATAAGAACACTAGTCATAATAGCACTAGTATTTGCTGTTGTAGCTGCAGCTGCAGCAATCTATGCAACAATATCTATCTCAAGAGCATTAGCAAAATAAATAAAGTATAAAATATAATATATTTTTATAATATTTTTACATACTCTATCTATCTAGCTTGATCTTCTGGCTATTATTGATAAGAATTGTTCTAGCATTTCTATGAATCTTGATATCTGGGTTTCGCTATGAGCCATCGACGGTAATAAGTGCGGCATTTTCTCACTTAAGTACACAATATTGTTTGTAACCATGAATAAGTGAAGCGCTTTGTATACTTTTTCACTCCATCTATTCATGTATGCTTCAGCTATATTTCTTGGTTTTTTCGAAGTGAAGTGTATCCCTATCATACTTCCTGTAGAAGTTATCCAGCAAATTCTATTGTATTCTTCACAAATTTTATCCATCTTTTTAGCTACATACCACCATCTATTGTTAAATACTTCATATAGTGATCTATTTCTAGCCAGATAATCTATTGTTGTATAACCTGCAATCATTGTTATAGGGTTACCTACGAAAGTACCTCCATGGAATACCCTTTGCCGAGGGCTTGGATACTTTATATGGTTTAGAAGCTCCATGTACTCTCTTTTGCCTGCAAAAGCACCTGCACCAGGATATCCACCTCCAATAATCTTTCCAAAAACAACAATATCTGCTTTAACGTTAAAGTATTCTTGTGCACCACCTAGTGATAATCTAAATCCTGTTATAACTTCATCGAATATGAGTAGAGCTCCATAGGCATCAGCAATACGTCTAACTTCCTTGAGATAGTTTTTCTCTGGCTCAATACATCCACCTGCACCAGGAACAGGCTCTATAACTATAGCCGCTACATCAAATCTTTTAGCAACTTTCTCTAGATTCTCGATATCGTTGTAGGGAACAGCAACAGTATATTTAACAAAATCATTTGGTATTCCTAGAGATTCTGGTTCCGTGAAAGGTGGTGTAAGAGCTACATGAAGTTGATCTAGAGATCCATGCCAACCACCCTCAATTTTCACGATGTATCTCTTCTTGGTATATGCACGAGCAAGTCTAACAGCATACATATTAGCTTCTGTACCACTATTACAGAATCTAATCATCTCTATATTTGGTACCACCTTAGTTAAAAGCTCTGCATATTCAATAGCATAAATATTTTCAAAACCAAAATGGGTACCCTCTCTAGAGATCTTGTTAACAGCTTCTACAACAAAATCAGGTGAATGACCAAGGATATGTGCTCCATGACCCATCCAATAATCATCATATTCATTTCCATCTACATCCCAAACAATAGATCCTTTAGCTCTTGACACATATATTGGGTAAGGCTCTAGATATCTTATATGGTACGTAACACCTCCAGGAAAAATCCTTAAAGCTCTCTCAAACATCTCTCTACTTCTTCTTGTTTTCTCCACATACCTACTAGATAGTCTAGACACTATATCATCTAGATCACATAAAATCATGGTTCTTCACAAGTTATAGAATTGCTATACAACACATATATGTGTTTTGAAACCTGTTTTATGTTGTCAAATACATACATAAATCTACTCTAGTGTAGCAAGTATGTACGAAAACCTTATAACTCTAGTCTAGAAAAGCTTTAAGCAAAGGATATCGTGAATCATATAGAAGAGATAATACTTATAGAAAGCTACAAAACATACATATATAACACAATGTGCATTATTCTTGTGGTGAATAGTTAATGCCTCTAGCTGTTATTGTTGGTGGATTTTTTGGAGATGAAGGTAAAGGTAAGATAGCGGCATATCTAGGATACATAGATAAACCAGCTATAGCAGTTAGATGCGGTTCTATAAATGCCGGACATACAGTGATTTTCAATGGAACTATATGGAGGCTTAGGATAGTACCATCATTTTTCTTAGGTAAGAACGTAAAGCTAATGATAGCAGCAGGAGCATTAATAAGGTTAGATGTATTATTTAAAGAAATTGAGGAAACTAATGTCAAGAACAGGATATACGTAGATAGAAATACAGGTGTAATAGAGGAAAAACATGTAGAGATAGAGAGAAGCGATGAATTTCTAGTTAAAACTGTTGGATCTACGCTTCAAGGTGTTGGAGCAGCTATGGTTGATAGAGTTCTCAGAAGACTTAAGGTGGCTAAAGATGTAGAGTATTTGAAGGATATGGTTACTGATGTAGCTCTAGAAGTTAATGAAGCTTTAGATAGAGGAGAACTAGTCTATATAGAAGGTGTCCAAGGGACATACCTAAGTCTTTACCACGGTACCTATCCATATGTAACAAGTAGAGATACAATAGCTTCGGCTTTTCTATCGGAAGTTGGCGTAGGTCCTAAGAGAGTTGACCATGTCATAGTTGTGTTCAAATCTTATGTAACAAGAGTTGGTGGAGGTCCTCTAGAGAATGAAATGAGTTTTGAAGAAGCTCAGAAACTCGGGCTTCTAGAAACAGGAACAGTTACCGGTAGGATTAGACGTGTAGCTCCATTCAATATAGATCTAGCTAGAAGAGCTGTAATGCTTAATTCAGCTACACAGATAGCTTTAACCAGATTAGATTCGCTATTTAAACAAGACAAATGTGTTAGAGAATGGTATAAACTTTCACAAGAGGCTAGAAAATGGATAGAAGATATAGAGAATAAACTCAAGACCCCTATTACTATAGTTGGTACAGGTGAAGATGTTCTATGTACAATAGATAGAAGAAAGGAGTTAGGAATGCTTTGGTGAGGATTATATGGAGAAGGAATTCGATGTAGCTATTGTTGGAGGTGGAGTTGCAGGTCTGTTTGCTGCATATGAACTAGCTATACACAACAAAAAGAAGCTTAAGATAACAGTTATAGAGATGGGTAGCGGTAATCCTTTTAGAACATGCCCTATGTTAAACCTAAAGAAACTTGCAAGAGATAGAGATTGTGTAAGCTGTAGTCCATGTCATGTTATGACGGGTATAGGTGGAGCAATAACATTTAGTAGCGGTACAATGAATCTTAGACCAGATGTTGGTGGAGATCTAGATAAGCTTATAGGTAGTTGGGAAGAAGCAGAAAACATTATCCATTACGTAGATAGCGTACTAGTTAAATTTGGTGCACCAAACAACATATACTCGATAGATGGTGAACAAGCATCAGAGCTAGAACGTTTAGCAGCAAAAGCTGGTGCAAAATTTATACCAACGCCTCAGAGATTGATAGGCTCAGACAATATGCCAAAGGTCATAGCAAACATTGCAGGATTCTTAGAAGAAGAAGGTGTATACCTGATAGACATGTGTCAAGTGGAGGATCTAGAGCCTTCGGCTAAGGGCTACAGGCTTAAGACATGTAAAGGGGTTATAGAAAGTAGATATGTGGTTCTTGCACCAGGAAGAGTAGGAGCTGAATGGTTTTCAGAATTAGCTAGAAGAAGGGGTATAGAGATAGAGCCAGGTCCCCTAGACATAGGGGTAAGGGTAGAGGTTCCATCATATGTTATGGAACCCTTAACGAAACTTGTTAGAGATCCAAAGATAGTTATGTATACCAAAAGTTATGATGATAAGGTAAGAACGTTTTGTACAAATCCATATGGACTTGTAGTTGAAGAGAGATATCCTGATGGATCTGTTGGTGTGAATGGAGAAAGCTTTACAAACATAAAGACAAAGAATACGAATTTTGCTCTTCTTGTAACATTAAGACTTACAGATCCATTTGAAGACACTATAGCTTACGGAAAAAGCATATCTAGATTAGCAACAAAACTTGGTGGAGGTAAACCAATCATTCAGAGATTCGGGGATCTAGAAGCTGGTAGAAGAAGCACATGGGGAAGAATAGAGAGAAGCGTAGTTGATCCAACATTAAAGAGTGTAACTCCTGGAGATATAGCTATGGCTTATCCATATCGAGTAGTAGTAAATATAGTAGAAGCACTAAGAAGATTGGATACAATAGTTCCTGGCGTAGCATCTCAACAAACACTACTATATGCTCCCGAGATAAAGTTCTATAGCGTGAAAGCTAGAACATCTAGAGAACTCGAAACAAACCTTCGAAACCTGTTTGTAGCTGGAGATGGTGTAGGACTATCGAGAGGTATGAATGTAGCAGCAGCTACAGGTATAGTTGTAGCTAGAGCTATACTAGCAAGAGAAGGTATCGAAGTAACATCATAGATAGATGCACTACACATTTACATCATATTAGTCACAATCAATCTAGCACTACATGCTCTACAGGAAATAGCCTCTTTAGTTTTACTGATTCAATATTTATAAACTCTCAGAGGATGTATGGGCTGTGGGTGTAGATAGATGGTTAAGGTATCGAAGTCTATATCTGTGAAAGACGAAACTGCTTTCCTTAGCAAGGGGATTAAGGCTCTTAGATACTCAACTGTTGCCAAACTTCTTAGAGTGTTCAAGAATCCTCAACTAGGTGCTGAACTTGGTGAGTATCTCGACAAAGGACCTGTATATATAGTCAAGTACGATAAGTACACAGTTGTTCTGTTACCAGATCATTCACATGTTATCGAAGCCAAGGATGTAGCAGAAGCAGAGAAAGTAATAGAGGATCTAAGTAGGATAATATCGAAATAGTGAAACATGCCTAAAGCTACAGATTGTTAATCTAGTTGAGTAGACAGCTAGATCTAATTAATTGGATCTAATTAATGATATCTTGTGGCAAGCCCAAGTTAATACAATATCATTACTTTTTTTCTGCATATGTACATACTGTTGGAAGTGCTTGAGCTAGAGCCACACCAATTCTGTCAAGTGTTCCAGCTAGATTTATATACATGTTAATGGTCGATGGATATACAAGTGCTGTATATCCTTGCCCCATAATCTTTACTCTGTTGCCCTGGGGAGAAGCATTCTCGAATCTGGATAATGTTTGAAGATTTATTTTGAACGGCATCTTGACTATGACTGTAGCTATCATGGGTATAGGCTTAGAAAGCTCTATACCTAGCCTCCTCGATAAATGGTCTATAGTCTCTATCACAATACTCTCTTCACCATACCTCGACGATATATCGATTTTAGTTGATGTTATCTGTACACCTAGTCCACGAATCTTAACCACAAGATACACAACATTTCTAAGCTTCTTAGGCTCTACGCTAAAAACACGTACAGCGTAATCCATATCTATAACATTGTCGATAGGTTTAGAGATCCACCTTATCAAGGCACTCTGCTTTCCGTTTCTAATTGATGTGAATAAGTCTCTCACTAAGGTATATGTGTAGCTATCTCTAGGTTCGAAACCCTCGATAAAACTCTTTATCGCTTCAACAACAGAACTTTCATCAAGTCCAGCGTTCTTCAGACATCTAAATACTGTCAAACCATCTAGTCCCGCTAAATCATATGCCTGTGACTCTGGTAAAGACATGCTAAGTCTTTTCTCTATAACTCCTCTAACAATCTCTGCACCAACGTTGCCCCAGAGAGAAGAAAAGAAACGATACACCTCATCTCTATCAGCACTACACAAACTCTTCCTCAGATACACCTTAATTATCTCGACGAGCCCCGGTATTATCTGTGAAACTATCCTCTCAGCAACTTCATCATCTACACAGAGCCTATCTCCATAAACCTTTTGAATAGGTTCGTAGTGAGCCTTTCTTCGGTATTCTTCATAACTATAGGCTCTATACTCAGGATGCTCAAAATCTATAGCTGTGTCATCTAGAACTTCACCACTCTCTTCATCAACTATAAAGCCTTCTGAAGTTCGCACTTTTTTCTTAGGCATTGCTGAAACCCACTTGCTATCTACTAAAAACTTTTCAGCATTAATAAGTTAAACAGGTTGATGAGAGGGATTTTTAGTATATGTTGGTTTGAATGATTCTGTGAACATTTTGAGGTTATGGATTCTCTCTTGAATTGTCTAGAGAAACAATTTATAGGCTAGAGCAAAGACTGTAGATATAGTTGTTATGAATAATGCTGTGTACTTTAAAGCTATAGCTGTTTCGTTGTACACTATTCTGCTTAAAGCTATCGATGTAAGAGGGGTTAGTACAAGTATAAGTGTGTAGTAATAGGATAGAACTCTAGCTATATCTACTCGACTCTGTGGTGTAGTAGATATAGGTATAGGACTCATTCTAGCAACATAAGACACAAGTATAGTTGTAACTATAGCACTAACAGTAAACGCCATTAATGCTAGAATCAGTATAGCTTTGTATCCCTCTAGACGGTTCTTCCTCATTTCCTCTAATCTACTCATCTGATTCAAATATCTCTCAGCAGTTGATAGTACATCGTGAACACGTCCACCACTAGACATAGCCACAGCTATAGATAGATACACCGATAAGACATCTCTTGGAATACCCCTAAATATGTTGCGCATTGATTCCTCAGGACTATACCCAAGTTTAACAAGTTCTACAAATCTAGTTAAATAAGATTTAGTTGGATCTCCAACAAAATTAGCAGCATTCTCTATAGCTGTTAAGATAGGTGTTCCAGTTCTAACATACGAAACTACTAACGGAACCATTGACTGGATTTGTTCCCTAAGTTTCATACGCATATACACAGAATCTCTATACAGCATATAGAGGCAAAAAGCTATAGCTCCATAAACAAATCCAACAAATAGATATACATCACTAGATCTATAGATAGGTATGGGGAGAACATCATTTGAGATATCTATGTATATACCTTCTATTCCGTTAAAGAGATCTAAACCCAGTAATCTAGATATTGTGGGAGCCACATATATAGGGATGATTAGAATAAATGAGGTACCTAGAGCTATAACTAAAGCCTTCTTTATCATAGCTAAGGCCTCAATCTAGATACAATAGTGTCAGCTAAAACTATTATTACAGCAGATGGTATAGGTATCAATATAAATGTTACTAGAGCCATGAAAGCTTCAAAAGATATTCCTGCTATAGGTGATAGAATGAATAAAACAGCTGTAGATCCAGCTAAAACGGGAATCAGGAGCGATACAGCTACATATACCTCCATATACACATTCAGACTATTTACAGCCTTCTCAATCATAAGCTCGTATCTGGATACATATCTATCAAACATAGATCTAATAAAAGACCCTATATCACCTCCAATAACAGAAATCGATGAAAGACCTAGAAGAAGTTCTCTAAACGATTGCGAAGGAGTTAGATGAGCTACATACCTTAAAGCTTCTTCAAGAGGTACACCTATACGTATATATGATCTAACTATATCTAGTTCTACAGAGAAGAACCTATAGTCATCACCAAGAAACATACCTATTTTAGAAACCATCTCATGTAGAGATAGACCGGCAGAAGAAAGAAAAGCCATAGCCGATAACAGTATAGGCATCTTAGATTCTACAATAGATCCTCTATTAGAATACATAGACTTAGGTAAAACAATTGAGAATACAATAGATATAGGTAATACAACAAACAAATTAAACACAAATGATATAGCTATAGAGAGATAGGGATTCAAACCGTAAGCACTGTATAGAAAAATTGATACAATCAAAATCATAGACACCAATATACAGATAATAAGCTTAAAAACAATAGACACATATCTCTCTAGACTAGGTGAAAGACCAGAACCAACAACAAATCTATCAACACCCAACCCCCTATAGAAACTATACAAAAAGCTATACACAACTCCATACAACCTATACAAAAAACTAGAAACAGAACCTAATACCAATCACCATCACCTACTCTCTACACCAAGCACCTAGATACTCAAGAAACCTAATAAATACAGAACATAAAGCGAAAACAAATCACAAAAAGACTTCTAGTAGAAACTATACACACGTATATAGAACATTGAGTATCTAGCTCACTAGTCGCTTCTAAAACCCAACAATAATATCCAGCAACTATAGACATGGATTTGGTGAAACCTATGTCGGCAAGGAAAGGTATTTCACCTATAGTAGCAACAGTAATACTCGTAATGATAGCAGTAGCAGCAGGAGTACTCTTATGGACATGGGTATCAGGAGCAGTAGCTAGAGCACCACCATCAGAACAACAAGCACTACAAGAAAGAATAAGAATAACAGGGATAAATTATAATTCATCAACCAAAGCTATTACTGTCTATGTTCTTAATCTCGGTTCTGTAAATGTAGATATAGCTTATGCTGCAGTATTAGATAACAACGGTCAAACAGTATGTTCAGCAAGCCCTGGAGCAACTGTAAATACTAAAAGTAGTGGCTCAGTAACTATCTCCTGTTCTTTAACCTCTGGAAATGTTTATGAGGTTATTGTAATTACTGCAAGAGGTACTGAAGCTAGATATACATTTACTGTATAAACATAATATCTGTTTTTAGATCTTTTCAGCATATATTTTTCAATCTTTTATTTATAGAGCTTTATAATCGGAATTTAGTTGTATAGGTGTTGTTATTTAGAAGTGTTTTTGTATTCAATTAATCTTGTTTTCAATAAGTATGTTATTCTTTGATTTACTCAATGTATTTGTTAAAGCTAGGTTAAATTTTTATGTAGATTTATTGTGTCTACAATATTGGTGATGGATGTTGGTATTGATATCTTTTATTAGCTACTTGTTTTTCTTTTTATCAATATTTCTTTCAACAATTTATCCTGCTTTAATAATGCTCCGATGCTCTAGACTTGATACTGCAGATTTTATAGAGAACGAGCGAGATGATTCTAGAAGTCTTTCTGTTGTTGTACCTTCTAGGAATGAGCCTAGAGATCTGGTTGTTAGGAATTTGGTTATTTTATCTGGGATTGAGTGTGTTGATGATATTGTAGTTGTTTTTGATGATAGTATTAATTATGTTGTTAGTGTTGTTTCTTCTATGGATTCTATGTTTTTCTCTAGAGGTATTGTAGTTGCTAGATTCAATAGTTTTGGTGGTAGAAATAGTGCTTTATCTGATGGTGCTAAATTATCTCAAGGCGATGTAGTGTTTATAGCTGATGTAGATACAGTTCCATCAAAAGAACTTCTGTGTAAAGCTAAGAGATGCAGAGATGTGTGTGTAGGTATTTGGAATCCCTACATAGATTCTTATACAAAAGTTGAAGAAGGTATGGCATATATAACTAGATTTGGTAGCTGGATTTACTACGAGCTTAGATCAAGACTTAACCTCTTCATATATCCTCTGGGGTCTGGAACAGCTATAGATAAAGATTTGCTTAAATCTATAGGTTTCTGGAGAATCGATGTGATTCAAGACGATATTTGGCTTGGTTTCGAACTTATGTATAGAGGTATAAGGCCTAGATTAATCAACAGCTATATAGATGTCGGTGTCCCCAAGACACTTAATGCAGCTAGAGTTCAGCAATGTAGATGGAGTTACGGTGCCATGAATATTATTTCAAGATTTCTCGATAGGGTTATTGAAGCTCCTATAGATCTTTGGAGGAAGCTAGAAGCTCTACTCTATGTTTTTCAACCCATCTCCAGCATATTTGCATTACTTGCTTTTTCAACAGCTTTAATATGCTCTATAATAGAGAGAGGTGTTAGTGTAAGTCCAACATATGTATTACCTATAGCTATAACTCTATCTATCCAATCTCTGGTATTTAATATCTATAGCAATAAGGTGCTCAAGATAGATAGATGGAAGAGAATATATTTCTCTGGAAGAGTTGGAGCAATATATACACTTTTATCACCTTTGCTGGGGATATATGCATTAAGAGGTCTATTTAGATTAAGCTATAGATATAGGATAACTCCTAAGGTCTTTTCTTCTAGATCTAGATTCGATATTTCTGAAGTACTAGCCTTATCTCTATCTCTACCAACAGTAGTTATGTCTTTTGTTCATAAAAACTATGTATCACTAGTTATAGCGTTTCCTCTACTTCTATCATCACTCTACAGTTTAATTAGGCTAGAGAAAGGGTAATTAAATTCACTAGTAGAACGCAAGATCAATGGAGTTAACGGTAACTGTATTCCTTTATGTATTTTGTAACAATGTCTACAGCTTTTCTTACTGAGCTAAAGCTCTTTTTTCCGTAGTCTAGGATCTCGATGTTGGTATTCATTTTCGATTTCTTGAAGCTTTCGAGAAGTATTGCTTTATGGTGTTTTGGAAGTACTGCTATTATCTTCTTATGGTACTCTAGCTTAGGTAGAATAATAGATAGAAGTGATACAAATCTTTCTCTATATTCTTCAGAAAGCTCATATATTGGATACTCATAGTTTGCAAAAGGATAGTATATATCTAGTTCTCTAGGTACTATAACCATGGGCTCAGAAAGCACATAGATCTGGGTATAATGATCTAGTCTAAGTCTATATAGTGTGGAATCTACTATTCTGTGTGTTGCAGATAACCTATAGGGTTTAATCGGGGTACACGGCATAAGTATGGCGTAGGGCTTACTGCTGTATTCTGGATTAAAGTACCTTAGTAGAAATTTGTGCCACAAAACTATATGTGGATGATCAAATAGGTTACTTTTTGTGTTGTTCCTAAGTATCTTGAGACCTGGAGGTATATTCATTATCTCTTCTACAACATCTGGTTCAAGTTCACTATATAAGAAATCTATGTACATTTTTACCAATAGATTCAAAGAGGAGTCACCAAAGGAGATGTAGAGATCGAGAAACACATAAACTATAGAGCTCTACATACAGTAAAATGTGTTTCAATAAGTTATATTAGATAGGGTTATTAAGATACTGAGTATCTTCATTGTAGAGGGCTGTAATTGTGGTTACACAGAATATCGTGGACGAGGAGATCAGATCTATAGCATTGAAAGAGAAAGTTGATGTAGATAAGATCATCAGAGGTATGAAAACTGGTAGAATAGTTGTTCTAAGGAATATAAAGAGGAAAAATGTAACTCCAGTAGCTCTTGGAGAAGGACTGAGCACAAAAGTTAATGTTAATGTTGGGACTAGCGGATCTTATGTAGATTTAGATCTAGAGGTTGAAAAGGTTAAGGTAGCAATGCTCTATGGAGCAGATAGCGTTATGGATCTTAGTACAGGTGGAGATATTGATGAAATTAGAAGAAAACTTCTATCTATAGCTAGCTCTATACCTTTTGGTACAGTGCCTACGTATCAAGCATGGATAGATGGTGTAAAAAAATTCGGGTCTACAGCATTTCCTTCTGACTGGTATATATCTATTGTAGAGAAACATCTAAAAGATGGTGTAGACTTCATGACTATACATGCAGGTCTAACTAGAGAGTTGGCTGAAAAATCTATGAGAAGTAATAGACTGATGCCCATAGTTAGTAGAGGAGGCTCTATGCTTGCTGTATGGATGCTTGAGAATTCTGAAGAGAATCCGTACCTAAAGCATTGGGAGTATCTTCTCGAACTATTCAAAGAATATGAAGCAACAATAAGTTTAGGAGACGCGCTTAGACCTGGAACAATAGTTGATGCACACGATTATTTTCAGATAGCTGAACTATTAAATAACTCGAGACTTGCACGAGATGCTATCGCTAAAGGTGTTAAAGTCATTATCGAAGGACCTGGTCACATGACATTAGATAAAATTGTTGCAGATATAAAGCTTATGAAGAGCTTAAGCGGCGGCGTTCCATACTTTGTTTTAGGACCTCTTGTAACAGATATAGCTTTAGGATACGACCACATAGCTACAGCAATAGGTGCAGCTATAGCTGCAGCAGCAGGTGCAGACTTTATATGTTATTTAACACCATCTGAACATCTATCTTTACCAAATGTAGAACAAGTCAAGGAAGGACTTATAGCAACAAAAATAGCTGCACATGCTGGAGACATAATTAAACGTGGTTCTATAGCAGCTCTACACGATATAGAGATGAGCTTAGCTAGAGCAAATCTAGATTGGGAGAAACAGATAGAGCTTAGTCTAGATCCAGAGAAATCTAGAAGTATACGTACACAGTTTAGAGAAAATGTTAAAGGTTGTACTATGTGTGGTCAATTCTGTGTATTTATTCTTCTTGAAAAATATACAAAGAATAGAAATACACCATCTATTCAAGATCTTCTAAAGAGATTTAATCAAAATACAACATTAAATGTATAAATGAAGTATATGGAATAGAACTGAGTGAAGAGTATATGGCTAGAATGGTTGATGTTAGTAATAAAGAGGAAGTTTATAGGATTGCAGTAGCTAGAGGATGTATAAGGCTTAAACCTGAGACTCTAAAGAAAATAATAAATGGTGAAGTAGAGAAAGGAGATGTACTTACAGTTACACAGGTAGTAGCTATAGAGGGGGCTAAGAAGACCTCTTTACTATTACCATTTTGTCACCAAATAAGAATAGATTATGTCGAACCACGTATATTATTGGAAAACAATAGAATATGTGTAGAAGTCACAGTAAAAGCTAGAGAAAGAACAGGTGTTGAAATGGAAGCTCTTACAGCTGTAGCTTTGGCACTTCTAAATATATGGGATATGGTTAAAAAATATGAAAAAGATGAAAGAGGTCTTTATCCCTATACAGTAATAGAGAATATTGTTGTTGTAGATAAACAGAAGACATAGATCCTTAAATACAATTAAATACAGTCTTTATAAAAATATCAATAACTAGATAAATTCATGTATATCTAAATGATAGAGAGTTTCTTCTTTTAATATTTCCAATAGAATTAACACAGTATCAAGAAGATCAAGTTTTCTTCCAAAATGAGCTACATATTAATATATTGAATAGTGTATGCTACATTGATTAGTGATTACATTACAATCGTTTTGTATTAACAAAATGATCAAGAGGATGAGGCGATTGAACTTAGGTTAGATAATGTGAACACCTTTAGTAATATTTTTCTATACATTTAGCAAGATCTGGTTTAAGCAGTTGGTGTCTCTACTATGGATTAGTGTTGGTATCAATATTTGTGATTTATGCTATGGATATCTCTATAACTTATTCTTCATCTATAAGTTCTTCAAGTTCATGCATATGGTTCTTTACTAGATGTGACACCAGAGCTGAAGATCTTAAAAACTTCTTTCTACAAAATGGACATATGCGGAGACCTCTATATGGAACAAGTTTCTCTATAGCTTTTTTAGCAGAAGAATATTTTTCAAAATAATGTTTATCACCAAAAGAAGGTTTCAGACCGGCAAGCCATCGAGCAATAGATTTAACCACTTTATCCCGGTCTCGTGTATTAAGAGCCATGTGTACACCTCTGCTCTTCTTACCTATATCTTGAGTGTTACTTAAAACCCTTTTTGGAAATTAAGTATGAAATAGCCATAATGTTATTGAGAATATGAGAGAAATACTCATTTTGTGAGTAACATATATTAAGTCTTGTAAAAAGGGTGGCAAATGCTATAACGGGTAGAAGGTGTTATGAAGTTATGATTATTGATACAAAAGTTTTTCAATCTCTAATGCTTGCATTAATAGTAATCCTTAGCTATGGTAGTGTTGTTGCTAATGAATACAAACTAGATGAGTCTAGACATGTTACAGTAGTAGCAGTTTCAACAAGTGCGAATGGTAGTTATGTAGGTGTTTCTGCAGATCTCTATGTACGTGTAGTATATCCTGGTAATGGTCATGTGTATGTCGAGACATTACCATTAAGTCAACTTGATCTACAAGCATCAACAAGAATAGCTGCATTAGTAGCTAGTTATATAGCTGGTGTAAACTTCAATCATTACGATTTCTATGCATCTATAAAAGCTAATACAACAATAATTGGAGGTCCTAGTGCAAGTGGTGTTACAGCAGTAGCTTTTGCAGCAGCATTACTTAGACTGCCTCTCAATGGCTCAGTAGTTATGACCGGTATGATCATGCCTGATGGAAGTATAGGTCCTGTAGGTGGAATTAAGTACAAACTTGATGCAGCTTATAGTCGTGGTGCAAAATTGTTTATAGTTCCTTATGGACAAACAGTAGACTATATACAGAGAGTGGTTACAGAAAGAATAGGTCCTCTAATTATTACTAGAACAGTAAGAGAAGCTATTAACTTGAGTGAATATGGAGCTAGAATTGGTGTAAAGGTAGTTCCTGTAACTAATGTATATGAAGCTCTCGAGATATTTACTGATGGTAGATACAGCGTCAGGATAAAGGATTCAGATACTGATGTGGCAAGTAGAATATATTCTTCAATTAAGTATGTAGTAGAGAACTGGGTGAAGAAATTAAAGGATGAGATAGCGGATGTAATGAATAAGAGTAAAGAAGTAGAGGAAGAGGCTCTTGCAAGAGCTAAGTCCATGTACACACTATATACATATAGATACCTTTTAGGGCTTCTGAACTCCATAGACAACAATATAGATAATTTAAGTAGAGAAGCTGAGTACATGGTGAGTAAAGATAGTTTCTATTCAGCTGCATCTATGTATTTCCAGGTACTCACATATGCATATACAAGGCTTTACTTGCTAAACACAATACAGGATCCAAATTTCGTAAAAAGTTTTGGTTCATCACTAAATAACTCTATATACGAATTCATAGATAACATACGTCAGAAAACTATCTCCAGTAAAGCAGAGCTTTCAGTAGCTATAAATGTTCTGGATAGAGCATATGAAGCAGCTATATACGTTAATAGAAGTCTTAGAGCAAGTGATATAGAAAGTGCTGTAAATTACTTAGCATATGCTTCTGCGAGACTCTATACAGCTAAATTATGGAGTGAATTAGCTAATGTAACAGATATATATAATGGTGCAATAGATCTATATAATATCAGAACCATGGCTATGTATATACATATATTAGCTCAAAACATATATGCATATATAATGGCATTCTCAACCTCTTTGATAAATCTACCTACAGTACTTGATGACGTTGAAGCTAGATATAACCTTCTTCAGAAAACAGATAATGATCTAGATAAACTTACTCTAGGCATAAGCTCCATAAGCTATATGTACTTAACCCTAGTTTCTATGTTCATTCAATCTATGGAAGCTACAATATATACACTAAATAGAACTTTACATATGAATTTAAACATGTTGGGTAATTATATACCAATAGATGCTCCTCTCTACATTGAAATTATAGAAAACCTTAAGGAAAATCCATATTCACAAATAACTATGTTGACAAAACTTTCAATGATATTAACTATATACAGATCGATTATTTTGATAACCGAAAACAAAACTATTACCTCTACAATAGGTATTGAGACTGCTACTCAAACTCCAATGGATGAAACAATACGAACGATAACAAAAACGATTACAATAACCCATACTATTACAGTAACTCAGGAAAAACCAGTTTACGGCAAAGAACATGGAACAGTAAGTACTACTACAGTTAATCTATCGGATGTAGCTGTTTCTCTCATTATAATAGTTGTAACAGTCGCATTAGCAATACTTGTGGCTATAGCTATAAGATTCATCGGTAGAAAAGATTATCAATACACAATTTAATCAATTTTTATACCTCTTAATTCTAGAGAGTAATCAACTGTGGTGATTATATGGACAAAAAATTATTTGTTGCGTTGATAATCTTATGTGTTACAATTGTAGCAGCTATAGCTATATACATGGTTTCAATTAGTGTGAAGAGTCAGGAATGGTTATGTGGTTATAAGGATAACGTATTTGTTGTAATTTATAAGAATATAAGGCCTCATGAACAGGTGTTCAAAGAGATACAGTCATTTATAACATACATTATACAGTCAAATGCTTCAGATGCATTAAAACTTGAACTATCTTTATGTGTAGTTGATTTTGAGCAAATTCCAAGTAATTTAAAGAATCAATTAGATGATTATACTATATATCCAGTATTTGTGGTATATTCATCTAAACTAGATCCACAAAAGGCGAGAATACTAGACGTAATATTCAATAGAGATGGATATACATATTTTCCAAAACAAGATGTATTGACATACATCTATCTGTATCTCTCATCGAGATATGGTTATACATATCTAGATGCTAAAGATATTTATCCAAATGTTGTAACAACGAAAAAACCAGTAGTAGATTATAATGAAACACCAATTATAGGCTCTCTTAACGCAAAATACTATTTATTCATATACGAAGATGTCTACTGTAGCTTTTGTGCAAAAATGTATCGAGAGACTATTCCTAAGCTATGGAATTTAATTGAAAATAATACTATAGCTATAGTTCTAAAGAACATGATAACACATGAAGAAGCTTTAGATGTTCATAAGAACATAGTATCGCTATATCTCGAAAATAAGGATGGACTTCAAATATTCGAGATAATGAGTGATATATATGATATGGTAGCACAAAATTCAATACCTTCTTTAGAAGAGGTCAAGGATTTAATATTTAGAAGAGTAGGTCGTTTACCAGACCTAGATAGATATGGCGAAAGTGCTGAGAAGATAATAAATTTCGAAACAATTGAGGCATATAACCTTACCATATTTGGTACACCAGGTATAGTTGTATGGAATAATGAAGAAGAAGTAGGTATTGTTATTGTAGGACTTAGGTCATATGAAGCAGTATTGAAGGCGCTTGAGCTCATTAGTTAATGAGACACATATAATTTATCTATTTATTTTTATAGAATTTAAATAAATCTAATGTATGTCTAGGATTGATTTCGTTAACATAGTTAGTAAGCATCATTTCTCTTACTCTAATTAGATCTCTTGTTTGAAATAGAACCCATGATAACTTAACGTAAGCTGTTTCTGGTAACATATCTTCACCAGGTATAACACCTATTTCAAGAAGTTTTCGACCAGTTGTATATACATTCATATTGATTCTTCCAAATAACGTTTGTGTAGTCATAACAATAGGTATTCCTTCCTCAATAGCACGCTTTAAAGCATCTATGGCATAACTACCTATATGTCCTAGTCCAGTCCCTTCTATTACTATTCCATGGAACTTCTTATCGACAAGAATATCTATTATTTCGGTTTGGAATCCTGGATAAGCTTTGATTAAAGCAACTTTTTCATCAAAACCTATGGATACAGTTAATTCATCAATACTTTTCCTGTGGATATATCTATTATTTAGAATAGTTATTTTAAGGTTCTGTAGATCTATAGCTGCTAGTGGTAAATCATTTATCGATTGAAAAGCATCTCGTCTACTGCTATGCATTTTTCTAACTTTAACTCCTCTATGTACATATGCCTCCAGATCTGAAGAAGAAGAATGCATAACTACTACAGATTCAGCAAAAGGTGCTTTCAGAGTTGTTATTACTGCCGCTAAAAGATTTAGAGCTGCATCAGTACTAGGTCTATCACTACTTCTTTGTGCTCCTACGAAAGCTATAGACATGGGTAAGTTTCTTAAAGCAAACGCTATAGCTGAAGCTGTGTATCCCATAGTGTCTGTTCCATGTGTAACAACAATTCCTTCAACACCATTAATTAGCGATTTATGGATGTAATGAGCTATTGTTTCCCAATGTTTGGTGGTCATATCCTCACTAAGTATGTTAAAGACAATCTCAAAATCATAATTTGCAAGTTCCTTCAACTCAGGTATGAGTTCTATGAGTTCGCTGGGACTCATAGCAGGTCTAACAGCACCTGTTTCGTACTCAACTTTACTTGCTATTGTACCACCACAACCAAGTATCTTAACTCTTGGAAAATTGTATTGATTTAAAACATCTATGGAAGAACTTTCTGTTCTTTCTCTACATTCAATAATTTCTATATTCATAATTTTGTTAACATCTATTCCTATATTATACCCGTTATCGAGTTTAACGATAACAGTATCAACATGACTTAATTCATGTTTAGGCATAAGTATTCCATCTATAAATGTATTGTTTCTCAATGCTATTCTTATTCTGCATCCTACTTTTGCGTCTATTTTTTCAAGAAGTTCACGTATATTACCTCTATATCCTGGTAATCTGTCTTGCTGCAATACAGTAACACCACTTCATATTCAGTCTATTAGAGGATTTGAGTGAACGACATTTAAACTTTATATCGGTTCTCACTAACTGATTATCTGTATGTGATAGTGAATTATATTAGCAATGAAGAGTTGTGAGTAATAACTTGAGTAATAACTATAAATTAAGAGCATACAGAATTTCATCTCTAAGATACGGTAAAAGAATTATAGTCATTAATCGTATAATGCATGTAGATGTCTAATGTTCTATATCAGGCTCTGTTTTTGGAGATTGTTGAACCTTCTTTAACTGATTAATGTACATCTCATAGATTTCTTTAGTTGTTGTTGCTTCAGTAGGAGATTTGTCTTCTCTCCATCTGATAAATCGTGGAAATCTTATCGATATACCTACACCAGGTTTAATCCATCCTTTACAACATGTATGTACAGGCGATAAAGTAAGTTCTGCACCAATTACCTCAATAACTATTCGTGGTTCAAACCATACATCGGCATCTATTTCGCTATCCACTTTATGATGCTTATGGGGAATTTTATAGGGTTCAAATATTTTTGGAAGTGTTGCTAGATCTTCATCTGTAAATCCAGAACCAACTTTGCATACTGTTTTAAATGTATCTGTCTCAATATCGTATGCTGCTACCAGTAGAGCTCCATAACTTCCAGCTCTCTTACCTCTTCCATAGAATGCTCCAATAACAACAAGGTCTACGGTATCTATCATTTCGCTTTTGTAATCTCTTTTATATTTTATCCATAGCCACCCCCTTACACCAGCTTGATAAATAGAATCTGTGGATAATGATTTAACCATAACTCCCTCCATACCGTTTTCGATAGCTTTCAAGAAGAATTCTTCAAGATCTTTTACATCTTTGACTATTACATGTTCAGCTAACTTAAATTCATCAGATTCTTCAACAATTTTCTTTAACCATTCACGTCTCTCAAGAATAGGTTTTAGTGTTAGATCCAAGCCATCTACATATAGACAATCGAAGAGTCTCACAACTACTGGATATTCCTTCACAGCTTCAGATATTTCTTTCTTTCTCTTTCTATGCATAAGTTCTTGAAACGGTCTATAGTCTCCTGTATCAGGATCTATAGCTACAATTTCTCCTTCAATTATAGCTTCATCAACTTTAACGTACTTTAAAATCATTTCAACGACATCTGGATATCTTTGGGTTATTTCTTCAAGTCTTCTTGAAAATATCCATACTTTGTTACCTTTCTTATGTATCTGTGCTCTCTCACCATCATACTTAAACTCGGCTATACATGGAACACCAGATTTAGATAGGATATCTGCAGGATCGCTAGCTCTTTCGGCTAACATGGGTCTTAATGGAATACCTGGTGTAGGATGTAGAGATTTAAGTTCTTGAGAACCTTTTTCAGCAAGTATCTTAGCTATGGCACCTAAGTCTGGATAAATATTGTAAGCCCTCTCTATGATATCTCTAGAGGCTCCAAAAGCGCCTGCAAGTCCATCCATTATAGTAGCATCGCCTACACCTAATCTAAGTCTTCCTTCAACAAATCTTACAATAAACTTGGCCTCTTTTGCATCAGCTGATGTTAATAGTGATGTTAGAAGCCTAAGCTTCATATCTCTACTTCCTTCACCTTGTAGCATAGCTATTTTTACTAAAACGTTATATACATTTTCTACTGTAAGTTTTGATTCAGCTACTTTAGTATTCTTTATGAATGCTGTGAGTCCAGTCGTTTTCTTTTCTTTTAAGTTTTTTAGTTTCTCAACAACTAGACCATAATCACCAAGACCTTTATACATCTTCTCTACGTCAGACTCAGATACACCCGTAGCTAAAGCAATAGCTTTCTGAATACCTTTCTCTGCTACACCTAGTTCAGGCATACCTTTCCAATCGGGCCACAGTGTACCCTGTAAGAGATATACAACTTTATCTATTACGTTAGGATCTGTCTTCTTAAACAATGTAGCAAGAGCTGTAGCCTGCTGTATTTTGCTACTAGTCTTCTCAATTATATCTAGTACTTGTGCTACTATCGAGAACTCCACAGCTACTTACCCTTAAATATTATACTAACATTTAGAGAGTAAATATAGTGTAGCGATAAACAGATAAAACATCTCTAGATCAAAGTACTACTGTAGCTGCTTTTGATCCGATGATGATAACTCGGCAAAAAGGTTTCATATGCCTTATCAGAGTTACGCTGAGGTATTACTTTAAGTCTTAAAGAGATCAACATAAAGTCCTATAGCTTGTCCAGGTATATTTGGTTTGAATCTAGCAATCACTACACAGTTTCTATAGCTATGTACTCTAACTACTCTACCCCTATAGATATTGTTATAAAAATCTTTTACTACAACATTAGCTCCAATAAATCTTGCCACATTCTTAGGATCTGTAAACAATTTTACCAAGACCTGGTTACAGTACTGTCTAGCTCTACTTTTTCTATATCCTATAATGATTCCCCTAGTACTACTCGAGACATAAGACAAACAATATCACCTCAGTAAGATTATCGAGATCGAGAAGAGTTTTAAAGAAATTTGGACTTAAAAACTTATGTTTTATAAGAGTTATATATTATAGAGTATTTGAGATATAATATGTCGCTGTACTTATGCTGATCCTGTGGCTGGTGCTGATGCTTTTTCTTTTACAGAAGACACCATAGGTAGTTCTGGGAACTTCTCTTTCATTCTCTGCTCTGCCACTATCTTAGCTTCCTCAAGTATTCTTTTTGCTTCTGGCGATGTATATACGTCACCTGTTGGCATACCTAGCGCTTCACCTGTTGATATAACTACATCTCTTAAACCTTCCTCTATTTCTTGAAGTTCTAGCGACATTTCCGGCATTATTCCTCTAACAATATTCCTGAGCTCTTTTATAACTCCTGCCACAGGTAGTAGTCCACTCAATACATCACCTGTTACGAGTACTGTCTCTATTCTGAGAGCTACTTGTTCTAAAGCTACTTGGGTAATACTTAGCTGTCTAACCATTTTTCTTATTTCAGCAATTTCATTCGCATACATTGCAGCTCTAGTTTCATCTCCTTGAGTAAGTGCATCGACAACTCTCTCAAATAGAGTTCTATCTCGATCTCTTAGTCTGTCTATGAATACATCCAATCTGCTTACAATAGATCTTATCTTGTAGTTAGCCATAACCAATTTCTGTTTTATTGGCTCTTTACGCTTGAAAATTTCTTTAACCTTTTCTCCTACTGTTGGTCCACCTGCCCATCTTTTCTCGAAATCCGATATAGCCATATGTTTTCCCACATATAGTCTTGCCGCTATGGATACTATAAAAGGAGTACAGCTCAATACCTCTATTGTTAATGGTGCATATTATTGTTGATCTATTCATATTTATTTTATCGTTTTCCTCAATTTATAAAAACTTCTAGATAGTTATGGATAAGTGGGCGTAAAGTTGAAGTGCGTAGGTATATCTGGTACACCTGGCACAGGAAAAACATCTATAGCGAGAACTCTTTCACAAGTACTAAATATACCTTATCTTGATTTAAGCAGTTATGTAGTTAATAACAAGCTGTATACATACTATGATGAAGAGAGAAACAGTTATGTCATAGATGAAGATAAAGTTAGGGCTAGTGTAATTAATATGTATAGAGAAAAAGGTCCTATGATTATATCAAGTCACTACATAGAGATAATACCTAGAGACATATTCGAAATAGTTTTCATTTTGAGACGCAACCCTCTTGAACTTATTGATGTACTAACCTCTCGTGGATGGCCACCTCACAAGATTGCCGAAAATGTTGAAGCTGAGCTTCTGTCTATATGTACATTGAATGTTATAGATGAATTTGGTGATGATATTGTTGTAGAGATAGATGTATCATCAAAATCTTTGGACGAGGTTGTACAAGAAATTGTAGACATATTGCATAAATCAAAAACATCATCACGTGGAATAAGTATAGATTGGACTACAACACTATCTGAAAAAGATTTAGAGAAGGTGTTAAAATTCATAGAAAAATATAAACCATGATTATATATTGTTATCCTTATCAGATCTTCTCTAATTTCTTTTTAGTTTTTTCTCTAATTTCTTTTACTTTTTCTTCATATTCTTTAATTGTGAGTTTTGTTGCAGTTTCAAGATCTTTTTGATCTAGGTATAGAATAAGGCTTTTTAAGAACTTTATAGCACACGACTTCGAATGAAAATTTACTTCTTTTCCTGCAAGACTAAGTTTCACTCCTTGACCTTCATGAAATATTCTTCCACAAACAATACACTCATATCTCTTATCCATAATCTTCACTTTCAAGCATCTAAATTATTTATGAAGATGTTGAACTTGATTAACTATTCTTCTTCAGCTTCTTCATACTTGACTATAGGTTTTGCTGAAATTCTATCTCTTATAGCATTAATTACTTTAACTGCTTCATCAGCATCTACATGTTTTGCAGATTGAATAACTGTTGATAGAACATCTCGTAATGTATCTTCAATTGTCTTACCTGGTTCTACAACAAGTTTAACCTTATCAAATACAGCAGGAGTAGGCTCTATAACAGCTCCTCTTTTTAACACACCGATATTTTCGTTAATTAATGTAACTATAGCGGTACCCACTTCACGATCACCTAACTTAATGGTATACACAATGTCGCCATCAAATGTTTCACCAAGTTTCTCTAGAGCATATACCACAGCTGCTGTTGAAATTTCTACTGCTTTAGTTACTAACTCCTTAGTAATCTTATCTACTTCATCCTGAGGTATTCTTCTGAAGGCCTCTATGGTTAATGTATTCCACAACCAGTTAATGGATTTAGTAGTTTCATCGATATCATAATCTATTCTTATTCTTACTACATCTCCTTTATCTATCTTAATCCGTTCAACAAGTAACGTATACAGAAATCTATTCAACTGAGCTACAGCTAAAGCTATTCTTTGACCCCATTCCTTATCTTTTCTGAGGTAATCCCTTAATTGTGCAAATAATGTTCTCCTAATTTTATCAGCATAAGCACCTGCTATAACAAAACCTGAACTAAGCTTAGGCATATAGACTCTACCCAGTATATGTAGAAATATGTTAAACAAATAATTAAAGTTTTTGTTACTTAGCAATATTTAATCCAATGCTTATAACGCTCACAGAAAATTTTGAGCTATACAGTTATCCAATGATTAAATACAGTATTACTAATATCCAAAGTCTAGATAAAGTTATATAAGAGAAGTATTAGATAAAATTGCTAATGAAGCTAGTCAGTGAAATTATGTCATTAGAACTAGAACTTGTAGATGTTTACAGATATGAAGGATTTATTGGTAAGAGGTTTAGGTTCAGGATTAAAGGTACTAAGATATACGTGAATGTTCTTGCAAATAGTGTAGAAGATGCTGTTGAAAAAGCAAAACAGTTAATAAAGCAATTAGAGTTAGAGAAATATGTTAAGTCATCAAAGAGTTAATATAGTTCCGAATGCTGAGCCTATGTAGATAGGGTGTGAATAATGTATTTACAGCATTTGAGAATAGTAACAGTATTTGCAATATCCATAATTGTTTTAGCACTTTCATATTATCTCCATATACCAAATAATCCCCCTCCACTTGATAACGTCGGGCTTATGTATACAGACATTGTGTATGGACTCTTCAACCCAATATTTCGAGATATAGTTAACCCAGATGGTACACCTAATGGAGAAAAAATAAACAATAAATGGTTTAACAATGAGGTAGCAATGAAACTAATAGCATCAGAGAGACTGTGTCCTATTCCTTATAAAGACTACAAATTTGAATATCCACCTATTATAGGCTTAATATGGTTTATTACAACATGTACCTCTATACATATAACGTTACCTGAAAGATATACAGGTTCAGAATACTATAGATTATCTGAAGCTATAGCTGAAAAACATTATATTCTACAATCAATAATAATAGCAACATTTTTCATTATTACCATGCTATATATGTACAGAGTAGCTTCTATATGTAACTCATCATTGAAACGAATAATACTATTTGTTATACTTCCATCAACAATACTGTACACAATATACAACTGGGATATCATAGCAGTAGCGTTCATGGTTATGGCTTTGTATTACCTAGTTAACGAGAAATATCTGTTCTCGGGTTTGCTATTAGGATTAAGTATATCAACAAAACTTCTTCCCCTATTATTTGCATTAATATTGGTTTACGATATCCTTCAAAAATATAGATCAAATAACTTCTCTAAACAAAATCTGGTCAATATATCTATTGGATTGATTATAGCAGGGGCGTTACCCTATCTAGCAGTTATGTTTGTATCATACAATGGGTTTACATATTTCATAGATCATCATTATCGTTGGTATTGTGAAAACTGTATATACTCAATTATTACACAAAATGTGTGGAGTCCATACAACAGAGTATATGCAATGGTTTTAGTCACAGTCTTCTTATTAATTACAGCATCAATTGATATAGACTTTAAGAATCCTAAAGAAGTATTAACTATAGCTCTTATCTCAGTAATAATTTCTACAGCATTGAACTATGTATTCTCGCCTCAGATGATGCTTCTAGTATCTTCTATAGCTGTTCTTATTCTCCCATTGAGACAGCTAGTATTCTTAGTAATAGCTGATGTAGCAAATTTCGGTATAATGTATCTATTCTTTAAAGATCTAGAGGCACGACAATGGTTATCAAAATACCTTGGTATAAATATGAGATTGGAATATGCTCCTCATACTCCAGATTCACCTGTACAGATTGTGGCTATGATAAGGAACATCATACTTATACTAATACTACTAGAATGTATTTATACGATACTCAAGACAAAACATGCATCAAGAATTTCGATTGTAGCACAACCTAGCGCTAAGTCAGATATATTGCAATCTTAATTTGAACTAATCAGTAAATTAAACGAGTGTTACACATATTATGAAATAGATAATATGAAAAGCTTAAATATCACCTACGTCCTTAATTCATTAGAGTGGTTTTCGTGATGATTATGAGTACTTCGGCTGAGGAGCTGAAAACTTTCATCAGAAGACATATAGCCTCAAAAACACCAGGCCTTTTCGAGATTCTTAATAGTTTCTCTATGAAGCGTTATGGTGTTAAGATTCTAGATCTATTCTTCACTTCTCCTGAAAAACTTGTTGAATTGTTGATGAACTATTATAGAGATAGTTATACAGCTAAATTCACACTTCAATATCTATTCATACGTCCTCTTCTGGTTAAGATCAAGAAACTCGATCTAGAGGAGAAAGTAGTAGAAATGTTGCTTAATGATCCTAAAGAGTTTAAGAAGTTGTTAGAGAATCTAAATATAGTCTAATATCTTGTGGTCATAGTTTATATTTAATTGTTTCAAAAATCATTAGTATTGATGTAATAAGTTTTAAGTTTGTTGTAGTTCTCTAGTTAATGTCTACAAAACTCAATAAAAAGTGAGGTGATAGATATTAGAACCTCACATGTGGGGAGTTTCCCCTTAAATTATACTCATGAAAATATTGAAAGAGTGCTACTGGATCTATATAACATAGGTATAGATGTTCCTCCTTATCCACAACTACGTAGTTTCATAGATATATACTTAAAACCTTTAGAAACTGCTGGACATCTATATAATAGAAATGGGTATTACTATCTCATCAAAGATAGCGTTGATAATATACCTAAAACAAATGTAGTTGTCTACGAAGCAGAGGACACAATAAATACTATTAAGAAATACAACCTCCTGTTTAAATGGATTAGAGCTCCTATTACAGGTGTTTTCACTCTAGCCTCTAGAATATATGTTACTGATAGTGATAGTAAAAGTCTTGCATCAACATGTTTATCTAATAAAGAGCTAACTTTAGGGATATTTAAAGAATTTGTTAAGAATATTGTTAAGTATATGATTGAATTAGGATTCAACGTAGTATTTATTGATGAACCTGTGTTTAATTATATCATAGGTAGAAAGAAGATATTGTTTGACTATAGAGATGAAGAAATAATTGATGTAATTGATAGTGTTGCTAAAGTACATAGTGGCATTGAGTTTGGGGTACATATATGTGGCAAGATAAATACAAAGATCATAGACATAATTCTACAAGCTCAGAGAATTAGATACATAAATATAGAGCTCCATGATTCACCATCGAATATTGATTTAGTATCAAAAGAAAGCTTAGAGAAGTACGATAAATTTATTGCTCCTGGTGTTGTAAGTGCACAGAAGCCTTATGTAGAGAGTGTTGATGATGTTTTTAACATCATGAGAACTATATACACTAGAGTTGGAGATAGGATTGATCTTGTTTCAGGTGATTGCGGTTTTGGGGGATTTAAAGGTATGTTAGGCGATCAAGAGAAAGAATATAGTATAGCTCTCAATAAGCTTCGAGTAGTTGTAGAGGGTGTTAAAAAATTCAAGAATTTATCATCTAGTAAATAATATAGCCTGATTTGGTATAATAGATGAGGATATGTGCATTATTGTCGGGTGGTAAGGACAGCAACTATGCACTTTATAGAGCTCTACAAGAGGGTCTAGATATAGAATGTATTATTGTAGTGAAGTCTGCTAGAAATGATAGCTGGTTGTTTCATACAGTATATCCTGAGCTAGCTGTTCTTCAGGCAGAAGCTATGGGGTTAAGAGATAGGGTGTATATAGTTGAAGTTAGTGGAGAAAAAGATAAAGAATTCATAGAGTTTAAAGAAGCTTTAAGTAAGCTGAAAAGTACTGTAAATTTTGACGGACTTCTTTGTGGAGCTATTGCAAGTCAATACCAATTGTCTAGGTTTAAGAAAGTTTCAGAAGCTCTTGGGTTAGAGCTTTATGCACCTCTATGGGGTATAGATCAAGTAGAGTATATGAGAAAGTTGGTAGAAGAGGGCTTTGTATTCATTATATCTAAGATATCGACTATGGGGTTACCTAGAGCTTTCTTAGGTGTACCTGTAGATAAATCTATAGTTGAAAAAATTATAGTATTGGCTCAGAAATATGGATTTAATCCATCATTTGAAGGAGGTGAAGCTGAAACACTAGTTGTTACAGCTCCTCATTATGTTAACGATATATGTATTGAAGGTTCAAGAAATTCTTTATCAGAATTCGAACATATCATTGAAATACATAGATACTGGCTTGGGAAGAAAGGTTCGAACTGTTTATCTATTTCTGGGTAAGCTTTCACTATATTTATTTATCTATTCTATGGATTTTATGCGTGATATAAAAAAGCCTTCACATTCGTCAATATGTGGGTATGTTCTATAAACTTTATTCCATATGCTATAGACTTTGTATCCTCTTGATGCTGGTATAGTTATATTCTCTAGCTCTATATCATGTGAATGGAGGATTTTTTGAATTATTTCTTCTCCTTCTTCTGGAAGTATTGAGCATGTAGCATATACTATTCTTTCGCTATGTTTTATGGCATTTTTGAGTATAGCAAACTGAATATACTGCATTTTCTTAGGTATGTCTTGATTCATAAGCATAATCTTTATAGAAGGATCTTTTGGTATAGCCCCACTACTACTACATGGTGCATCAACTAATGCTAAATCGGCACGTCTAGAGAGAGTCACGATCCTACTATCAGTTAAGGCTAAGTCAACTCTATCTACATTAACACCGTATTTTTTAAGTAACACCTTCATAGACCTCAATCTTCTTGGAGATCTATCTAATGCAACAACTCTAGCTTTATTTTCAGTCAGTTGCATTATTAAGGAGGTTTTTATTCCAGGCGCAGCAGCAAAATCATATATTAAGTCGTCAGGCTTAGGATCCATAGCTATAACTGTCAGCACACTAGCTTTATCTTGAATAATAGCGGCACCTTCTTTAACGATCTTTAAACTTCTCACAGGTATTGGTGAACGTAATACTCGTACTATAAATGGTATGGATTTGTCTACATTGAATTCTATTCCATCGCTATCTATAAGATGTAGAGCTTTATCTATATCGATTTTAAGTGTATTTATCCTTAACCATATTATTCTCCTATTCATGTGCTCCAGCATTTCTTCTACATCATTTTTATCCATGATTTCCAAAAGTCTATCATAAATCCACTTAGGGTACGAAAGACGTTGCCAAGGCTCTAGACTAGTTATATTATCCTCTAATTCACCAAAATCTCTAGTCACGACTTTGCTTAATTTTGATGGTATAGTTAAGCCAAGCTCCTTTAATTTTATGTAGAGATAAAGCTTAGCAAGAGCTCTGAAACTTACATTTCTTTTACCACTCTTTTCAGCTACACTTTTGAGAAATATGTATCGAGAAACAAAATCGTGAACGATATTGAACAAGTCTTCGCGTGTGAGCTGAGGCGAATGGCATCTATATTTTCTGCATGTATATGTGAAAGCTCTATCTATATTTAGATTCCGTTTATCTATCAAATATATGGTATTTGAGATAACAGCTACAATATTGTCAACATTTATACCCATCAACATCACTTCTAGATTTCTAGAAACCTCTAGTATAATAAAGGCTTAACTATACTATGTTCGAGATATGGACATCTTATGTATTTGATATATCGTGCTTCAGATATTATGATTAGATGTGGTATATTATTAAACTCCATACATGATATATGATAAATTTTATAAATTCTCCAGTAAGTTTTGTACTCGAATACTTAATATAGCAAAATTCATTAAATCAGAACCTAAATATAGCGTATTAACTAGTTAACTCACCAGATTTAGATTAGTTATAGATAAATTAGGTATCAAGATATGCAAGATATAGATGAAAAAGATCTATCTATAATAAATATGTTGTCTCGAAATGCTAGAACACCTTTCACCGAGTTGGCTAAGCATGTCAATCTTAGTGATGTAGCTGTAATAAAGAGGATTAAGAAACTAGAGAATAAAGTCATAAAAAGATATACAATAGAAGTTGATCCTCGAACACTTGCATATAAAGTTGTATCTATTACAGGTATTGATGTAGATCCAGATAAGCTGTTTTCTATAGTAGATTACCTAAAGGTGAAAGACTATGTCAGAGGTTTATGGCTTGCAACAGGAGATCATGCGTTAATAGCTGTTATATGGGCTCAAGATGAAAACGAGATCTCATATATTCACAAAGAAATTTCGAGTATCGAAGGAGTTAAGAGGGTTTGTCCAGCAATAATTCTCAGAACTATAAAGGATGTAGATATGTTATTCAAATTAGACTAATGATCAGATTACACATAATTCAACGAACTCTATGGTGCTTATTTTAGTGTGGTTTTTAATTCGTTTACTGATCTTTACCTCCTTTCTCAAATATAGATTTTAGGATCTGGAGGACAATGTCTTCTATCACATTGCTACTGCTTTTCTTTTCTATAGGTGGAGACACTTTCTCTCCCTTTATAGCTTTCATAGCTCTTTCTTCAAAATTCTCTAGTATCAACTTAAGTTCGAATTCATATAGAACTCCCTCGTACTTCTCTTGATATTTTATTTCACCATTTTCATCGACATAGAGTACGATTGTTGTTGGTGATGCATGTACATCATAGTGTTTAAAGCTTTCTGATGCAGCTTTAGACGTACAATCTCTAGCGAACCAGTTACATAATATTACAACAAAATACAAATTGTTTTTCGTGTTAGCATTATTTTGAACAAATGGAAACCATATATTATCATATTTTCTACAAGCAGAACACTTAGCATTATCGAAGTACAGTACATATATACCTTTTTTATCAGGTTTATAGAAATCTCCATCAGATCTTAGAAATACCCATACATTATTCTTGGAATCATAAATGTATATACCATTCTGTGACGTTTCATTAATAATTTTGAGCATTAAACTACTGTTGCTCATCAACTATACCTCTGTATTGTTACTACAATCTGGCTGTAGTAGATGTTTCAGAAGCTATATAAGTGTAACTATATGGACATAACGAATATGCTAAAACATATCATGGCTTAACCCAGAGAAATATCGACAATGATAGTATCTTCAGAATCAATTTCAGTAAATTATATCGTATAGAAATTTTCATAATCATAATTGTACTAATATGATTTGATATAAGTGTTATGTTAATTAGTAACCCGGTCCCGGCTTAGGTGGGCTGCGGCCCCTTTCGGAAGCCACAGCCACACCTAACGCGGCTGGCTTAACTTCCGGGATCGAACGAGTCCGGGTGTTACCCAGCCGCTATGGCCGGGCCGGGCTATAGTCGTCTCTGTATGTTCTGACTTATAAGCTTTAATAAGTATATGATGTTATGATTGTTGTTTTTTCTGTGTATATAGTGCGTATATGTAGTCTATTACCATGTTATTTCCACATTTAGGACATAAACCCTCAATTTTTCCAATGAAATCTCCTTCTCGAAATTCTCTTTCAGTACTGTAGTCTTTGTTTAGGCACTTAATTACTGTTGTAAATTTATATGGAATTTCTTCTTGATATATGTGTTGTCTTTTCTTCATATAGCTGAAACCAGCATAAATCATATAAATAATCATGCCTAAGATAGCTATTATGAGTATAAGGGTTAACGATATATCTATTTGTAAATATATCATCGTCATTCAATATACACCAATAGTGTTTCCTATTCCCACGACTATAACATTGTCTCCGGGTTTCGTTCGATTCCTGATAATATCTAAAACTGTTTCGTAAGCTTTTTCAACTCCATCAATAATTTCTCGCTTTATGGGCTTAATAGCTTCATCATTACTCATCTTTACTATAACAGCATCAAGTGGCGCATTACATTTTACTGCTATTCTCTCTATTTCTATTTTTTCAGGTCCAGGATCTCCTATGGCTGCTCCAACACCTTCGGCTACTAAACCTGTTTTTTCACCTTCAAGTTTAAGGGCTGCATCTATTGTTATAATTCGTGCTACTTTATAAGAAAGCATTTCAGCTATTTTGGCAACAGCTTTTCCTGGTCGTCCTACTGTAGCGCCAGGCCCTTTTGCTTTAATTACATATACATTTCTGTTCTCGATATTAACGACGCTATATACGGTATCCTCCTCTATATCTATTCTAGATGCGTTTCCAATTAGTTTGTATGCAACTAAAGGACCTACACTATCACCTATGGGGATGCCTTTGACTATACCATCAATAGCCTTAGCATAAGGTATAAGTTCTCTAAGTAATTGGGGTAACATTAAATATAGTTGCATTAATAGAACCCAGTTTTCGTACTTTCTACCTAGTAAATAGTAGTGTCTCAATATTTTATATACTGTATATAGAGCTGATGCTATAGATAATGATACAGCAATATTGTTTCGTGTATGTATACTGAGTTCTGGAGCAAGTTTTTCTAGATCATTTTTAAACTTCTGCTCGTTTACTGTAATGACATGATCTAGTCTCTTTATGATATCAGTAGGCTCTATGGAGACAGGCTCTATAACAAAATAATTCTCTAGAGTAGCATCAACAAACTTACCGTTATCCTTTATACCTAGTTTAGAGAGATATGATTTAACTTTATTAATACTCTCAACAATAAGTCCCTCTATTAGTGATAATCTAGATGCTACACCTCGTTCATATCTAACGAATTGTGCCTTCTGTGGCAAATCTGTGAACAAATATAGAAAGAACATTATATAAAATAGTACTGAAAGTATCATACCCCAGTTATCATTTCCTAACTGTTGTAGCACAACTGTATCCATATTGTATAGCCCCAATACATCCTAGTTCTGTTATCTCTGAGTTATTAAATATCTATAGTTTGTTATCAAAATTTAATTCATTTATGATATATAAAGCGTCATAGAGAATCAGCAATGATCTGTTGTGACTATTATGTTGCCTTGTTTATCGATAACTAATGTGTGTTCGAATTGAGTTACTATTCCATGATTCTTTTCAACTAGAACAGGATATTTAGTCAAAAGTCCTTTAAAGGTAAGTTCTTGAAGTATTTTCTCGATTAAGGTTTCTGAGAAAATATTTGTATACCATCTTATTGCGAAAGGAAGTGTTCTTCTAAGTGAATATATGTATGAATAGAATTTGTGTGATTCATTGCTAAGCTTACTTATTTTTTTGGGATTGTATACTAAAGCATATATGGTTACGCTTTTTTTGTCTTCAACAAAACCAGCACCATTTGTAGCAAATGGCTCTATAGCATATGTATTCCCTGGACGAAATTTTCCTAGGTTTAATCTATCATTGAAGTTAGGGATTGTTTCACCTGCGTGAATTACGTATCTATCAATTCTATGGCCACTAAGGTTGTATATAGGCTTAAATCCATAACTTTTTATGGTTTTCTCTATAATGGCACCAATATCACTAAACCTTTTTCCAATGGATATTGCAGCTAAAGCTTTTTCGAGAGCTTGTTGAGTAGCTTCAACGAGAGGTCTATGCATATCCGATAAAGATATTGTTGTAGCTGTATCAGCTATATAGCCATCTATATGGACTCCTATGTCTATTTTTATGATAGATCCATAGCTGATTGTAGTATTATCATTAGGTACTGGTGTATAATGAGCAGCTATACTGTCTATTGAAATGTTTACAGGAAATGCTGGTTGTCCTCCTAGTTCCACTATCTTCTGCTCAATAAAATTAGCTACATCAATAAGCTTTAAGCCGGGTCTCACATACTTTTCAGCATCTTTTCTAACAATACAAGCTATTTTTCCTGCACGTATATATAGTTCTAGCTCAATATTTTCCAAACCTTTCACCAGCTATCACAGAAACAGATTAAAACTAGATCTATATAGGTCTCTTTGGGACACTATATGGGTAGACTTAGATGGTTAGGTCATGCATCTTTTGTTATAGAGTTATCAGGATTAACAATACTGATAGATCCTTGGATAACAAATCCGTTATCTCACTACAGAAGTATTGAAGGTTTCTTAAAGGACTATAACAAGGTAGATCTAATTATCGTTACACATGATCATGGAGACCATATAGGTGAAGCTATTGAGCTACTTAGTAGGTATAGAGAATCTAGGATTGTAGCATTGTATGAATTAGCTGAATATATAGCAAGAGAGGCAAGAGCTATTGATAGAGCTATAGCTACTAACATAGGTGGTCCTGTAAAGATAGACGATATAGTTTTAGTTTTCACAGAAGCCACCCATAGCTCAACAAGATCTCATCCTAGTGGGGTAGTAATTATGTCAAATGAAGGTGTTATATATCATGCTGGAGATACAGGTTTATTTATGGACATGGCGCTTATAGGTGAACTCTATAAACCAACAATAGCTTTGCTCCCTATTGGTGGTCATTTCACTATGGGTATAAAGGAGGCAGTTAAAGCTGTAGAACTAATAAAACCCAGATACGTCATACCTATGCACTACAACACCTTTGAATTAATAAGAGCAAACGCTGAAGAATTTGCAAAATTAGTAAGAGATAGAGTACCATCAACAATTCCGATAGTATTAAAGCCAAATGAGGTATGGAGTTTTTAATACAAATGAATCGAGATCAAAGATGTAGCAAGATATGGTGTTATATCGATCATTTGGTAATAAAAATATAATCCTAGGTTAACAGATCTTCATTTTAATAGATACCTACACTATGTTTGTGGGGATGTATAATTGTTTTGAATATAGAACCGCTGAGTAGAGGAGAATTAGTAATACTTTCAATACTTGTTAAAGTATCCCAACAACTATCAGTAGAAGAAATAGCGAGTAACGCTGGGATACCTATATCAACTGTATTCTCGGTATCAGAGTTATTGAGAGAAAAAGGTTTAGTTGATATTCTAGAAAATGAAGTTACGTATGCCAAAACTACTGATGAGGGTAAAAAATATCTAGAAGGATTACCTGAAGAAATGCTGATAAACATTATTAGAGAACATGGTGGAGAAATCGATATACATTCTATAGAAGAGGTCATGGGTAAGGATCTAGCAGCGATAGCTATGGGCTGGGCCCGAAGAAGAGGATGGATAGAGATAGTAAAGGAGAGGAGTACAATAAGATTTGTACATTATGAACCCTTAGTGAAGCATCGAGCTCTTTTGAAACAATTCCTAGAGAATAGAGAATTACCTAGCAATATGGAGAGTGATAGTATCTTTATAGAGCTTGTAAAAAGGAGATTGATAAATGTATATAAGAAGAAAATCAAGATCGTTAAACTAGCTATACCTTTAGAGAAGGCGAAAGAGATTCTAAGTTATGGTGAAGGGATTTCTAGGCTTACTCACGAAGTTATAGTCAAAGAACTTTGGAGAAATTATATTATCAAACCCTACAATTTAGCAGCTTTACCTCCTATAAAGTATTTGGGTAAGAAGCATTTCTTCAGAGAATTCATAAAATTTATTAGCGAAATTATGGAGGCTTTAGGTTTTATTGAAGTAAGAGATGACTATGTTATTCCTGAGCTATGGAATTTCGACATACTGTTTCAAGCACAAGATCATCCTTCTAGAGATATACATGATATCCTTATAGTTGATGGTTCAGCTGATTTGTCGATGTTCAATGATATTATTGATAGAGTGAAGAGAGTTCATGAAAAAGGTGGTTATTCTGGTAGTATAGGTTGGGGTTATGTATGGTCTTATCAAAAAGCGGCTAAACTGATATTAAGGTCCCATACTACAGCTGTAACTGCTAGAGCATTAACAGTATATAGAGAGCCTCCAGTTAGGCTTTACTCTATAGCCAGAGTCTTTAGAAGAGATAATCCGGATGCAAGACATTCGCCAGAGTTTACAAATTTTGATGGTGTTATAATGGAGAAAGACTTCAACTTTAGAAAGCTTTTGGGTTTGTTGACACAGATACTAATGTCTCTAGGTATAGAAAAGATTAAATTTAAACCAGCATACTTCCCCTTTACAGAGCCTAGTGTTGAAGGATACGGCTATGTTCCAGGATATGGATGGATTGAGATCTTTGGTGCAGGTATGTTTAGACCAGAGGTACTTGAAATGCTGGGTGTAGATCATCCTGTAGGTGCATGGGGTATGGGTGTCGAAAGACTAGCTATGGTTGTCTACGGTATAGACGATATACGTCTTCTTTTCTCTAAGGACATAGAGTTTATACGTAAGTTTCCTACAATAAGAATTATTAAAGGGTTGTAGTATGCCTGTTGTAAGAACATCACTACACAGGATACTAAGGTTGACTGGAATAAATGATATAGAAGAATTGATGAATACATTATTTAATCTAAAATGTGAAACAGAAATAGATAAAGGTGATACAATAGCGATAGAGGTTCAGAGCGATAGAATAGATATGTTTTCAGTTGAGGGTATAGCTTATGCAGTAAGACTCTATCTAGGTCTGGTAATACCTAAATCTATAAATTCTGAAACATTTTTCAAAGTCTTTGTAGAACCACCACTAAAGAGACCATATATAGGAATAGCAGCTGTAAAAAATGTTGAATTAGATGAAGAAGCTCTCAAAGATTTAATAGAATTTCAGGAGAGATTGCATACAACATACGGTAGACATAGAAAGAAGGTTGCAATAGGCTTACATGATTTATCTAAACTCTCGTCTAGAATCATAGTGTATAAGGATGTTGATATAGATAGAGTAGAAATGATACCGCTTTTCTCGAATAAGAGGATGAGTATAAGAGAAGTACTGAATTCAACAGAGCAGGGAAGTTTATATGGTAGTATAGCGATACATGGAAACAAGCATCCAGCCATTATGGTTAGTGATGAAGTTATAGCACTGCCACCAGTAATAAATAGTGATATAACTAGACTTGAATCCTCATCTAGAGATATACTTATTGATGTAACTGGAACAGATTTTAACTCTGTTATCAATGTATTAAATGTTATAGTTCATGCATTGTCATTCTATGGTGGTGAGGTTTTAGGTGCCGAGATTTACTATCCCGATAGAACTATAGTTACACCAGACCTTAGGTGGAGAGAGGTTGAGATTGATATAAACTTTGCTACAAGGTGGCTAGGTCTAGAGAATAGGAAAGTAGTAGAAGAAGGTGGTAAAGCTCTACAAAGAATGGGCTATATAGTCAAGGAAATAAGTAACGAGAAGATGTTGGTTCTAGTTCCACCATATAGATGCGACATAATGCATCCTGTAGACGTAGTGGAGGATATAGCCATAGGATTTGGATACCATAACTTGGGTATAGAATTTGTAGAATCAGTAAAGTCGGTAAAGTTAAGAGTAGTGAAGGAAATTGATGTAAAGTACTTGGTAGAGGTATTACGTGAGGTACTTGTGGGTTTAGGTTACACAGAAATTAATGTTCTTTCCCTATCATCGTCTAAGATTATCGAGCTAGTATCTGATGAACCTTATATAAAGATTGTAAATGCACTATCTAAGGAGCTTGATGCATTAAGAAATTCATTAATACCATCTATGCTTACAGTTTTACGAGATTCGCAATATGTAGCTCAACCGGTAAAAGTATTCGAGATAGGTGAAGTAGTAGAAAAGTGTGATACATGTTATACTGGTTGGCGTAACTCTCTTAATGTATTGTTAGCTGTAATGAATAGCGAGATTAGGTTTGAAGATATACATGCAGATCTATATGCAGTTTTGAGAGAACTCGGTTTAGAGAATAGTTTGACTATAAGAGCCTGTAATAAGAAGGCCTTTATCGATGGTAGATGTGGATGTATATTATATGAAGATAAAGAGGTAGGGGTTATAGGGGAAGTTCGTCCTGAGATACTTAAGTCTATGGATATAGAGTATCCGATAGCTATGGCAGAATTAAAACTAGATGTTTTAGCTAAGGTTATCAGAAGTTTAAAATGATTAGTATCAATTAATTATGTAGAAGATCAAGCAGGTGTATATGCTATGGATGTAGATAAAAGGATAGAAATGATCAAGAGAAACACTGTTGAAATTGTAACAGAAGAAGAGTTACGTGAAGCATTAATCGCAGGCAAAAAACTTAGAGGTTATATAGGTTTTGAACCTAGCGGTATAACACATATTGGGTGGCTCATATGGATGTACAAATTTAAGGATCTCGTAAATGCTGGTATAGAAATGACACTTTTCGTTGCTACATGGCACGCATGGATTAATGATAAATTAGGCGGTAATATGGAATTAATTAGAGCTTCAGCTAATCATGTTATAAAGGTTTTAGAAATATTAGGAATTGATGCTTCAAGATTTAACGTTATCTATGCTGATGAGCTTGTTGAGAGATCCAGCTATTGGGAAAAGATATTGAGGATGTCTAAGAGAGTGAGTTTGAGTAGGGCTAAGAGAGCTTTAACTATAATGGGTAGAAGAGCCGAAGAAGCAGAACTAGATTTTTCGAAACTACTGTACCCATTTATGCAAGTGGCAGATATATTTGAAATGGATTTAGATATAGCTTTAGGTGGAATTGATCAAAGAAAAGCACATATGTTAGCGAGAGATATTGCTGAAAAAATGGGATGGAAGAAGACTATAGCTATACATACACCACTACTTCCGTCGCTAAGAGGTACAACGAAAATGGTTAGTGTTGAGGGTGAAGTAGATGATGTATTATCTCAAGTGAAGATGAGTAAATCTAAACCTGAGGAAGCAATACTTGTTACAGATAGTGATGAAAATATTCTAAACAAAATCAGATCAGCTCACTGTCCTCCTCGCGATGTTTCGGATAATCCTGTAATAGCTATAGCTAAGTATATAATATTTGCTGAAGAGCCTAAGAAATTCGTTATAGAGCGTCAAGCTAAATATGGTGGAACAATAGAAGTATATACATATAGAGAGTTAGAAGAACTCTATTCTGGTGGCAAGCTTCATCCTTTAGACCTAAAGAATGCTGTGGCAGAAGAACTTATAAAGATTATTAAGCCTATAAGAGAATCGTTACAAAAAGAACTTGAGCTTTGGAAAAACTTGACTGAAATAGAAAGATCAATAACTAGGTAAGGGATTGATAAAGATGGTAAAGTATGTTATAAGAGCGAAAATAGAAGTTGATGGTACTGTAGATAAATCTGATATCATAGGAGCTATATTTGGTTATACTGAAGGTATTTTTGGTGAAGAATTCGATCTTAGAGACCTACAAGATAAAGGAAGATTGGGAAGAATAAGTGTTGAAGTAAAGTCACAAGATGGTAAAACTGTTGGAGAAATACTTGTACCGTCAAATCTAGATAGAATAGAAACAGCGTTATTAGCAGCACTACTTGAAAGCGTTGAACGCGTAGGTCCATATCAAGCAAAGATACAGATAATAGATATAGTCGATATTCGTGCAGAAAGACTTAAAAAGATAATGGATAGAGCTTCAGAAATAGCAAAAAAATTCTTTCTAGAAAAAGCACCAGACATTAAAGAGGTATTGAACAAAATCTCTGAAAACGTAAGAACAGCAGAAGTTGTTCTCTATGGACCTGAGAAACTTCCAGCAGGACCAGATATCGATAGAAGTGATACTATTATCATAGTTGAAGGGAGAGCTGATGTGTTAAATCTTCTTAAGTATGGCTATAGAAACGTTATAGCACTAGAGGGTGCTCATGGATCAAAGATACCGGAATCAATAATTAAATTAGCATCTAAAAAGAATGCCATACTGTTTGTTGATGGTGACAGAGGGGGTGAGCTTATAGCTAGAGACGTTCTTAAGGTTGCTGACATAGATTTTGTAGCTAGAGCACCTTCAGGAAAAGAAGTTGAGGAACTTACTGGTAAAGAGATTGCTAAAGCTTTAAAGAATGTTATACCAGCTAAACAATTTCTAGAACAGATAGAGAAGAGGTCTGCAGAAGATATTGTTGAAGAAGTTAAGTCAGTTGAAGAAGTGGCTGTTCAGCAACAAGTAGTTGAGAAAGCCGAAGAGATATCTATGGAAATACCTATATCAGTAGTAGAGGAAGGTAAGAAGCTTGTTGGAACATTAGAGGCTATACTTTTTGACTCTAAATGGAATGTGATAGAACGTTTACCTGTAAAAGATTTGGTTGAAAGGCTTGGACAAATAGATTATGGAAAAGTACATACAATAGTATTTGATGGTATAATAACACAAAGACTGCTTGATGTTGCCTCAAGCAAGGGCATCAAACTCATTATAGGTGTTAGATTGGGTAATATATCAAGAAAACCTGAGAACGTAATGGCTATGACTTTTAATGATATATTTGGAACATTTTCATAAGCATGATATTTTACTCCTTCCTACTATACTCAAGAAGTGATTTACTACTTCTTGCAACTCCTTTTAGGTGGCTTTCGGTGATTCCGAAGTATCCAAGTATTCTTATAACTGCAGGTATTATCTGATGTTCGATGTAGTAATCTATGTCGATATCTTTTACATCAATAGAGATATATGGTCTAGCTCTATCGGAAATCTTTCCACTACCTCTACATATCACATATCCTATCTTATCCCCTACATCAACTTTATAGCCCATCTTAATGAGCTGTTTAGCTACAGCGATATGAGGTTGCATTGCTTCATATTCTGATAAAGGTTTTGTGATTGTTTTCCAAATAATGAATGAGTCTATCAATACCTTTCCTTCAGCTATACCTCTCTTTAGATCTTCAAGTTCTTTTCTAACATAATCTACGGCTTTTTTATAATCTCCAGTCTTCAGAACTATTTCAGCAACCTTCTCTTGAATATTCTTAGCTATATCTGCCCAATCACCTCTAACAGCCTCAAATCCAACTATATCTATGAATCCTTCTGAAGTAAGGCCTACATATCTCTTCTTAGCTTCTGTGAAAAACACTCTTTTATACACTTTATCGATCTTTATCTCAAGCCCTAATTCACGTTCTATCTCATTTATAAACATATTTATTTTTTCGGGCTCATATTTAACAAAGATAGAATCTGTATCTCCATATATTATTTCTAAACAATACTTCTTGGCAAAATTAAACACCATCTTGATTATCTGTCTACCATAAGCTGCAACAGCTTCTGCACATTCTTTACAATACCATCTAGCACCAGTCCAACCCATATAACCATAGCAAGCATTTGCTAGAATTTTTAATGCTTTTTGTCTAGCATCAAGAAGTCTATATTCATATTCATTGTTTTTATATAATTTCATCTGTTCTCTAACGCTTTTTCTAGCTGTTATCAATGATTCAAGTGCAGACTTAAGGAAGGAGGTTGGCCGATTCAGGAATCTATATCCAATTTCTGGAACTTCATAACAATCATTGTTTTTACATAAATACGGATCACGTACATAAGTATCTGGACCTATGTTGTATTTTATCATTATATTTGGATACATTGAAGAAAAGTCAAGAACAGCAATATTTTCATGGATACCTTTTCTTGGTTCTAGAACTATGGCTCCTCTATAAGGTTCATATGGTCTTTCAACTCTATTTGGAATTAATTCTCCATAACGATACGCTACCCGCATCAAATACCATTCAAGTCTAAAACCTACACTTGCGGTACCTACTTGATCTAATGGTATGCCGGTTACGCTAGAGAGTTGTATTGCGAATGGCAAGAACTTTTCAGCTATACCATACGTAGAAACAACATCATCTTCAGAGTACTTGAGTAATATCTCACGTAGTTTTTCGTCATCCCAATATCTGTGTATTTCATACCAAGGTACAGTAGTTCTCTCACTTTTCTTCATAACCCCAAGGTAATCCGCTACTTCATCTAGGCTCTTAACTTTTATTTCAGCTATCTCTTCAGCAAAATCGAACAAGTCTACGTTTACACGTCCAGGAATAGATATATGACCATAGACACTTCTGGAAGGTTCTGAACCTATTTTTCTAGATACATCAAGCTTTATACCTAAATGTCTACATCGATCGATAAGATAAGGCCAGTCAAATTGGTTAGAATTATAGCCAACAATTATATCTGGATCATATTTGCGAACATATTCTATGAACTCTTTTATTAAATTTCTATCATCTTTATCTCTTGCCGTAATCTTTACTACTTCTTTTTCAGAATTCATAAGTGATATTATGATTATAGGATCTCTATCAGGTCTTGGAGTTCCACGAGGATTATAGACCTCTATATCTATAGCTAGGATTCTGAGGTTAGGCAAAGATATTCTGTCTATGCGGCCAAGCACATCAACGACTTCAAATTCTTCATCAACTCTATAGCCTGGAGATACACCTTGTCTTAAAACCTTAAATCTATTCCATGTACATGGATAAATATCATTGTCTATCAAATACCTCATCGAGAATCTTATATCAGCTTCAACTACAGCCCTAATTCCTAACAATCTAGAGACATGATTTCGATACTCACGTACATACTCCGGAAGCAATGTTGTTATTTTTAATGCTGTAACATATTCACCATTGAGGCGTTTTTTCATAACTTCTATAGATAGTATAGGTGACTTAGGTATAGAGAGTTTCTTAATCTGGGTTATTATGGCCTCAAGCTTTTCTTTATTCGAGTAACTATCTTCAACAATAGCATAGAAATAAGGTCTGAATCTTCTATCTCTAAGTAGTACACGTTTATTATCTTCAGTTACCCCCCATATAACTACATGGGGTTCGTTGCCCAAAATCTCGTAAGACACATCAAGTATAAATACATCAATAACATCTTCTTTATTGACCATTACGACTCCTACCTAGATATTGAATGTTTTAAGAAACTTATATGGATTTACGGACAAATCATGACATAACCACTATGCCAAATCTTATATACCTATAAATGAATTGTTAACAATTATGATGACAAACATATTTAATCATTATATATGCATCTTCTCCATCTGGATAATAGTTTGAGATCCTGTTGATAATACTATAACCTAATTTTTTGTAAAGAGATATGGCCTCGATATTGGAGGTTCTAACCTCTAAACGATATTGACAAACATTAAAACTCTCTTTAAATACTTTCTCTATGTACGCTACAAGTTGTTTACCTAATCCCTTTCTTCTGTATGTTGGATGGATACACAGAGAGATTATATGTCCAAAATTATCTTTTCTCACAATTCCAGCCACATATCCTATGATATTTGATTCTAGTTCTATCACTAAAAATAGTTCTGGATAAAGTGTTAACAACATATACAGAAGTTCTTTAGGATAAGGATCCTTAAAACATAATGTTTCAAGACGATAAATGTTATCTAGGTCTTCTATTCTAGCTTGCCTAATATGCAATTCACATCTACCCTGAAAGCAATATATATGATGAAAGACTAGTGGCTACAATAATTATCAATGCATTCAATATATCGATAATTTTCATGGATACGATCTTGCTAAATTTTGAAGATTGATCAATTGAATATTTTAGGAATAAAGCACCATCAGTTATGAATAACGGTATAGCATTTACCACGAAGAGACTGAAGTTTATTACCAATATAGTTGTTAGCAAAAATACTAAATTCTCAAACCATGGCAATCTGTATAGCTTATCATTTCTTACAAATACAGTAACAGAATTAAAAACAGCTCCTATACATGGTATTGTTTCACTATCTTTCTTATGAGCATTCAAGTATATGTTTAAAGTTTCACAGAACCCATTATAGTCACAGATATCTATTGATATATTCGAACCTACGGAAAGCTCTTGTACTACTGATACAAATTTGTTAATACTATCTATGGAGATATTATTGATTGCCACTATTATGGTATTCGGTTTCAGATTTGCTACTCTAGCTGGACATAGTGATGTGTTACAGATAGAGCAATCAATAGAGGTTATCGCTACGGCTGTAGATGGTATGCCAATGATCATAGGTGTAAGTGTATTTATCGTTAATAAAATTAAGAAGATAATTAGTGTGGTTATAGCATTACCAAAAATGCCTGCAGAAACTATATTTATTTTCGATTTTCTTGAAGAATTGTTGAAGCTATTCTCATCTAGCTCAACAAAAGCTAGTGGTATAAGAAACATTAGTCCAATACCCCAGCTTCTAATTGTCACCCCTTCTCTAATTGCTATAAATGCATGCATAAATTCATGCACTATTACTGCTATACCTATAGCTATCAATATGTATGGAACTATATCTTGAAACTGAAAGAGTAGTGGTACTGGTACCATTACCGGTGGAGGTGCTGTAGAAGAAGTTCCAGTAGTATATTCTAAAAACGATTTTACAAATTTCACTATTTCTGGAACAAATACAAAATAGAATAGAATTATACCGAGAAATGTCACAATTACAAATAACATATGGAGTTTCTTACCTACTGGTTTAGAGAAATGAGGAACCTTCTCCTTACCTATAAACAGGAGGATACCACCTACAGTAAACTGTAGTCTTAGTCTATGTAGCACTACATGTTTATTTCGTGTATAAATGCTTAATAATGTTGTAACAATAGTAAATACTGCAAAAAATATCAATATATTTAACGCGGTATTCAATATTATACACCATGTTGTTCGATGATCATGTTATGATTAGCTATGCAAAAGAGGTTATATATTCAGATGATCATTGGCGAACTCTTAGAGATAAGCGAGTCAAGGGTTTAAAGCTACTTGAGATACTCATGGATTGTGGTTATAAATCATCTATTATCCATGGCAGTATAGCACGTGGAGATGTTTCTAAGAATAGTGATATTGATGTAGCTTTACTTTATCCCTATCCCATTGGTATGATTAAAATATGTTTAGAAGAGAACGATATTAATGTACATAACATTAGAATTGTTCAGCCTACACCTAGACATACACCTAAAGTATATATGTATTTAGATCCATATGAAGAAAAATCCATATCAATACCTTTAGCACCTCTTGAGAATCTCGAGATTGAGTACTACAGATTTAGTGGATATATTGTTAGAGATGATATTATAGCAGAGAGAAGGGTTAGTGGAGTTAATAAGAATCTGTTACTCATAATACCAACTGATAGAGGTCATATAGAGATGCCTGTTCTAGGTAACGAAGGTTATGTCTGTAAGGTATTAGGAGTATCCATAGATATTGTTAAAGATCGTACTGAAGCATTAATTAGAAGATCTCGTGAAGGTCATACAGGTTTATTTATTGATATAGATGTACCGTATTTTGAAGAAGTAGAACAATTTATAGAAAAACTCTGCATAAGTAATATGATCTTCAGGAGAGCCGTGGCAAAATATGGGCTTTGCACATAAGGTACATAGTTATGGAGTTTTAGGTACATGGTATGGTGAAATTCCTAATGGATGTAGGTACTGTATCAAGGGATCTAAATCAGTTATATTTGTTTCTGGTACTTGTGGTGTTGATTGTTTTTATTGTCCTATAAGTTTTGAGCGTAGAAAACCTAATGCATTCTATGTTGATGAAGAGAGATTTGCAACGATGGTGGATATCGTAGATGAAATTGTTTTTATAAAAGCAGAAGGAGCGTCTATAACAGGTGGTGAACCCTTCCAGGTCTACTACATTGTTGCAAATATTATTAAGACTCTTAAGGATGTATTTGGGGAAAAGTTTCATATACATCTATATTCCTCAGGCTTCGGAACAACTAAGGAAGCCATAAAATATCTAGCATCTCTAGGACTAGATGAAATAAGGTTTCATATAGTTGATAGGAGTATAATGAGACTTGTTGAATTTACTGTTAGAGAAACGAACATGGATGTAGGTATCGAGGTTCCTGCTTTACTAGATTTTGATTGGTTATGGAGGATAGTCATAGATGCTGAAAAAAGTGGTGCAAAATTTGTCAACATAAATGAACTCGAGGTTAGTGAAACAAATGTAGAAGACATACTTATTCGAGGATTTAAACTTAGTGATGATGGTAGAAGTGTTCGTGGTAGTGCTGAAGTAGCAAAAAAGGTAATAGAGAAAGCTTTCCAAGAAAATCTAAACATCTCTGTACATTTTTGTTCTGCATTATACAAGGATGTTATTCAGTATAGGAATAGACTTAAGAGAAAATCATGGATATGTTCTCAACCTACAGATAAACTTAATGATGATGGAACAATTAGGAGGGGAGAGAGGGACATAGTACCTCTCATACATTTATGTAGCAACTATATAAAGATATAAGTATTGTACGCAACATTATTTTAGGGTTATTGTATATCTACAGATAGTAACATTGATAGTGAAGGGAAATATGTATGCCTAAAGAAGCATTACTTTACAGGATCATAGATCCTGACAAAAAACTTGTCGAATGTATGGCTTGTCCAAGAAGATGTAAGATAGGTGATTCTTTGTATGGTTTCTGTGGAATAAGATGGAATTTTGATGGAAAGCTTTATCTAGTTTCACACGGAATTGCTATAGCTGTTGCTATAGACCCTATAGAGAAGAAGCCTCTCTATCATTTTTATCCAGGCTCGATGGTTTTCTCAATGTCTACAACAGGATGTAGTTGGGCATGTCAGTTTTGTCAAAATTGGGATATATCACAAAGGAAAGTAATAGCTGGCTGGAAAGTTTCACCAGAACTTGCAGTCGAGCTAGCTTTAGCCTATGGTGCACAAGGCATTACTTATACTTACAACGAGCCTGTGGTATTCATAGAATATGCATACGATGTGGGTATACTGGCAAAAAAACATAATCTATTTAATACCATGGTTACAAATGGTTATATGACTGATGAAACTATAGATCTTGTTTCTAAATTTATAGATGCTGTTACAGTAGATCTCAAAGGTCATGGCGATCCAGAACTTGCTAAAAAGATTTGTTATGTACCTAATGTAGAACAAGTGTTTAATGCTTTAATTGAATTGAAAAAGAGAGGAATATTTATTGAAATAACAGATCTAGTAATACCTAGATATAGTGAAGATCTAGATAAGGTACGTAAACTAGCTATATGGATAACAGAAAACCTAGGTCCAGAGACACCAGTACATTTCTTAAGGTTTCATCCAGATTACAAAATGATTGATGTTCCAGCAACATCGGTAAAGGTTCTTGAAAAACATATAGAAATAGCTAGAAATGAGGGCTTAAAACACGTGTATATAGGAAACGTACCTGGTCATAATTATGAACACACATACTGTCCAAATTGTGGAAGACCAGTAATAAAGAGAATAGGATTCGATATAGTTGAATCAAATATACGAAATGATTCAAGATGTGGGTTCTGTGGGTATAAACTTAATATAATTGGTAGTGTAAATCCTATGTATAAAATGAATAGATTTGTTTACCTACCTTTAGACACATATACAGAGTTCATACATGTACCGTTCAATAAAATAAAGAGTTTTGTATTAGGTGAGAAACAATAGAAGTGGGTAATATTATTATTGATGCTCATTGTCATATTCATGAGTTTCCTGATGAAGAAATTAAAGATATAGAGAAGTTAGTCACACATCTTATAGCTGTAAGTGATGATTATCGATCATCTATAAGAACATTAGATCTTGCGAAAAGATATAGATGGATCATACCGTCTGTAGGTCTACATCCCTGGTCTGTAGATGCAAACTCTATTGATGAAGCGAAAAAAATATCAGATCTAGTTAGAGAAAAAGGTAACGAAATTAGGATTCTGGGTGAGGTGGGTTTAGATAAGAGATTCAAGCAGGATACGTATCATCATCAATTAAAAGTTTTTGAGATATTTATCGAACTAGCCAAAGAAATGAATATGATTTTAAACATTCATGCAGCTGGTGCTTGGAGAGAGATGCTCAATATGCTTACCAAGAATGATATATCAATGGCTATAATTCATTGGTATACAGGTCCTTTAGAACTTATTAAAGAGATAAACGATAGAGGCTATCTAATAACTGTAAATCCTGCGATAACTATTCAACAAAAACAAAAAGATGTAGTAGTACAAGCCCCTATAGACATGATATTGGTTGAAAGCGATGCCCCCTATGAATATAAAGGCTTAGAGTTACATCCAAAGCAGATACCTAATGTTATTAAGTACATAGCTATGATCAAGAAAATTAGCGAAGAAGAAGTGTACGAAGCTGTTTCAAGAAATACTCACAATCTGTTGAAACACATATAGGATAATCAAGTATTGTAGATGATCCTTTTCTTTAGGTCTTTATAGAGTTATTTAGAATGCTTAGAGCTCTTGATGCAATTAGATACACATTAGCATTGTGCGTATCCAATCTCAGTTTCTTCATAGCTTCTGTATTCTCGTGAATTGATTGTTTCTCTCGACTCGACATGAATATAGATACTTCGTAGTTATTGATTCTTCTTTCACCATTTCTACAGTAGTATTTTAGGTAACCAACTATGCTTAGGTCCTTGAAGACAATAACCAAGTACTGTGGTGGTAGACATGCTTAAGAACACCATGTATCTTTCCTCAATGATTCTTCAAGCTCTTCTCTTGGGGAAGCCTCTGACTAGAACTTGTGAAAATCTAGCTACATATATCTACAAGACTTCATAATCGTTGCTTATCGCCACTAGGTCGAGTCTGTTGATGTTCATGTCTCTACTCGCTACATTGCCTCCCATAGATTTATCGAATCTCCTCATGGTATCTAGATACAAGCGATACTCGACGTTGATCTATAAGCTCTCTGTAAAGGTGCTCGAAGCACTGTAAGGTTAACTAACTATAAGAGTTAACTATTCGTTAGGTTTTCCAGAAAGATATTAAATATTCAAAATCAAATATATCCAACCTGGTGGTGAGTCGTGTTAGAGTCGCTGAAGAGGATGAAGGCCCTATCTCTACCTAAAGGATATCCAGAAGATATAGACTTAATTAGATTAATTAACTATAGAACGTTTCTAGGATGCATCTTAAATGATGTTAGATGCTCAATAATGTCATTAATGGCAAAAGGCTATACCTCAGCACTAGATATAGCTACAGCCCTAGGTTTTTCTAGAACAGCAATATATAGACATCTTCATAGTCTTCGTAAAAACGGTCTAGTAACTTATAGGAATGGTAGATTCTATATAGCAGCTAGATTCTTCTTGGTATATGATGTAGAGCTAGATAGTGAAGAAGGTATAAAACTAAAGATATATGCTGATAAAGGTGGTTTTGCTGATGAGGATGTAGGGTTTGTTCTTGTCAAAGGTGAATCATGTAGATGCGATGTATGTAGTATTGCTGAAAGATGTCTTAAAGCTGTCAAGAATCTGGCTCGAAAACTTGAAATAAAAGTAAGATCTGAAATACCTTTAGAAGCGTTTGCAGAGATAGCTCGAGAAGTAGCGTATAGAGATGTTCTGGGCATAATAAAGAGTGGTTATCTGATAGTAAAGTCACCATTCGATGAAGAAGAATATGAAGAAAAGGAATAAAAGATGAAAAAACTGGTATTCAAGCTTGATTATGCTGGAAAAATACTATCTGGTGAGAAAACCACCACAATAAGACTTTCTACAAATCTAAGAGAGGGAGATATAGTAGAGGTATACGTGGGTCACGTTAGAATAGGTAAAGCATTGATAAAGAGAATTTATAGAAAAAAATTGAAGGATCTTAGTGATGAAGAAATAAGAAGCGATGGGTTTAAAAGTATAGAGGACTTAATAAAATCATTAGCTAAAATATATGGTAGCAGAAGAATAAATATAGATTCAGAAGTGTATATAATTGAATTTCAGTTATATTAGAGATATTTAAGATAAGAGATATAAACTCCAGCTTAAATAAGAATTTACGGTATTCCATATTGGTGCGGGGGTGCCCGAGCCAGGTCAAAGGGGTCGGGCTTAGGACCCGATGGCGTAGGCCTGCGTGGGTTCAAATCCCACCCCCCGCACCAAATAATTGTTAGTTGTATAAATTGAATAAGATTATGTACCAATATCTAGGTTCAGAAGCACATAGATTTCTGTACAAGCAACAGAAATAATGTTTGTATGAATTACGTCCATACAATTCAGTATAATTTAAGTAGACATGATTGGATGTGGGGGTATCGATGAATGCAAACATGAAAGAAATTAGATATAGACTTAGAGAAACGTATAAGATACTCATGGTAGTTGTTATTCTCTCTATCACAGGTCTGGTTATAGAGTTTATTTTTGCATACATGTATTCTTCAATGATACTTTATACAGATGTTGTTCACTGGATTGTAGACACAGCTCTAGAGATTATTTCACTAATAATGTTTTTCATTATATCCAAAATTTATAGAAAGTTTGATTGGAGTATATTCATATTGGAGTACATAATATCTATTTTCGTGATTCTTGTTGTTTTTAGTTTCTATCTATTGTCGTTGATGGAGTATTTATCGGTATATTCTACTTCAATAATGGAACCTTCAACAACTAATGCTTACTTGGCAATAGTTACAGCTATTGGAGGTATCATAACAATTGCCACATTCTATATAGAGAAGAAAGCTTACAAGAGATTAAAGATAGAAATATTGAAGATAGATTCAACACATGCTGTGATAGATATTATAGTATCGATAATAGCCTCTATAGGGATAGTATTAACAGCATTAACGAAGAACTTAATTATAGAGCTTGCTGTAGTATTATTTGTGTTTTTTGTAGCTCTACAGACACTTCTGAATCTGGTTAAGGACATACTAAAGCCTCTTCTGGGTTTTGAATCTCATCTCCATTTAAAAATAGAACTTGTATCAAGACTCAATAGGATTGTCAGTGATAAAGTAGTCTTAGGTAATGTTGAGCTTAAGAAGATTGGATCAATTTACATAGCTAAGGTGGAGATATACCTAGATCCTAGAATAACAATAGGTGAAGCTCATAAGCTTAGGGAAACAGTAAATATAATATGTAGAGAGGTGTCTGAACTCATATATCATGTTGATGTAGTGTTTTACCCAAAGAAAAGGTATAGAAAGGTCAAGAAATTTGAAAAACAATACCCAAGGAAGTATTAACTAGATATGAGGATATCTAATTCTGAGATATATACATAAATGTTGAACCATCACATTCAAATCCAGGTGTATTAAGATTTTTGAAACCCTCTCTACATGTTCCAAAAACTAATCCTTCTTCTGTTACAATTTCTCTAATCATGGTCATATAGTGAAACCTTATGCTGGATTTCAGATAACGGTAGCCATGGATGTATTCTGAAGAATCTTTGTTATACATTTCAATCAATCTATCTTTAATATTAGGAAAAGCTTTAATAATTCTTGTCAAACTATCACTTCTCGCTTTATATGTTGATGTAGTTATCTGCTTAACTCCAACGATACTCAACAATTTAATTAGTTTCCTTAAATCATTATATTCATCATTTATGTATGGTATTATTGGATCTATTCTTGCAACAACATTTAAACCATTTTTTGTGAGAATTTCTATAGCTTTTATTCTCTCATTAGGTAAAGGAGCATTAGGCTCCAATTTACTAGATACAGAACTATCTAGTGTTGTAATAGTTATTGATACAACTACATTATCTCTATACTTTTTCAATATGTCTAGATCTCGTGTAACCATAGAGCTTTTGGTTACGATGAGAACCTTAAATCCATGACTAAGCAGTATCTCTAAAGCACTTCTAGTTAATCGATAACTAATCTCTATCGCTGGATAAGGATCACTACTAGAAGACATTTCTATTAACGAATTCTTGGGAAGCTTCATAACATCCTTTACTAATCTATCAAGGAATCTTTCTTTAGCTCTTACACTACTATGTCTAGGGATATAGCTTGTTGCATAACAATACAAACAGTTATGGCTACATCCAGTATATGGATGTAGTACCCATTTGTATGGACATGTACAGAGCTCAGATTTCCAGGGATCAAAAGGTTTAATGACGTTTAGACGCATTATACTCATTCCGTTCAATTTCAGTATCTTAATTTGTGAATCTTTTATAAATTTTGTAAATCATAACTCTACATTAATACACTATTCTATTATTGATATTAACATTGATAGATTTGTTTAATGATGTATATAATATTTAACTATGTTGCTCGTTTTATGTAGAGACGATCTGTATTTATCATCAATATTTTTATTTGTTTCCTAAATTCTTTGAGTGAGGTGAAGCATTAATGAACATGATGAGATTTGGCATAATGTTGATATTTATTTTTACTATAATTAGTGTTAACTTAATGTATTGCATCATAGCATATGGACATGATTTATTGTTAACTGAGGTAAAGATTGATACTAATACTAACACAACTACTTATGAAGTCGAGATACAGGTATCTAATACAAATACAACAGCTATGGATACACAGATCAATGAAGCTCAAAATGTCACTACAGTAACTATTACTATAACTAAAGAGCTTGTAATATTTCATACACGCACAGTAACAAGTGTTGTGACCGTAGATTTGGCAATAAATCCTCAACTAGTTACAAGTGTAGTAGTTTTTGTAGCAATAATGGCTATTGTAATAGGGTATTATATAGGATACAAATCAGCTGTAGAACGTAGTAAGTCAGTATCAGTGTCTGTAGCCAAGGGTAAAAAGTAGTATGTGTACATTTCCAGTTATCTAGGTCATAGCTATAGCTTGTAGAGCTTAAGTCTGAGTTATTGTAGGAAGAAGTTATTATCTATTTAACCTGAATATCTGTAGAATAGCACATTGTTAGAGTTTTTCTAACATTATCTGTATGGATATCTAATAGAAATGAAAAAATTAGTGAAGCTAATGATGAAGCTATCTTACCGCTTAAGTTCATGTACATATTACTAATTTTAGCTAAAGCAGCTAAGGCTAAAGTACTAAATGTTACACTTATTGTGTTAATTTTATTGCTAAGTTCTTCTAATTTATTCGAGATATTGTCACAGAATCTTATTGATGATTCTTCAAGTAGCTCTCTTACAATATTTCTCAACTCAACAATATTGTTGGCTAGGTTGCAGAATGTATTTACATATGATTCAATATTAGCATTATTTTTATTACTCTTCATATAGTTGATTAATGCTGAAAATCTTTCTGTAGAATTGACCGAAAGATTCTTGAGTGTCTCAAGTCTATTGATTAGTTTCGGGTTAAGAGAGCATTTAGATAGTTCCTTCTGAATTAAGATCATTGATATGGTATCTGTAATAAATGTGAAGTCATCTATAGAAATACAACAGTATCCTATACATAGAGATCTTTCAGAGTGAGCTTTTGGGCTCTTCATCCTTTAGACCGTAATCTGTTGCTGCCCACATCATCATCTAGATTTCTAAAGATTTTCATAACTTATAACTTTTCAACATTACTCAGCTATGTACTAGATGAAAATGGTGTATTGGAGTTAATTGGTAGAGATATGAAAAATACTTTTGTTGTGATATCATGAAAATTTAGTTGTGTGGTTTAGTAGGTGTTAGTAATGGTTGAGAAACGCTGTGAGGATGATTACATCATTATTAAGGGTAAGGTTGTTGATGGACTAGGTGAAGGTGCTAAATATGTTCAGCTATACAATAACAGTATATCAAGAATTTTGGGAATAAATCCCTATCCAGGAACATTGAATATTCTCATAGATAGAGAATATGTGGACATTATTGAATCAGTTTTTAGTATTGATAGACCTATATATATACTTCCTCCACCTATGGAAGGTTTTGGTAAAGTTTATGTATGGAAAGCATATATAGATTGTTTGCAAGTGTATATTGTAAGACCTGAAATAACATTGCATAGTAGACAAATTCTTGAGGTAATATCAGATGTATTTCTTAGAAAAAAATTAGGTAAAGAATCTGGAGATAGTATTGATATTGTTGTTACCTATAGTGGGATTATACCATGCTTCTGTCTATAAGGTTACAGCAATACTTATTTTCTTTAGAGTATAAACAGCAAAATGATGTGTGAATAGTATGACTATCGAGAAGCATAGATTTTGGAAATTTATAGATCTAGGTATTGATCCATATGTAAGTGAATACAGATACGATGTTGATACAGATGTTAGAACGCTAAAGAAGGTTTACAGCAATCTTAATAACGGTGATATAGCTTCAGATAGATATAGTATTGCTGGCAGACTCATGGGTATAAGAAGACATGGCAAGATAGTTTTCGGTGTATTAGATGATTCGACTGATACTATTCAGCTTGTTTTTCGTTACGATGTGCTAGGAGAAGATCTTTGGAAAGTTGTTGAATTAATTAATGTTGGTGATGTTATTGGTGTAAAAGGAAAACCTATGAGAACACTTAGAGGAGAATTTTCATTACTAGTTGAAGAGATGAGGATTCTTTCTATAGCTTGGAGAGAGTATCCAGAGAAATGGCATGGTTTAGTGGATCCCGATAAGAGAT
>JAWBDT010000013.1:0-55611 GCA_038821645.1 Ignisphaera sp. | reverse complement strand
TTCCCCGAAATTCTCGAGAATTTAAGCAAGATGGGTTTACATGTAATTATAACATTAAGACAAGAACACCGATACAAAACGGATACATCTAAGGTTATAGACTTAACAAACTACTCCTACATGTACAAGAAACGCTCTGCTTAACTCTCAGCGTTTTTCAACAATCTCGGGTTCTCCGAGGTTATGATTGTTCTTCACAGAAGTTAGGAAATAGATACACCCTATTCATATTCTATAAATCACCTAATTAATGATTTTGATAAATGTAACATAAACTATACATGTAGAGAGCCTTATTAAATATATCTATTTAAATATATCTATTGGTATCCAACCATCTATAGAGTTCAATATTGTAATATTATGTAGAGATATTGTGAATACAAACAAAATAGATAATAAAAGTGTTGAAACATTGATATCTGCTTTGTATTCTATATTCACTCTGTTTTATACATCTTTAAAGCTAGATCCTTCTCTAAACTATCTATTGATATGCGTGCTTTTCCTTGAGTAACCATTACCTCTTTACTTTCTACTACTTCTCCTCTAAATGTATCCCAAAACTCAACTACATACATACCATCTTCTAAACCTTCTACTGAAATCACTACATTCTTTAGAGGTATAGGTGATTTGTTTAATACTGCATAATTCCACCAGTTAAAGTCTGTATTCCTTATCCACATTATTGCAAAACTCTTATTACCTAAACCTATTGCCTGCACCTTTGCTGAAGCGTATATAGTGTTTTCGAATACTATGTAGTTCCATGTATACCAATCTATACCTTCATTATCTATTCTAATCTCATATGTACCAGGTTCAAAATCTATTGTAATGTCGATATTATACTCATTAGCATCTTCATCACTTTTACCATCTATATCGGGTAACACTTTCTCCTCTATCTTTGTGTTATTGACATATATCGATACTACTGCTGATCCTCTTCCTACAGAATTTACATTCAAGATCATTCTACCTCTATCGAGAAACGTAACTATGAATATGGGATTCAGAGTCCGCTGGTTATGTCCTTTACCGTACACAAAGCCACTAAGTAGCGATGTATCACCCTCTATCTTTCCGTTAGGGTGTATAGTGTAGATGTTCTGTTTTACTGGTGAAACCCAGATCCATCCAGCACTTGGATAAAGTATTAAGGAAGTTGTATTGCCTTCGATAGTTGAAGCTGATTCTACATATACATTTAATCTACTTAGTCTTCCTTTTACTGGGTCAACACCTTTTAGGAATTCAGATAAAGCTTTAAAGTGATAGAACAGGTTGTATCTCTCTATTTGTGTATCCCACCACCAGCTCATGGCCGATATAGGAGATCCTGATAAAGTGGAACTCCATAATCCTTCATGAAGACCTATACCTTCTCTATCTATAGCCCAATACGGAATTCCGGTAAATCCCTGCATCCCTATCCATCTATAATCTACACCAAACTCTGTTATCACTACAGGCTTTCTATAGGTATTCCATAGAGAATCTATTATACTTGGTATTGAGGATCCTATATCCTTAAACCCTGTGGGTCCATATCTATGGACTGTTATCAAATCTATACTCTCTATGTTCCATACTCTTGGTTCTGAGTTATAGTCTGCAAGATTTACAGTTACAGGTCGTTTATAGGGATCAAGTAACTTTACATAACTACTTATCTCTTTAACCCAATTAACAAAAGCATCTCTAATGCTAAAGAAGTTTGATGTTAGATCAGCTTCATTGACTAATTCCCATGCAAGTATATGTGGCGAATAACCCCATCTAGCGATTATGTACCTCACCTTATTCTTGAATATATCTATGGCTATGGGATTACTCCAAAATTCTTCAGGATTCTTTATAGGCCCTCCTCTTAAAGCATTATATGGATTGTTTCCCCAATCATCTGCAAGTTCGTTATGCCACATAAACACAAATATTATGTAGATATCATGTTCTTCTGCCAATCTGATGATTTCATCTATTCTTGCTGCATCTGCTAAACTATAGCGATTCAAATTACTCCATTCTAGATTTAGAGACCATGGAACAAGACCTATGCGTACAACCTTAACACCTAGTTCTTTAAGTCTTTTGAACCATGAGCTATAGAAGGATATAGCCTCAAGTTTGTTTGGAGGCCAAGCTAAGTTTATGCCTAGCATTATTTCTGAAGATCCGTCTTCAAACACCAAGAATTTCTTTGATTCATCAATTGATATGAATCCTCTTTTGTTTCTACATTCAGAAACCTGTATCTTCAGCTCTTCACTCGAAATTTTTACCCCACTACTGTTTCTAGCCTCTATAACTACCCTATATTCTCCAGAGACTTTTGGTGTAAAACGTAATGCCCAGAGAGGTGGCGTATTGAATAAAACTATATGTTCCCTCGATCCCATACTTTGAATCGTGTAGTTCCTTGTGTAGAACGCTGGAATTTTGATAACCTCGTTATTTGGTGTATAGATGTATCCTACAACATCTATGTCGCTTGAGTTGTATGGATTTCTGTACATTAGGTTCGATATATTGAACATTACTTCGATTTTCTCGTAACACGAAATAACTGTTTTGGGATAATAGATTATATTCATAGCTAAACCCTTTTCCTGTGGAAAGGTTTCTGTCGATAGGTGATATAAAGGTGGTTGACTAGTAGTATGGTTAATAACTGTGGTTATCGTTTCTTGTGGAAAAGTTGTAGGTGTAGTTAATGTAGTTTTTGTGATATCTTCCTCTTCTTTGATGGTATTCGTTGTAGGTGTTGAAATCTCCACAAGTATTGTTTCTGTGACTAGAGATATGGATTCTGTTGGTAATGTCTTTGGAGTTATCTCTTTATCTTTTTCTCTCACTAGATAATAATAGCTATATATAGTAATACTAGCCAAAACAATTATCACTACCACATATATGGCTATACGTTTTTTAGACTCCATATCGTTATCCCAAACTATTTATCCTTGTATTGGTAAATATGTCTATAGCTGGTAAATAAATTAAAATTGCCTCAATAGAAGTAATTCTATAGGATTTTGAAACAACACTATATATTGTGAAACATCTTTAGCTAGTATTTAGCAATTAAAAGTATTGTGTCACTACATCATTAATATAACATTATCTAGAGTATATTCACAGAGATGTTTGCACCATGTTTAACAAGATATGCAAAGAAGATTGAGTAAAGTCCTTCATCTAGACCAATGTCTGAGATGCAGATGTTTCTCATAGCTTTATTATATCCATCGGTTATTAACAATAGGATTGCTAAAAGTTGTAGCATGTAGCTTTTATTCGTATGTTCTTCAGATATCTCAACTCTATACATATATGTTCTCTCTTCTCTGTACCCCTTCACTATCCCTCTTGCAGTTAAAAGAAATTCTGTAATCGTATTAATTGAAATTTCTATTCTGTAATGATTTTTAATAACTTGTCTTATTAGTTCTTGGAACAGATCTATAGTCTTGATAGTATCGATATTATGTAGAATAGAAAGAGTCTTCAAGCATTCTCTGCATATCTTTATACGTATCAATATTTCGTCGATATTTGAAAAAATTGTGGTTATACGGTCTATGAATGTTTTTACGATAGTAATATACGGAGGTAGCGATAGTAGATTCTTATAACAAGAAACATGATTGAGACAATAATCAATTAGTACAACGTTATCCACTTTACTGTCTATGTAATTCATTAATTGTTGTCTTACAGAATCTATGCAAATAGTGTTCACAAATACTATCAATTCCTTTAGTTTTACTATTTGTTCAAAGTCTTTCTCGAGTTTAGCCAATGGTTTATGGAAATATTGTATCTCTAGAGAGTGTTGAGGCAAGTATTCCCATACATATGTCACTATATATGAATATTTATTACTCAACTCTTTAATGTATCGATTTATCTCCATCGCTAAACTCGTGTTTAATGTTGCTATAACGAGTATAGACACATCTTTACACCTTATGAGCGAGACCAACTGCTTGTGAAATTTCTTTTATTCCTATTGTTTCTAGCCATTCACTCAATCCTTTAACTATATCTTCTACAATTCTCTTTGGATCACGCATTAATGCTGTTCCTACTTGAATAGCTTTTGCTCCAGCTAGAATCATTTCTGCTGCTGTTTGCCAGTTTACTACCCCTCCACATCCTATTATATCGGCTTTAGTTTCTTTATACACATCATAGACAATTCTGACAGCTATAGGATGTATTGGGGTACCAGAAAGACCTCCATAGATATTCGTTAATACAGGCTTTAAAGAATATACATCTATATATATAGCCTTTATTGTGTTTATGAGCGTTAAACCTTTGGCTCCTGCCTCTAATGCTTTTTCTGCTGATTCAACTACTCTATCGCTTAACCCTAGTTTAGCTACAACAGGTATCTTTATTGTTGAAACAACTGCTTTAACTACTGAGTACACATTTTTAGGATCTACCCCTATCTCGACGCCATATCCTTTGGTATGAGGACAACTTAAGTTAAGCTCTACAGCATCAGCTTTATTCATATCTGCTTCTACAGCAACCTCAATGAATTCATCTTCATTTCTACCACCAATACTAACTATAATAGGTATGCTATATTTTTTAGCTTCCTCTACAAGCTCTTTAATAATATTTTTGCCAGGATTCTCTAGACCTACAGCATTAATTAATCCACCCGTAGGTAGCTCAACTATTATTGGTGGATTATAACCTTCCCTAGGTTCTGGGGTTATGGTCTTTGTAACTACAGCAGCTAATCCATAACTTACAAGTCTTGATATATGTTCTCTATGTGTTCCAAGTATACCACTAGCATTCATTACAGGATGTCTAAGACTTATTGTGGCTACAACTGTTTCCAGCACAATTAATTCACCATAAACTTTGTTAAAGGTTCAGGTTCGATTTTCTCTTCATATCCTTCATCGATATAAACAATACCGCCTCTGACTATAGTTGCTGTAGCTACACCCTTTAATACATTCTTTTTGTAGGGCGAAAATCTAGATTTCGAATAAAATGTTTCAGGATCAACACGAAATTCTTTATTCATATCCACTACAGTATAACTAGCTATACAACCAATATACGTACATCCCCATCTCTTGAGTCCAAGTATTTTGGAGGGACCTCGAGATAAGAGCTTTACAGCGTCATCTAGATCTATAGCACCTAAATTTACTAAGTTTAGGATTAAGGAAGCAGTCAATTCTAGAGAAGCTATACCTGATGGACACATCGAGAAATCAAGAAGTTTCTCATCGAAACTGTGAGGCGCATGATCAGAGGAAACTGCATCAAATGCTTTCAGTAGTTTCAATAATGAGTATCTTGTTGAAGGAGTTCTAAGAGGAGGATTTACTTTAGCTATACAGCCCATTTCCTTCTCGTGAGAAGAATCTAAGTAGAGATAGTGTGGACAAGTATCTGTAGTGAATTTATATCTTTTTGCTAAAGATAGTGTTAGAACATTTGTTATATGTGTGATATGGATCTTCATATTTTCTTTAACATGCATGTGAACAATATCTAGAGCTGAAAGCTCGCTTTCAATAGGTCTACACATCCATCTAGAACCAGCTTCACAATCATTCACCATATATGGATGTTCTGCATGAACAATCACTATTCTATTTAGATCTCTGGAACTAGTAATATTGAGGATCTTGGGGAATAGGTGAAGATCTTGGGGAAAGAATTTTACACCTACAACACCTTCTTCATACAACATGTCATACATTTCCCTATAGTCTTTTGCTGGAGATACATAGATTCCAAAATCAACTCTACTCTTTAGCTTAAGTGCTTCTATTTTTTCTTGAAGAGCTTGTTTGTTATCTATTCGTGGTAAAGTGTTAGGCATATCTACAACAGCTGTAAAACCACCTCTAGAAGCAGCCTTCGTACCGCTTTCTTCATCTTCTTTATAACTAAGTTTAAGTCCACGTAAATGTACGTGGATATCTATGAACCCTGGGAGAAGTATGCCTTTAGCACGAAGATCTATACATTCATAATCTCTACATAGATTCTTGTCGATATAGTTAAATCTTCTTTCAACAATACCTTTATTAACTAACACCATTATCTCTTTCAAATAACCATCTTCATATGTTTTTGCTATTATTAGTCTTTCCAAGATGCTGTATCACCTCATCACATCTAAATACTGGTCCATCTATACAGAGAAGCTTGTTTGATGATCTAATGAAGCAACTACCACATAGACCTATGCCGCATTTAACCATTGTTTCAAGAGCTACATATGCTTCTAGGTTAGTGTTTCTTATGTATTCGCATACACCTTTCAACATAGGTTGTGGTCCTACTGCTAATATGATGTCATAATCTTCTAGTGGAATATTCTTTAGCCTCTCTAAAGCTGTTCCACAAAAACCATAGCTACAGTCTTCTGTTGCCATAAATAATCTATACCTATCTCCAATATCTTGATTAAATATATTTAAATCAAAAAGTTCTTCTCTTCGTTTAACTCCCCATACAACATCGAGCTTCTTGTATTTTGACCTATATATGAAGAAAGGGATGGGAGCTATACCTATACCTCCAGCTATCACTAGTACACTTTTCGTATAGTCTTCAACGATAAAACCTCTACCTAGAGGCCCCTTTAAACCTACTATCTCACCTTTACACATTTTAGAGAGTGTTTCTGTACCTAGACCTTTAACTTTGAATAGAAAATATATAATGTTGTTATTCAAAAATGCTACACTTAAGGGTATTTCATCTACGCGAGGTACCCAAACCATAAAAAAATTGAACGGAGAAATATTGTCCATATGCGTAAATAATTCTACAGCTAAGAGATACGTATTTTCAGCTATTCTATCTATTCTTAATATTTTGGCAGGTTTAATAGACATAACATTCATCTTATGATAAGCTTTAGTATATCATCTCTAGTTACAATGGTTGAACAATATTCGCAACGAAATATAAGCTGATCCTTTGATAATGTTCTAAACCTAGACTTTACTGGTTCTCGTTCTTTATTCGATATACATGTAGGATTCGGACATCTAATTACACCCTCTATAACCTCTGGCACATTTACCTTAAACTTCTCGACTACAACAAAATTCTCGATAATGTTTATAGTTGCTGTAGGAGCTATGAGTGCTATGACGTTTACTTCTGCTGAAGTTAATTTTCTACGCTCTATTTTTATTATATCTTTTCTACCTAACTTCTTGCTCTCAACATTCAATAGTACCGCTATTCTCCAGCCTTCTCCTCCAGTTATATTCAATACCTTTAGTATGTCTAGAGCTCTACCTGCTGGTATATGATCGATGACAGTTCCATTCAGTATTTTTGGAACCACCAACGTGTGTATGTTTTCTGAACTCATATCTCTACACCAGAAACTAGGGATAATAAAGACATTCTTACTGGTACACCTAATCTAGCTTGAAGATAGTAGGCTGTATATCTTGATGTATCAACTTTATGGTCTATTTCATCTACTTTTGGTAGAGGGTGTAGAACTTTTAATGTAGACTTACCTTTCTCTAGAAGATCTAGTGTAACAATATACGAACCTCTAACTTTTTCGTACTCCATAGGATCTGGAAACCTTTCTCTCTGGATACGTGTAACATATAGAACATCTGCTTCACTGATTATTTCTCTCACATCATTTTTCTCTTCGATAGGTAGACCTCTTTCTTTCAGTATTTGTAGAACTTCGTTACGTATACGTAATAGTTGAGGAGCAACTACATACAACTTCTTGGGCTTATATAGAGAAAGACCATATATGAATGACATTGCTGCTCTTCCATATCTAAGATCCCCTAAAACAACATACACTAATCCATCGATTGATCCGAAGAGTGTCTTTACTGTATATAGATCGATCATAGCTTGTGTTGGATGATGTTGAATACCATCGCCAGCATTGATAACAGGGTTTTCGGCTATTTCTGCAGCATATTTTGCTGCTCCTTCATATCTATGTCTTAGAATTATAATATTGGAATATGCATCAAGCATACGTATTGTGTCTGCCAAGTTTTCGCCTTTAGCTATACTGGAGGCTTCCTCACCTATGATTGATACAACATCTGCACCTAGACGTTTTGCTGCTACTTCAAAACTGAGCCTTGTACGAGTAGATGGTTCAAAAAAAGCGAGAGAAACCACCTTTCCGTTTAGTAGATTCAGTTTTCCCTCAACTTTGCGGAATTTATCTGCATACTCAAACAATGTCTCGAGTTCTTCCCTAGTGAAGTCCAGTATTGATACCACATCTCTATTTTTAAATGATGTGATCATCTTTATGCCCAAATCTAATGCTACTATCTGTAAACTATAAAACATTTCTGTCTACAATGATGAACTCTTTGGGCACTGTCTATAGATCTTGACTAAAACGCTTAATATAGTTAATAACTTCGTCATAGGTTCTTGTATCGATTAATCCTTTTTCATAAAGATACTTGAAGATGTTTGATACATTAATATAGCTATAGAATTTCATACCGAGTGACTCTATCTTCTTTCTTGCTCCTTGTTCTCTATCTACAACCACTAATGCTGCTGTTGGCATACCCCTAACCTCCTTTATGGCGTTATATGCATGTTCTATAGATCCTCCAGTAGTTGCTACATCATCTACTATTAAACAGTTTTTTGATTCTACAACACCTTCAACAATAGACTGTGTACCGTGGATCTTTCTGTCTATCCTAACATAAGATAGAGGTTTCTTAAGCCTACATGCTATGAATGACGCTAACACTAGACCTGAGGTAGCTATACCAACAATAACATCATAGCTACTTAAATCCCAAGCAGAACATAATTCTGTTACGAGTTTTTCAATAATATCAGGATAGCTGTAGAGTTGTCTCAAATCTATATAGAATGGACTTTCTAGACCCGAAGTAAGTCTATATTTACCTATCTTTATCATACCTTTTCTAAATAGCTCTAAAGCTAGCCACGACATAAAGATAGCCTCTTCTTCTGAGACTCTAATAAAGCATATGCTATCTCTCTCACTTTCCCTAAATCTGAATACGTAATAGCTCTACCAACTATCTCATAGTCAGCACCAGCACAGAGAGCTGTCCCAGGCTCTGCTCCCTGCACTCCTACTCCAGGTGAAACTATCTTTATCTTCGATCCAACTTTTGACCTAATGAATTGTATTACATTAGGTCGTGTAGCTGGTGCTACAACACCCCAACTACCAACACGTTCTGCTATATCTATGAATTCATCTATATGTCTGTCTATGAATTCTTTAGAACCTTCGTGAGACATAGACACAACTAGTATCAACTTAATACCCTCTTTTTCACATATTTTAGCAAGTACATCTATACCTTTCTCGTACCCTACGAATGCGTGAGCAATAATAGCATTGAAACCTACATTCCTTAGTATTGCTGCTGTTAAAGCCATTACATCTCCTATATCAGCTAGCTTAAGATCTGCTATCGCTAAACCATCATAAACTCCAAATAGTTTACTTAACCAATTAGTACCGTGTTTAACTATAGCTGGTAATCCTATCTTGAATCCCTTCACTATATCCCTTAATGCTTCATATCTCTGTGTAACCCATTTCTCTGCATCAACATTTAGAGGTGGATCTAGAGCCACAATCAACATAATCTACACCTATACCTTATAAAATTGTTTATATAGATAAAAACATTGCTAAATGTTAACACAAGAAACACTTTTAATAATCATATTACTTTTTCAGTAGACCAATAAGGACATACAGCACAGATTTCGGGATGAGATGAAACAAGTATTTTTAATATGTTTCCATCGGGTATAGTTGTTAGTGTAGGAATGTTGTTGTCTAACTTCAAGAAATTGCATATGCCTTTCACAGGATCAAAATATCTACATATTTTTCTCTTCTCTTTACCAATAACAACAATGTTCATAAGTACTCCGGCTATATCTTTTACTGCTTCGCTAAGTTCTTTTAAGGATGTAGAGTCTTTATCTATGTCTAAGCTACTCCTTAACCCACTACCCACTATACTGCTTATGAGTCTTGGTACAGCTTTAATCTTCTCATGTACATGAATAGAGATGCCCATAACTATAACCTTTGCTTAATTTTAGTAACCTTGATACTTCAACATTTTGCTTTATCCTACAGAGTAGTTATTAAGAACTGAGATACATAAACATAAGAGTACTACGAATATACCCTTGTCAATAGTTAAAGATACCTCATTATCATCATTTACAGTTTCAATGTTTATATAGCTTCACACTATGACTTCTACTGGAGCTGAGTATGGTTATGAAACATTTCAAGATACAAACTAAGACTCTAGAAGATTATCTTAAGGCTGTATACAGACTTGAGGAAATATATGGTGTAGCTAAAACCCAAGATATTGCATCAGAGCTTAATGTAACGCCTGCTACTGTTTCTAAAACTTTGAAGAAATTAGCTGAAGGAGACTATATCAGATGGATACCATATGAAGGTGTTAAGCTAACAAAAAAAGGTAGAAGATTGGCTGAAGATGCTGTTAAGAAACATAGAATTGCTGAAACCTTTCTGCATCTCCATTTAGGATTCGATCTTATAGAATCCCATAGATATGCACATATGTTTGAACATCTACCGGATGAAATATTGGATAGACTTTGGGTATATATGCAAAAACCAAGTCGATGCCCACATGGAAACCCTATACCAGGTTCAGTTGTAGAAAACGTGAGCGATCTACCGTTAACAGAGTTTGTTGAAGGAACAGAGATAATCATTACACGTATTTTATGTTCATTTGATAGCTCTCTTCTTGCAAAGATCATCAGTCTAGGTATCGAGGTGAGTAAGAAGGTATGTATAGAATCTACATCACCTATGATGATATCCTTGTTAATAAATGGTAAAAGAGTTGAGTTAAGTAGATACGAATCACAACTCATAAGAGGTTTAGCTATAAAAAAATGTCGATGAATATCGCTAACTCTTGATCCCCTTATAGTAATTAAAATTTAGAATCAGCGCTTTGGCCCTTCATCATTTTTCAGTATTTAGCATGTACATCATCTATTGAATTATTTTACAGCTGAACACTATTAACTCTAGCTAGATTTTTATACTTAATGGTTCAACAAAAAAACTATTAATCTAGAACTATTATGTGATTTCCGGAATACTGTTAACACAAGGTGATAAAGTTGCTTGGTCTAGTTATTATCCAAGGTATAGGAAGAGGAAGTACAATGAGTTTAAAAGTTAAACAGGTACATGTTGTAAAGAGATCCAAATATCAGGAAATAATAGTAGCTGATGTGGAAGATTTTGGGCGGAGCCTTATTCTCGATGGATATATCCAAAGTAGTGAAGCAGATGAACATATATACCATGAATCTCTAGTTCATCCAGCTATGGTGCTCCACCCCAACCCAACTAAAGTATTGATAATTGGTGGAGGTGAGGGAGCTACACTACGTGAAGTTCTAAAACATAAAACAGTAGAATTAGCCGTTATGGTTGATATAGATGAAGATATTATTGAGGTTTCGAAAGAGCATCTACCTTCGTTTCATGGAAATGCTTTCTATGATTCAAGAGCTAGGATAATAATTGAAGATGGCTTAAAGTTTGTTTCTGAAACAAAAGAAATATACGATGTCGTTATACTAGATCTAACGGATCCATATTCGAGCGATATAGCTAAACCACTCTATAGCGAGAATTTCTACAGAGATGTATATAGAATCTTAAGTAGTGATGGTGTAGTCGTTACACAAGCTGGTTCAGCATTCTTTTACAGAGATGTTTATAACTCCATAGCTAATTCTATTAAGAACGTATATAGATATTATTTAGAATACCAAGTATGGATTCCATCATTTGGATATGCATGTAACTTCGTTTTAGGATCCAAAGAATACAATCCGGTAGAGCGTCTCAACAAAGAATACATAGATAGTATACTGAAATCTAGAGGAGTCGAAACTAGATTCATAAATGGACAACGAATGGAAGCTCTAATTAGCATAGGTGTATATTGAGTATGATATAGAGAAAATGTAGATTAATACAATAGATAGGTAGAGAGTAGTATAGAGACATAAGGTGATGCGTAAATGATGGACTTTATGTTGTCTTTTTAAATATTTTCAAAATTATAAATAGTATTACCATTACTTGAACTACAACAGATATTAATGTTACAAGCACTAAAACTAATGCTTGTTCTGGAGAAACAGATGTTGAGGTATATTTTTGGTGGTTATTATCTAAGGTAACTGTATACATCTGTTCTATTTTTGCTGTAGCTAATATATCTACCCAGTCTATTGTATTATTATGATAAACATTTCTGTAAATTGTGATTATCTCGGTTAATAGAGTACGTGCATAATCTTTATTGAGAGCAGTCGTATCTATATTACTTAATGTTGTTACTATTGTTTCATAGGGATATGAAAGATATTGTATCTCTATGACAGATTTAGTTATATTATATCTATCCATAACTGAACGACTCATTAATGTGTAAATCTCTATTCCTTTATCGATATACTCTCTATGCATCTCTTTCATCTTTTTTATGATGTCAAATTTATTCATGATGCTAAGCTCTACAAATAGTGTCCGTATTTCAAGATTCTTGATGATATCATTAACTATACCGATTACAGGAACCATGCAAGGCAAAGAGTTTCCAGCTGATACTACATCATCACCATTTATACTTTCTATCCTATACCTTGTATTATGCTTACCATCTTTCACAACTTCGTTAACTTCAATCCAAGTATACATAGGTATTCTGCTAAAACAAGTATTCGTACTGTCATTTAAGTTCAAATAATTGATATACTTGATCTTATCTATATAGAGATCATATATGATTATGTATTCACATACTTCATTTTTTGTTCTCAATACCGTCATTAAAGTATTCAAACTCTCGATCATAGATAAGTTAAGCTTCTCTATAGCCTCCTTTACGTAATTGTTTATTTGTATATACCTAAAAGACGAGTCACTAGAATTAATCTGAATACATGTTTTTAATCTAAACCATTGAACAATTATGTAGTCCTTATTTACCACTATATTACCGTCAATAGAGATAGAGAGATTAGAAGATGTATAAATAAACTGATAGAATAATCTTTCACTACCTACAAAAACATATGATAAATTTAACATAGCTCTCTGATCTATATCCAGATTCAATAACGTTTCGATTTGGTATTCAATACTTGATGGATTTACCACAAGTGTAGAGCTTGAGTAGCCATTAGCTTTATTTGATCTACTACGATAACTCCAAACAATCTCTTTATCTCGTATCTTGATGGTGTTTTCAAACACTTCTTCAGAAATACAGCTCGCTATGTCTAGAGTGACAAACAATAGCATTATGATTATACATACATAAAATAATTTCCTCGAACTCAAGAGTATATACACCAACCTAACTAGTACTAATGTAACTAGTACTTAAGGCTTAAAGTGATTACAGTATACAGTAGATATAGCTACATTAAATTGTATAAAGTATATTTACAAGATTCCTTATGCTACATGAATTAATGAATATATTGACATAATCTCTTCTCAAGTTTTTTGAAGGACAGAAGCCTATGGATACATCGCAGTATCTAAACATATCGATATCGTTAATATTATCACCTATACATATCAATTCGCTATACTCTATACTATTGCTACGCAGATACTCTATCAATTCCGTACCTTTACCATTGAAATCTGGATAACTCAATGCATAACCTGTAAGTCTTCCATTCAATATTTCTAACTCTACACCTATATATGAATTGAATTTGAGTTCACGTACTGCTCTTTCACCTAAGAAATTAAATCCCCCTGAAACAGCTATAAATACATCTCTAGACTTTTTATGCCTAAATTCTACTAAATCCTCTATACCGTTTCTCCATGGAATAGCATACACAATTCTTTTGAAGACTTCAACATCTATATTTTTCCATAGATTTAGCTCCATTGCTACCCATTCATCATAGCTTAACAAACCTTCAAAGAAATACTTTGAATAGTTTCTAGATCTGTGCACAGTATTGAGAATATTGTGAATGAATCTCCAGCAACTTCTAATCGGTGTTAATGTTCCATCTACATCAAAAGCGTACACTCTCACCATACACAGCTCCTAAAACAAATCTAAGCTGGTGAGGTTTTACGGTTTACCGCTTCTAGAAGTTTCTTCATCTCTTCTTTAACCATGAACTCTATATCTCTTGAGTGAACTCGTACAAGATGTAGATAAAATCCTCTCTTTGTGAAGGGTCCTTTGTCACAAAGATTACACCATAGTCCTCCATTTCTCTTAACTATAGTCGCCACCATCTTGTCTATTGCTTTATCCATCATTGATACAATAGAAGGTGTTATAAGTTCTCTTAATTCATACTTTTGACTTAATAAAGATGCCCTTCTAGCTACATATTCGATAAGCTTTTTTAATGCAAGTTCTTGTCTCATCTTCACACCCATTTATAACTTTTGAGTATCGCTACAGAATTTAAAGGCTAAGTCTCTTTCTCGATGGAAGCATCCATTTTAATATCTGGATGCAATACACTTAACTGTATTGATGATTCTTTCTTCCTCACAACTCCCCTCATTACACACTATATATGCTATATAGGATATGACTGTACATATATCTTGGTTTTTTAAGCATAGTGCTTCTTCATACAGCATGTAACTGTAAGCATTTTCACACATATGGATCGGCTCAATTTTCCGTTTACCTATTTCAACTGTACTAAAGCTTGTCAACTCAGTGTATTCCTCTTTTTTCGTAGCCTTTGCTATAGCATCTATAATGGCTATAACTGTGGCTTGATTTATCTTGATTATAGCGATTTCTCTATGACTATCTATGATTATCTTTTGAACATCAACATTACTCATCTACTTTCAACCTAGTTCAGAATATCCAAATTACTAATCATATTTTGAATCAACATGCTCACTTAGTTAACGAAGAAACAAAACACTAAATAATAGATTTAATTTAACAATGATATTTCGTTTCATTAGTTTTGTTAACAAGATTCATTAGATATTCAGTAATAGATTCAGATCTGAACCACAATATGGACACTTCATGTGAAGTTTTTTAGCGTCTGCAATACAGAAGTACGCTTCATATTTGCTACCACATTTAGGACACACATATATTGTATCATCACCTATGTAGAGCTTTTTAGCACATAATCTGCACTTAAGTTCAATCCATCCTTTATGACCAGAGGCATTACAACCTCTAGGCTTTATCATACTATCTTACACCTCTTTATAGTGCTGAGAAAATACAAATCTATTTTAAGTGTTAATGAACTTATCTTATGGTGGTGTTTAGTTATGTTGCACATAGTATCGGTATCTGATATCCATAGTCCTAGATATCTTCCGCTTTTCTTTGCCTCTATAACTACGTTAAGACTTGCAAATCAAAAAGTCGATTTGATAATACTTGCAGGCGATATAGTGGAAAAGAATTCTATAAACAATATGAAGCCCGTTATTTCTGTTCTCAATAAGCTTATCGATAGATGTGTTGTAGATAGTCCAATAGTAGCTGTATTCGGTAATGAAGAGTACATAGGCTTTGAACATAAATACAGAGAGATGTATCCAGAGGTTCTATGGCTAGATGATGAATATACTGTCATAGAGATTAGAGGCACAGAAATATGTATTGTGGGTAGTCGGGGAGTGCTTAAGAAACCAACCATATGGCAGAAAAAGAATATTCCAAACATAGATAATTTGTACATCAATAGGCTTAGAAAAATTAGGGAGCTACTGAAGATATGCAGAGAATATAGGTTATCGATACTTGTAACACATTACGCCTCGACGTCTATAACTCTGCAAGGAGAGTTACCACAGATTCATGATTTTTTGGGTTATAAGATAATTGAGTATATAGACAGCAGTCTTAGACCTGATATATCTATCCATGGTCATGCACATAATTCTACAAAAACTTATGCTGTAATTAATACCACCAAGATTTTTAATGTATCTCTTCCAGCCACTAAACGCATAACAGTTATAGATGTAGATATATGAAGATGCTTAAGGTACTTAAACAAATTACACAATGAAGCTTCTATTTGTGTATATCGGCTACTAGACCTTTGATAAGTGGTGATGTACTTATATGGTGTTATTTCATTAATCTTTAGTTATGATTGACAATGAAGAAAAATAAGCTAAATCTATGGTTCATTCAGAGAATTATGATGATATTGCTACTAACGGTGTATACTGCTTACTGTTTATTACTGAACTGTTTGAATATACTGACTATCACCTTTTTAGCTATAATGGTACCATGTATAGCAAACCCTAGGAAGGTGTGTCGATCGATACGTCTACCCTTAATCAATGGTATCGCCATTAACTATTGTGGTTTCTTACTTCCATTATACTCTACATTAATACTGATGATATGTAGAGCTATACAGATACAATACTTAATTCTGTTACTATCACTAGCTATAGCTATAGCCGTAGTACATACATACACGACAGAGAAGATGATTCTTGTTAATGTGATTAGATACTCGTTATCATTTGTGTTTCTCTCAATGGTTATAACGCATAGTGAAGATATCTACTACATATTACCTTTTTCAACAATTATGGGGATAGCTCTAGGTTCTGATATACTTCCAGCTATATTCATGTACAGATCTCTAGAGAGCGAAGGTAAGGTGTTAGTAATAGGAGGATATATGGCTTTAGATTCAATACCTATATCTCTTATAATCTCTCTATCGATATTATTGGTATTTCGAATAATGCAATTATTTGGTGTACATTTCTGATTAAAGTACTTCATCTAGATTCTTAAACTTAGCTAAGGTCTGTAGTTATTGAACTTAAAACCATTGAAGTGATATTCATGAAGATAGCTGTTGTAGCTGATAGAGCAATACCACCATGGAGTGCTAGACAGATAATACTTGCTCTAGAATCTCTAGGTGCTTCAGCAGTATATGTAAGACCTTCCGAACTTGTTTCAGTCTTTGGTGAAGGATATGATACAGTACTACATTTAGCTACATCAAAACCTATAGAATTCAATGGTGTGATTCTAAGGGATCTAGGTTCAACAGTAACTCTAGAGAATTTCCTTAGAAGATGTAATGTGTTTAGGCACCTAGAATTGCTTGGCACTCCTGTGATCAACCCAGTAGACTCTATTGTTATAGCTAGAGATAAGTACTACAGTTTACTACTTCTAAATAGAGCTGGTCTACCGGTACCTAAGACCCTCGTAACAGAAGATTTTATGTTACCGTTAAAAGTTGCAGAACAATGGGGTAAGACTATCATAAAGCCTGTGATAGGGAGTATGGGTTTCGGAATAGTTATGACTGAAAATCCTGATGTAACTTACACAATAGCCAGAACCTTAGCACAACTTAAACAACCTATATATCTTCAGAAATACGTAGAAAAACCTGGTAGAGATATAAGAATTCTTGTCGTAGGTAACGAAGTTATAGCAGCTTACTATCGCGTACAAAGCTCGAAAGATGAATGGAAAACCAATGTAGCTCAAGGAGCTAAACCAATACCTATATCTAATCTTGATGAAGAACTCTACAACATTGTTTTCAAGGTTATGAAAGTTCTAAAGCTTCACTATGCCGGGATAGATGTAGCTGAAACTGAGAGAGGATACGTAATTTTTGAGGTTAATGCATCTCCGCAATGGAGAGGTATTCAAAAAGCTACAGGAATTAATCCAGCAATACATTTAGCCAAATACGTTTTGTATCTAGTTAAACGATAAGTATTGTGATGTATGTATTGAGTTGAATGATGATTACGCAAACCGACTGATTCATGATGAAGAGCTCTCGCCCTGACTACTTTAAGTGTAGACAGAACTTAACACAAGGAAGCAAGTCCATATTGAGTGGGACAAAAACTTTGAATTGATCGTATAGTTCATTACTGGAACCAGAGCTATTGTGCTTCACTAACCTTACTCTTTTACCGAATTATGATCCTCCTTCTTCTATGAATACTATGTTATCGGGATTGAATCCTAACTCTTCAACCAATATCTTCTTTACTTTAGATCTATGATCTCCTTGTATCTCTATTCTACCATTTTTTAGAGTACCTCCGGCAGCTAACTTCGTCTTTAAGTAAGAAGCAAGCTTCTTTAGATCAAAAGCTTTATCATCTATACCCTCTATTACTGTCACAACCTTACTCATTTTTCTGCGCTCTAATTTTATCTTTATGATTTGTGACTCTGTTTCAAGTTGTGCACATAGTTCTGGAGGTAATCCCATACATAGTGTATCTATTTTCATTGGTTTGCATGCCCATACAGTTTCTAGCGTAACAGTTTAAAAATTTGACTAGTTTTCTATATGATGTGTACACAAGGTTGAATGATATGGTCAAGTACATATGTATAAAATGCTACAAAGAATTTGATGAATCAGAGTTAAAAGTCATGTTGAGTATTAGATGTCCCTATTGCGGATATAGAGTTATAGCAAAAAGTAGAAGTAGCGAGATAAAGATATTGAAAGCAATTTGAATTCAATGTTTATGTCTCTTCCTCACTATTTATCTTGAGAGTGTTCAACACCTTTGTAAGTTCTTTATATCTATTTCTGACTGTTACCTCAGTTACACCTGCAGCTGCTGCAACTTCTTTCTGTGTTCTTCTCTCATCATTTATAAGAGCCGCTATATATACTGAGGCAGCTGCAATTCCTGCAGGATCTCTGCCTGCTGTTATACCTAGTTCCCTAGCCTTCTGGATAATATCTACTGCAAGTTTTGCTGTAGCTCCACTAAGACCCAGCATTGATGCTATTCTTTGAGCATATTCTGTAGCATCTACAATAGGTATCTTGAGGCTTAATTCTCTCACAAGAAGTCTGTAACATCTAGCAATATCCTTCCTACTACTCTTTGTATATTTTGAAATCTCATCAAGAGTTCTAGGTACACCATGTATTCTGCAAGCAGCATAAAGTGCTGCTGCAACCATACTCTCTATCGCTCTTCCACGTACAAGTTCTCTCTCTATGGCTCTTCTATATATTATTGCAGCTTCCTCTTTTACAAACCTAGGTAAATTGAGTTGTTCTGCCACTCTCTCAAGCTCATTTAGAGCCTGCAAGATATTTCTACTTACAGCACTCTGGATCCTTGTCCTACTATGCCATCTTCTTATCCTAATGAGTTCGAGTCTTCTCTTGAGATCTAGCTTCCTACTTGATGCATCTCTATCATACCAATCTATAATGGTCGATAGCCCACTATCTTGTAGAGCTATATTAATAGGGCTTCCAGCACGACTTCTCCTCTCCTTCTCTTCTGCAGTAAAAGCACGCCATTCTGGTCCTCTATCAATAACATGTTCGGAAATAACTTCACCACTATCTGCACAAATCCATTCACCACTAATTTCATCATACACAATATTACCGCTAGGACATCTCGAAACAATATCTTCTGGAGAAGGTTCTGAAGGTCTTATTACCATAAGAGTCTACCTCTTAAATCTTTGAGCGAAAAGCTTATAAATTTTTCTATAATCCTCTCTAAGCTATCACTAACTACAAAAGTTTTTAACCTTAGCTAACAATAAATTATCTCCTGAAGTAGCCGGGTCGTCTAGCGGCCAAGGATGCGGGGCTTTGGATCTAACCGCCGCCACCCACACAAAATTGTTCTTATTCAATATATTGATTCAGAATAACTCTACATCTTTAGAAGATCTATGAAAACTTAAATACCTATCAACCTATACTGATAATGCTTAGCTCTGCCTGGGTGGCGGCGGTTAAGAGAAGAGCCCCCGTGACCGGGGTTCGAATCCCCGCCCGGCTACCATATTTCTATATCCTACACATATACTTTTCTGCTCTATCTCCATAAATATTTTTGTATATTGTTGCTGTTAATTCTATGATTATTTTTGCTGCAAGAAATGATGTTACATCTGATTGATCATATATAGGCGATACCTCTACTAAATCGATTACACGTACCCTATTGTTAGCAACTAGTGACAGTATTTTGAGTAGTGTAGCTGGATCCAGTCCTAAGGGTTCTGGTGTTTGTACACCAGGTGCGTATGTTGGATCAAGTATATCCATATCTATCGATATGTGTAACCTGCTACAACTCTCTAACTCATGTAGTAGTTCTTTCTCTATATTTGAATGGATATTTCCTTGCCATACCCTAATGATGGTTATATACTCCTTCAGCTGATGATATGCTTCTATCTCTTCTCTACTTAGAGCTCTAGCACCTATCAGTATTATCCTGCTCTTGGTTTCTTCAATAGTTCTTCTAATTACTGTAGCATGATTATATCTTGATCCTAGATATTCATCTCTTAGGTCTGCATGTGCATCTAATACAACCAGGCACTGTGATCTTTCTGAAGCTAGACTCTTGAAAATGGGTAGAGTTATTGTGTGTTCACCACCAATAGCTATTAGTATCCTATCTTTATCTTTGAGAAGTTCTCTTACCACATACTCTATTCTTTTCAATGAACTCTGCATATCACCTGGAGACAATACTACATCACCTACGTCCTCAAATCCTATAGACTCTACATCTATTCCAGTCATTGTTGAACACAACTCTAGTGATCTAGATACAAATCTAATCCTTCTTGGCGCTATACCACATCCACCTCTGAACGATGAAGACATATCTAAAGGAATGCCCAAGATTGTAAATGGCGTCTCATTCTTATTCTTATTAAAACCTAAAAATGCTTCTCCAGATTCTATGTCAGTTAAATACATCTTGGAATACATGATCTACACCTTGTACTATAATGCTTATCCCACCATTATTACCTATAATAACCTTAATACTCTGTTCAGTATAACTTTAGCTCTACAGAAGACAATACTGGTGCATATTTGTGAGTACAAAGTACGATAAGGTCATGAATCTAGCCCTTAGAAGAGGATTTATATGGCCTTCATTCGAGATATATGGAGGACAAGCTGGATTTTATGATTTGGGGCCTCTCGGTGTCTTGCTGAAGAACAATATAGTGAATCTATGGCGTGAAGTGTTTGTTAAACAGCATCAAGATATTGTTGTAGAGATAGAGACACCGATAATAAATCCCGCTATAGTTTTTAGAGCAAGTGGACATGAAGAAAGTTTTACAGATTATGCTGTAGAATGTCTCTCTTGTCGTCGTGTCTATAGAGCTGATCACCTTATCGAGGAAACTCTTGGTATATCAGCTGAAGGATTAAGCGAAACAGAGTTAGGAAAACTTATAAAAGATCATGGCATTGTTTGTCCCGCTTGTGGAGGAAGACTCTCGGAAGTTAGACGTTTCCTATTGCTCTTTCAAACATTTGTAGGACCCTATTCACCAGAAAACTTAGCTTATCTAAGACCTGAAGCAGCTCAAGGAATGTTCATAAACTTCAAACGTATCTATGAGTTAATGAAGAAGCGTCTTCCGTTCGGTATTGCACAGATAGGTAGAGTGGCACGAAATGAGATCTCCCCTAGGCAAGGACCTATAAGATTGAGAGAATTTACAATAATGGAGATAGAGTTCTTCTATGATGCACAAAATCTGGATTGTTCTATTCTTGAAGAGAAGTGTAGTAATGAGAAGGTAAGGATTTTGACAGCTGAACAAAGAGCTCGTGGAGAATCTAAACCAATAACCATTTCTCCTACCGAGGCTTTTAGAGAGAACATCATTATAAGTCCGTGGCTTGCTTACTGGATGTGTGTATCGAAGAGATTTATATCAATGATAGGTGTATCTGATGAAAATAACTATTTCGAGGAGAAACTACCTTCAGAAAGAGCACACTACTCTAGACAAACATTCGATCAAATAGTTATTGTAGATAAGTGGGGTAAGCTAGAGGTTTCAGGACATGCCTATAGACATAGCTATGATCTCGAGAGACATGCCAAGTATAGTGGATCTGATCTCTATGCTCTTCGTCAACTTAAAGAGCCCCTGGTAATCAAAAAACGTATAGCTAGATATGATAAGAAGCTTATTCTGAATATCTATGGCCCACGAGCAGGAGAAGTGTTCAAGGTTCTATCTAACTATTCTTCAGAAGAGCTTCTTAAAGTATTGGAATCAGCTGTAGGTGATAATGTTGTTATTGATGGTATTACTATACCAAAGTCTGTATTTGTAGTTGAGGATAGTGTGGAAAAAGTATGGGTAGAGAAATTTATACCACATGTATCTGAGCCCTCCTTTGGAGCTGAGAGACTTATGTATATAGCTCTCGAGTATGCATATAGAGAGCTAGAGAATGGGAGGATCGTTCTATCTCTACCTAAGAAGTTGGCACCTATAAAGGTGGGTATAGCCACCCTTGTAGATAAACCGCTTTTTAAATCTATGGCATCTAAGATCTATGAGATGATAAAATCTAGGTACTATGTACTCATATTAGAGGGAGAATCTATAGGTAAGAAGTATGCTATAGCTGATGAAATAGGTATACCTTTTGTTGTTACAATAGATTATGAGAGTATAAGCACAGGATCTACAGTAACTGTCAGAGATAGAGACACTAGAAGACAGGTAAGAGTTCCATTACAGGATCTTGTAAATGTTTTAGACATAGGTCTAGAAGGATACGATATATTTAGCTTGAGTTACCAAGTTATTGAACCAAAAGATTAAAATCTTTATATCGTGTACCCATTCTAGACACATGTATCGGGATGTATATGGATACAGATAAAGAAGATGTCGAGAACGTTGAAACAAAGAGTTATGAAGATGAAGAAAAACAGGAGAAAACAGATATCAAGAAGCTATTAGCTGTAGTACCCCCACCTGGTGCTATTTTCTCAAAACATAAGAAAGTTGTCAAGGAGAAGAGGATTAGACTTATCTATGATTCCTCTATAGGTAAAGATGAAGCTAAAATATCTAGTGGTTTGGCTAAGGAGCTTGGAGTAAAAGATTTTATCGAAATATCAGTTGCTGGACGTAGAAGATTTAGATTCAAGGCCATAATAGTTGATGATGTATCTGGTGATGTTGTTTATGTTAATCCAGAACTCATGAAAATGCATGGTATAGCTGATAAGAGTATTTGTACAATAAGAAGTGCATAAAAGTTGATCAAAATGAATAGAACGAACATTGTCCAGATGCTTGAAGATACTGTCTATAAACATAGTAGATATGTAGAGAGATGCAAAATTGTATTAAAAAGGGTGTCTCAAGGAAAGAAGTTAGATAAACTAAACGAAGGACTCTTAAATCTAGCCAAATTGTCTAAAAGGTTAGAAGAAATACTTAGATTCATAAGCGATTCACTTTCTTCGAAAAATCTATCAATCGAGGAAATTGAATCAATAGCTACAATAACCTTCTACATATATGAGGTATCTGTAGAAGAAGAACGTGTAATTTGGCTTAAATATGCCAAAGAGTTTTCTAATGAACAGCAAATCGAAGACGTGAATGCACATCTTATGCGTCTAGAGCACCTAAAGAATGTAGCTAAAGAAGTGCTAGATAATGTTGAGAAGTGTAGCACCTTTCTATTTAGATGAATATTGAGTATACTGTATACGAGTTTGTTCTAATCTAAAAACTTATATACTATGTTTACACTTTTATGATTAGATGGTTTGTTTCATGGAATGGTGTTACAATAATGACTAGCGAAATAGTTGAACCTGAAATTGAGAGAATCAAAATTTCTCTAGCTGAAGAAAATCTGATCGAACAGATACGTAACTATGTAGTTAAGCTTCTATGGATTGTCCAAGAATCACAACATATTGTGAACCATTTATTCGACCAGAAATTTGAAGTCGCTAGAACTAGAGCAAGTAAAGTAGTTGAAGAATTCAAAACAGTTCGCAATATACGTTATAATCTTGCTCGCTATGTAGCCAAGGTAGCAGTTTCTATGATAGGTACCAATTATTATGTAAGCTTACTGGATTCTATAACGGTGTTTTCAAATTCATTATATAAATTCATCCTAGAGTTAGAGCTACTCAGTTTGAGACAAACAACAATAGATGAATCAACAATACTCTCTATTCAGAGCATTATCAAAAATATAGGAGATTACTTGACATGCTTAAGTGATACACTTAGATACTTCATAGAGAATCCTGTTAAAGGTGCAGAACAGGTATCGAAGATCTTTAGAGATGGAGATAACATAATTGAGATGTATAGAGGTATCTATTTAAGTCAGTCTCATGATCTTAAGCCAAACTCTATCCATATAAATACCTTGATTTTATTACTTGGTGACATTATACAAGACCTTGTTAATCTAGGTGAAAAAATTGTATGGCTATATACGATAAGAACTACATAGCTAAGATAGATGTTGTTGGTAGGAAATCTTTAGTATTAGATAAAATTCAGAGCAATACCTTGTTTAAGCAGTTCTATGGCAAACCGTTATCTATTTCGAAACCCAAGATTGATCAAAGCTATCAAGAACCTCTAGTTTTATCTATGTATGAAACTCTCTATCTCTGTAAAAAGGGTTTAGCTGAGGTAAATATCAATGGTGAGTCCATCGACTGTAATAAGCTATGGGATTTCTGTAAAAGTGTTTCACATGATTTTGATGTTAAATATCGTGTTTATGAATATCTAAGGGATCGTAACTATATAATAAGAGGTGGAACTAAATATGGAGCAGATTTTACTGTATATACTGTGGGACCAGGATACGAACATGCACCTTATGTTATTACTGTTGTAGCTAAAGAACACAAAATCAAGCCTACAGATATAGTAGCTCTTGGTAGAGTTAGCCATAGTGTAAGGAAGCACTCTGTACTAGCTATCGTGGATAGAGATGACAACAATATACGTTATATAGTTTTTAAGTGGATTAAGTTGTAGAAGTAGACCTTAGGCGAAACCCGAAAGTCTAGATACTTAAAGTTATGGTGGATCCTTTGAAAGATGATGAATCAGCTATAAAGCATTCTAAAGACAGTAGGTATAGTAAACAAAAGTCTTCACATTTCAGAGATTATAGAGAAAGAAAACGTGTAGAGGAACATCGATATAGAGATAATCATTTCTCTAGACCCTCTAGGCATCAACAATATGAAGAACGTAAAGATGTTCAACCAAAACCTGTAAATGGTATGTGTAATCCTATGTGTCCACTCTTTAGGTGTACTAAAAAAGCGCTTATGGTTAAACTTATTAATGGAAAGCCTACAGCTTTCTGTACATGGGTTAACGATACTTGTATCTCGTATAAGTGTCAATATTCATCATGTTCACAAAGATACCTGTTGCCTGATGGTAAGTGTCTTGCTGCTACAAAAAGTGATACACAAAAAGAGGATATGTTTCTGAAAGAGTTAGAAAGAAGTGAAGATAACAAGAATCTCAAGAATCTTTTGAGCCGTAAAGGATTTGGCAAGGATCTTGTGTTTTAGATTCTTTAGCGCTTTTCCACCTCCTATAGAGACTGTGCTGTAGCTCAAGAACATCAAATACTTTACCGATTATAAAGTCTACTATATCTCCTAAGTTTTGTGGATATGCATAGAAACCTATTACAGCTGGTATAATGATTATTCCAGCTCTAGCTGCTCTATACAATATCTTGAGCTCTATTTCACCAAGAGGAGATTCTCTAACAATAGCTATTACCTTCCTCTTCATTCTAAGCCCATTAAGTATAGCTCTGGTAATAAGGTTCGACCCAATTCCATTTACAATCAGTGCTAGAGTTTTTATAGATGCAGGAATAAGTGTATATACATCAAGAGTGTTGCTACTACTGGCTATAGATGCATCGATTCTATTTTCATCATACAACTCATCTACATATTCACCTAGTTTGGATATGAACCATTCTCTAGATACACACTCGCTATCTGCTACAAGAAGAGCATTAGAAGTGTATGATGCTACTATATATGAGTTCAGTTTCTTCAGTAGTTCTGCAAACCTTATAGCAAGCACACATCCACTAGCACCAGTTATCCCAAGAAAAACCTTCAGTACTTCAGACCTGCGCGAGTCTATCACATTTCAACCCTTTCGAGCTTCATCATCAGATACAGGGTGAATGAATCTTATGGGAAAGAACATCAAGAAGGCGCCGGGGGGAGGATTCGAACCTCCGACCACGGGGTTAACAGCCCCGCGCTCTACCAGCTGAGCTACCCCGGCACTACAGGTGTTGTCACATTCATAGTAGATCTGTACTCTGGGGCTTTAAGTTTATCGTTGACCTTATCCTTACTAGACATTATGTAGTACATGATTATCATGCTATATATAGGTGCAGTAAAAGGGTCTACGTTTATTCTCAAATGTATAATGTTACTCCGTTCTACACCAATTCTCACTAGATTTGAAACAAATTCGTTTACTATGTGTTCTTCAACTGATGTATATATTAGAAAAAGAGGTGTCTCAATTTTTTGTAAACCAAAGTGTTCATTTATGATAGCTACTTGTACACCTCTATCAATAAGTTCTTCTCCTACGATAGTAAGAGCTTTAGATACTATTACGTGCTTCACATCTCTATACATAGATAGTTCATGAGAATATTTTTCTATGAGTTCATTAACAATATTTTTTAACTCTAGTTCTTTTTCTATCCTATGTATTCTTGCTACATGCTTTCCACCAATATATAGAGCTATACGCAAGAAAGTTTGCAGAACTGTTACCCTATAGATGGTGCTCTCTATCTCTATAATCTCTAGTTTTTCTGAACTAATGTTCATCTTTCCTCTTATTAACGATGCTACAGTTGTTGGTAGAATCATTAATGTATCTAATCCCATAGTTGATACTGTTTGCAACACTCTATACACACAATTGACACTTGCTGGACTTGATACTAGAACAACTTTATCTATGTCTTCAGCTATGTATGGCACCACAATATTGTGACAGTATTCAGCATCTAGCATAAGTATGTTGAGACTGGGTTTAGAGATCTTGAGAAGAGTGCCTATATAGGTTGCTAATCCTCTTGTTGTACCACAGTACATTACAACTATTTTCTCATGTACAGAAAAACGGTCTTTGATATTCTGCGCTATATCGCTTGATATTCTTTCCGATCTTTCAACAAGATCTATTATATATTTTAACGCTATGTCTCTTCACCACCGTACTCCTCCTCGCGGAGGAGCTCCATGAAGAGCTCTTTATAGTATTCTTCTCTCTCTTGTTCTAGTTCCTCCTTCTTTCTTCCTCCTTTTTTCTCTTCACTTACAACAGATGTTGTTAAAACTTTTGGTGGTGGTTGTTGTGTAGCTAATCTGTATCCTATTCCCTGTTGCGGTATCTCGTATCCACATTTAGAGCATCTAAGAATAGCTTCCTCGCCTTTCTTTTGAGGTACTAACAGACCTCCACATCTAGGGCAGAACTGCATTAAGAGACACCTCGAATCTGAGCTGGGCTTTATCCTTTCTACTTACTAGGTTTAAAAACATATCTAAATCATGATACGCTACTTCAGCTTCTGGCGTCTTCTTCATCGCGCATATTACGCTACGAGGTAATACCAATCATCACCTATCTCTATATCTATCATCGTTATACAAGCTTTATAGTTTTTGAATAAAGCTCTAGAACCTTCATACTTTGTTTAGCTATAGCTTCTGGAATACATGGGCTACATATGTTCTGCTTATTTGTAAGTTCTACTATAAGCCTAATTCTATTCTTGCCACATTTCTCCATCTTTATACCAACCACCATACCGACTTGTCCATAGCCCTCTATATCGAGTATAGACTTTGTCTCAGAACATGAATCTCTATTAACCATTTTAAACATCTCATGCTATATTTTCTCAAGAGGTTCTATACCTAGGATTCTAAGCGAATTCTTAAGGACTATATTCACGCCATATGTAAGCAATAACTTTGATGCTCTTATGCTATCGTTTTCTTCAAGTAGTATAGGTTCATCGTTATACCACGAATTGAATTCATCTGCTAGCTTTAGGGTATAGACGACTAGAATTGATGGATCTAGGCTCATGTAAGTGTTGTATACAATATCATGGAACTGTGACACAAGTTTAACTAATCTCCACCTCTTCTGATCTGTAGATCCAAAACCTTCGTTAGCTTTATTTAGAAGTTTTACAGGATCTATATCTATACCGTATTCTGAAGCTTTTCTAAATATTCCTTCAGTTCTAGCGAATGTGTATAGCAGATATGGAGCTGAATTCTTTTCGAAGTCTAGAGCTAATTTCCATGAAAATTTTAGTGGTTTTGATGGTGATGATGATAGTAAATAGAACTTTACAGCTGCTACACCTATTTTTTCGGCTATCTCCTCAGATTTGTTTCCTCTTGCCTCTAGTTCTGCTAGTGCTCTAACTTTAGCTGTATCTAGTATCTCGTCCAACGAAATTAGTCTTCCTCTTCTCGAACTCATCTTCATGTTCTCGATAGTAACTATCTCGTAGCTATAGTGAATGAGGTTTTCTGCTTCTCTCTTGTACCCTAGGACGTATAGAGCTAATTTTAGTTGTGCTTGTGGTAGCTTTTGTTCTGATGCAATAACGTTTATGACTTTATCTGCCTGAAATTCACGGAACTTTCTTAATGTATACGCTATATCTCTTACGGTATAGAGTGTTGTTCCATCACTTCTCTTGAATATTAGTGGCGGTATCTCTAGGTCTCTATCTATCGATAAAGCCTTCCTTAGAGTAAGATCTTCAGCTATTTTCCCTATGTCTAGAGCTGAAACACCTTTATGTACAACTATTAGAGGACTTTTCTCTAGAGAGTCTATTATATTATCTACTTCACCACTCCAAACTAGATCGCTTTCCCAGTCCCAAACATCTATCTCTACACCAAATCTACTCAAAGTCTGTTTAAAGCCCTCTATACATATAGATACGAGTTCTCTTATGAACCTGCTTATCTCAGGATCTCTAGATTCGTAGCTCTTCATTACCTTAGATACTTCGGCATCTATATCAATATCCTTCAGTTTTTCAGCTATGGTGTCGAATATCTCTGGTGCTTGTTTCCTCAATTTTGATGCATCAACTAGAAGCTCGTCTAGCTCTTTCTGTAGTTCTTCTCTTTCTCTAACACTAGCGTGTTCAAGTTTCTTCTTTATGTTCTTAATCTCTGCTACAGTATTTGTTATAGCATAAACAAGACCTATCCAGTGATCAGGCTTCATTTTGTTTGGTAAAGCATTACGAAGCTGTAGAGCTCCTAGAGCTAGTAACGCTACTTGTCTACCAACATCATTGATATAGAATCTCGTTTGAACTCTATTTCCACAAAACCTAAGTATGTTGGTTAGAAAACAGCCTAGAGCAGCATTTCTTGCAGCACCTATGTGTAGAGGGTGTAGAGGGTTTGCTGAAACAAATTCAACCACAATTCTCTTTGGATTAGGATCTACATAGATTCCGAATCTCTCTCTACTACTGACTAGTGAATTGAATAAAGCTTTGGTGAAGAGCCTTCTCTCGAAATGTATATTCACGTATATACCGACTCTATGAACATTAGAAACAATACTACATCTTCTAGTAGCTTCAACAACTTTTTCAGCTAGACTCGGATTGATTCCTGTTTTAGGTAACACTATTGAGAGATCTCCATACTCTTCTCTAGGAATTTCAAATCCTTGGAGTATACCATTTATGGATATTCCTAGAGCTCTCGATATTTCTTGAGCTATACATAGTCTAGCATATTCAAAAGGATTAACAGTATCCATCTCTTTATCTACCTATGTAACACCAAACTGAACCAAAGGATCCTCGAAATCTATTGGTAAAGGTTTACCTGATTCAACAATCTCATCATACCTTCTCTCCAGAAACTCAACAAATACTGAACAGTTGTCAAATTTACCGTCATAAGGACATCTCTCGCCAAGTTTGATAAAGCAGAACTTCTTCTTCCTATCGTAGAAGGGACATATTTTGTGATGAAGTTTTGCACTTCTGATCATCTTCTGAACCCACTGTTTTTTAGTCTCTTTATGTTTTTCATCTACTGTTTTCTTCGATGTACTCATCGACATCTCTTCACCACCCATCACATTAGTAAAGCTAACCCAACTTAAAAACATACAGATGCACACAATCCACATTAGCTAAGTACATAATACGTAATAAATTCATAGCAATCAATTCAAAATCAGAAACAAACACAAAAAACAAAGAAAGATAGATCCCTACTCACGCTATGCAGACCCAAATGCGTCCAGCCCCGCCCCATAACGGCCTCGGGCGATTGGGAGTGGTGGGCTCATCCCTCGGGTCAAAAGACCCTCGGGACTTACACCCCCACCCCATCAACCCCGTCTTCTACGGGAGCCCTCGTTCCAAGCGGGAAACCCGCTTGGAAACGGCCGCCTCTTTTCGGGGAGGGGTTCCCGCTTAGATGCTTTCAGCGGTTACCCCCTACGGCGTGGCTACGCGGCCTACGCCCTACCGGACGGCCGCTACACTAGTGGCCGCGGCGACCCGTTCCTCTCGTACTGAGGTCACCTTCCCCTCAGGCGGCCCGCACCCCCCGTGGGTAGAGTCCGACCTGTCTCACGACGGTCTAAACCCAGCTCACGCTCCCCTTTAATGGGCGGGCAGCCCCACCCTTGGGGGCTGCTGCACCCCCAGGATGGGAAGAGCCGACGTCGATGTAGCAAACCGCGGGGTCGATGTGGGCTCTCGCCCGCGACGACCCTGTTATCCTCGGGGTAACTTTTCTGTCATGCCCGGCCCCCACCAAGGAGGGCACGAGCGTTCGCTAGGCCGCGGTTTCCCGGCCAGACCCCTTACTGTCAAGGGTCCGGTCAGGCCAGCTTTTGCCCTTGCACTCTACGGCGGAGTTCTGACCCGCCTGAGCCGACCTTTGGGCGCCCGTGTTACCTTTTCGCGGGCGTGCCGCCCCAGCCGAACCGCCCACCCGACGCTGTCCCCCGGGTATCCCCCGGGGTAATGCTCCCAGGCCTTAGTGGGCGGTGTTTCATTGGCCCCTCAGGTAGACCCGGAAGCCTACCTACATCGGGTCCCGCCTACGCTATGCACCAAAGCCCGGGAGCAAACGCCGGGCTGCGGTAAAGCTCCACGAGGTCTTCTCTCCCTACGGGGGGATGCCGGCCTGTGCACCGGCTCCGTGGGCTTCACGGGGACCCGGGCTGGGACAGTGGGGCCCTCGTTGATCCCTTCATGCGCGCCGGAACTTACCCGGCAAGGCATTTGGCTACCTTAAGAGGGTCAGAGTTACCCCCGGCCTTCAGCGGCGCTTCGCCGGGTTGAACCCCGGTTTCACGGACCGCCAGTGGCCAGGATTCGGCCCCCGTACACACCCTTTCGGGCTAGCGGGGACCTATGTTTTTATTAAACAGTCAGGACCCCCTAGTCACTGCGACCTGCGGATCCAGGGTAAAGCCCCAGATCCGCAGGTACCCCTTCTCCCGAAGTTACGGGGCTAATTTGCCAAGTTCCCTAGCCCGGGTTAGCCCCCGCACGCCTTGGGCTCCTCACCCAGGGGCACCTGTGTCGGTTCTCGGTACGGGCGCAGGGGATCGTTCCCCATCCCCTTTTCATGGGCCCCATGGCTCGACCGAACCGTCCTAACGGACGGCTATTCCTCCCTTAGACCGGTTCTCGCCTTTACGGCACTCCCCGGTCCTCGGGTAGTTAACCGGGGCATGATAACCCCGGTCGGTCTACCATGAGGCGTCGGGGATGGGGCTTGCGTTACCGCACCTACCCCTGCGGCAGGGGAATATTAACCCCTTTCCCTTTCGCGGGGTCCGTGTTACGGCCCCGCTTAGGACCGGCTAACCCTCGGCCGACAAACGTAGCCGAGGAACCCTGGCCCTTCCGGCGGAGGGGGTTTTCACCCCTCTTTGCTGTTACTACCGCCGGGATCCGCACTCGAGGCGGGTCCACCGGACCTCACGACCCGGCTTCTGCCCCACCTCGACGCCCCCCTACCGGATCAGAACCGCATAACGGTTCTGCCCCGGGGTCTCGGCGGCCGGCTTAAGCCCCGACCAATTTTCGGGGCCCCGGGCCTCGGCGGGTGAGCTGTTACGCACTCCTTAGAGGATGGCTGCTGTTAGGCCCACCTCCCCGCTGTCTAAGGCCCGGGACGCCCTTTAAGATTGACACTTAGCCGGCACTTAGGGGCCTTAACCCCGGTCTGGGTTGTTCCCCTCTCGGCGCCCAGGCTTACCCCGGGCGCCCCACTCCCGCCATCTACGGGGCCCACGGGTTCGGAGTTGGACCGGAGGCACTGGCGGTCTTCCCACCAGCCACCCCCGATCCGTAGCTCTACCCCGTAGGCTCCCTCAAGCGGGGCTGCGCTGAGACGCACTTCGGGGGGAACCAGCTATCACCGGGCTAGATTGGTCTTTCGCCCCTAGGCGGAGGTCATGGGAGCGAATTGCACGTCAGCACCCCTTCGGGCCTCCACCGGGGTTAACCCCCGGCTTCACCCTGCCCCCGCCTAGATCGCCCGGTTTCTGGTCTCACAGCCGTGACTCCAGGCCCTTTTCGGACCCCGCCCCTCGTCGGCTTGAAACCGACTGCGGGCATGTCGGTTTCCCTACGGCTTCGGGGGTGAACCCCTTAGCCTTGCCACGGCTGTGAACTCCCCGGCCCGTGTTTCAAGACGGACGGTGCGACCCTGGTCCGTTCTCCTCGTACTCCCCGGTCACCCGGGTTTCCTTCGGAGAACATCACTCCTTTCAGGCCGCACCGTGCTTAGCCGTCCGGTTTCAGGCTCTTTTCACCCCCCTTCCGGGGTACTTTTCAGCTTTCCCTCACGGTACTTAGTTCGCTATCGGTCTCAGGACGTATTTAGCCTTGGAGGTTGGTGCCCCCCAGATTCCCACGGCAAAACCAAGCCGTGGTACTCCGGCTACCCACCTTGTCCCTCCACGGTTTAGCCTACGGGGCTGTCACCCTCTACGGCGGGGCATTCCAGCCCACTTCGGCTACCGTGGATAGGGTCCGGCATCAGTAGGTAGCCTCAACATCACATCTCCCGACGGTTATCCCGTCAGGATTCAATTTGGGCTTTCTCCCTTTCGGTCGCCCCTACTCAGGAGATCCTTAGTAGTTTCTTTTCCTCCCCCTACTAAGATGTTTCCGTTCGGGGGGTTCCCCTCCGGTACTCCCCAGTTGCCTGGGTTTCTCGGATGCTACAGGGTGAATACCCTGTAGCGGGAATTCCCATTCGGAGATCCCGGGTTCAACGGTTGCTTGCACCTTCCCCGGGCATATCGCCGCTTGCCGCGTCCTTCCTCGGCGCCTGAGCCGAGCCATCCACCGGACGGCTTCAAGCCGACATGAGGCGGGGCTGGTTTACGCTGGGTCTGCATAGCGCTCATTGTATAACACTCACGCAATCAATCTAGAACCCCAGATCCATGGGGTTCTAGATCTCACTAGGATGTTCGCAATCCAGAACTTCACGCAGTACGCTACCGCATGCCCTGTTAGGAGGTGATCCAGCCGCACCTTCCGGTACGGCTACCTTGTTACAACTTCTCCCCCCTTGCGGAGGAGGGGTTCGATCTACCCCCTTCGGAAACCCGAAGGAAATAGACCTCACCCCTCCCCCACTCGGGTGGAGCGATGGGCGGTGTGTGCAAGGAGCAGGGACGTATTCACCGCGCGATGTTGACGCGCGGTTACTAGGGATTCCACGTTCACGAGGGCGAGTTTCAGCCCTCGATCCCAACCACGGCGGGGTTTCAGGGATTACCTCCCCCTTTCGGGGTCGGCACCCGCTGTCCCCGCCATTGTAGCCCGCGTGCAGCCCGGGAGATTCGGGGCATGCTGACCTGCCGTGGCCCCCTCCTTCCTCCGCCTTATCGGCGGCAGTCCCCCCAGTGTGCCCTCGGTCCGGAGACCAAGGTAGCAACTGGGGGCGGGGATCTCGCTCGTTACCGGACTTAACCGGACGCCTCACGGCACGAGCTGGCGACGGCCATGCACCTCCTCTCAGCGCGTCAGGCAAGGTCTTTAACCTGGCCATCATCCTGCTGTCGCCCCCGGTAAGATTCCCGGCGTTGACTCCAATTAAGCCGCAGGCTCCACCCCTTGTGGTGCTCCCCCGCCAATTCCTTTAAGTTTCAGCCTTGCGGCCGTACTCCCCAGGCGGCGGGCTTAACGGCTTCCCTGCGGCACTGGGTGGGCTCAAAGCCCACCCAACACCTAGCCCGCATCGTTTACAGCCGGGACTACCCGGGTATCTAATCCGGTTCGCTCCCCCGGCTTTCGCCCCTCACCGTCGGGCGCGTTCCAGCCGAGCGCCTTCGCCACTGGTGGTCCTCCCGGGATTATAGGATTTCGCCCCTACCCCGGGAGTACCCTCGGCCTCTCCCGCCCCCTAGCCTGGTAGTCCCCCTGCCCGCCCCCGGGTTGAGCCCGGGGATTTCAGCAGGGGCTTGCCAGGCCGGCTACGGGCGCTTTAGGCCCAATAAGCGTCCCGACCACTCGCGGGGCTGGTATTACCGCGGCGGCTGACACCAGACTTGCCCCCCGCTTATTCCCCCGCCTTTCTACAGCGGGGAAAAGCCCCTCTTCGGGGCACTCGGGGTGACCCCGTCACGGTTTCCCGCATTGCGGAGGTTTCGCGCCTGGTGCACCCCGTAGGGCCTGGGCCCTTGTCTCAGTGCCCATCTGGGGGCTCCCGCTCTCACGGCCCCTACCCGTTATCGGCTTGGCGGGCCATTACCCCGCCAACTACCATGATAGGCCGTGGCCCCATCCTCGGGCGGTCAGACCTTCACAGCGGTCTGACCCTTTCGGTAAGAAGGCCTTCCAGCCCTTCTTACCTATCGGGGATTAGTCCCAGTTTCCCGGGACTATCCCCGTCCCGAGGGTAGGTTAGCCACGTGTTACTCAGCCGTCCGCCACTCCCCACGCTTGTGGGGCGTACGACTTCCATGGCTTAGCCCCACCCCGATAGCGGTCGGGTCCGGCAGGATCAACCGGTATCGCGGCCGCAAGGCCGCGGGGCTGCGGTAGCGTACTGCTTTGTGATCTGGATTGCGAACATCCTGTGAGATCCGATCTCCCCGGGTTAGTTCCCCGGGTTGAATCGGATCCCCATGATTATATCCCTTTTTATGTTATTGAGTAACTATACCCGCGGCTGGAGTTCAAGTCCTTCATTCACGGAGCATGGCTCCGCGTCCAGCTTTGCCGCCGGACCGCGGGATTGTATGTCGCGATACCTAACTTTGTCTGTACAACCTTATAAGCTTTATTATACAAAAACAATTAAACTACATATGATGATATCTATATTTGGATAAAGTTTAGCTAAGCTAAAACTTGTTTACATGAACATATCAATACTACAAGTCACTAAAAGACATACTTTCATGATGTTGCATAGAATGATGTTTGGTGGACCGGCCGGGATTTGAACCCGGGACCTCTCGGGTGCAAACCGAGTGCTCTTCCAGCTGAGCTACCGGCCCACCACAAATAATGTTAATAATACAACTAGGGTTAAAAGCATTATTTAGTTTCAGATTTTGATCTCTTTTCCTTTCTCCCTAAAACTTCGTGAAACGTATTGGATCTACATTTTCTACAGAAATGATAAAGTCTTTTGGTATCTCTTATGTCAAAACTGACTTCTAGAATCCAGAGTGTTCCACAGATAGTACACTTCATTATCCATCCACAAGTCTCTTCATTTTCTTGACTGTAATTCATATCTACAACAACCCTATCTAGAGTTAATCTGCTAAAAACTACAGAAATATTAGCATCAATGCTACATCACTTTATCAGATTCATACCTATAACTATCTATAGCCTCTTACCAGAACTATTATATTGATAATTGTGATGCGGGGGGTGGGATTTGAACCCACGCAGGCCTACGCCAGCGGGTCTCTCCCACATCAAGCGATAAAATACTTGAGCCCGCCCCCTTTGGCCGAGCTCGGGCACCCCCGCTTAATTTTGATATCTCTTTCTTTTAACAACCATATATATGTTGTTGGTGAGTAGCTTATAAATACTATTAACCGATCTAGCTGATCTAGTATAGCTACTAAAAGTAATGGGCCCGGGGGGATTTGAACCCCCGACCTCCCGGTTATCAGCCGGGCGCTCCACCAGGCTGAGCTACGGGCCCTAAACATCTATTCTTGGACTCAAAATAAAAATCTTTATATTAGGTTTTCTCTATTTCCGCGGCTTTAGTTCTACAGTAATTCATCATCTCTCAGTCCGCCCATCGAACCTCATTAGCCATTGCGGTTCTACTGTATCGAGAGTGCTATATATATATCATTCTAAACACACACTATATGTTCAGCGTGTTATATTTTTAATGGTTTAATCTGTTTCTAAGAATGTGTTTATAGCTAAGTGTTTTACCTAATCTTTCTATACCTCTTTGCAAATTTCTATACTGTATCACTTATGTTTTCTATCTTCGCTAAACATGGGATGAATATGCATAGAGAAATCTCTAGCACCTTTAACAGATATCATTACCCAGAGATAATTCAGTCTTGTTGAAGGTATCGAAACATTTGGATGGTATCCATATTTAACTAGAAACACATCAAAATCTCTCACTATGTATGCTTCTTGAATATCTTCATCAATAAGTAGCTGGATTCCGAAACCATGTTCAGAACCATAGTAAACAAATACCTCATACTTATCATCATGTCTATGCGGTGGATATGAACCCCAACAACCTGAGCAACATTCTGTAAATCCAGCTAAAAACTTTTCTGATCTGTCATTTACATCGATTAGTATGTACCTTCTCCTACGCGATAAACCGTCACCTACATCTATGTACCGAGCTTCGCTAAACCTCTTGACATAAGGCTCGAAATCGCTATTTGACACTACTTCAATTAAATATATTACTGAACCTCTTTCATATGATAACTCCACATCGCTATATCTTCTCGGAATATAGATTATATCTTTCTCGTTAGCGTATATATCCATAAACTCTACAGACCCCTTCAATGGTATCAAAAGTTTTTCTGCACCATATGTCGCTTTAAAAATGGTATGAGTGGAATCTCTTGACTGAACAATATGTACAGTAATTCCATCTACAGTAAACAATGTGATAGGTTTATCCCATATGTTTGGTCTTCTAAACAACATCTCGTTCATCCTTACTGCTCCATATATTACACCTAGATAGCATGTTACAGAGACTTAAAACTTACTTCATGTACTGCTTGGGGATAACTGGATAGTGTTACGCTATATGTTGGGCAGGTTTTTTCTAGCGTAGAAGTACATCGACAATCTACCTATGGTTGACATTACGAATACCATCTGCATTGCTAGAAGATTTATAGAAGCTATAGCTGAGCCTAATCTTGAGGCTATAGAAGCTGCTAGATTGTTTAGAACACCTAGAAGAGCTATCATGTATACTCTTTTCTCTCCGGCGAGATAAAGGTTGTAGATATTCACAATCAGATTAAATCCCGTCCAACTCAAGCCTGAGTAAAGATTCATCACAGCTTGCGCAGATAATGTAGACGAGAACAGAAAGATTGTAGGTACAAAAGATATAGGTATGATTGAATATACTATCGTCTTCTTCGGATTGAGTCTATGTGAAACCTTACTCAAAAGATAATTACCTAACGTACCTGCAACTAAGTTCATTATATTATTCACCGAGATCCATAGTTCTGTTCCATTGAATACCTTTATTATGTAGTAGTTCCATAGAGCTGCCGGCATATTAGCAAAGAATGTAAATAAAGAAATGAATACTACATAGCCTCTAGCAACATCTTTGCGAACAATATCTCTGTATACCTTAATCACATATTTTACAGATGTCATTTCATTCTTCTTTTGGACTAGATCCTTCATTTTCCATAGAAATGCTGCAGAGATTATTGCAGATACTATAGTCATAGAATAGCATATTCTGTATGACACAATAGAGCTTCCAAGACCAACAAATATAGATACTGATATAGATAGAGATACTAATGAAGATAACGTTGTATATGTGTTCACTTTGCTAAAGATCTTTATAGATTTCTCCTTTGGTATCATATCTGCTATTAGATCTGAATAAGCCATTCCACCTATAGCACCAGTAAATTGTGCTAAAGCTATGTAAAAGAATAACATATAGCGTGATACAATATCTGAGAATCCAGATAACGACCACGAAATTATGTTTAACGATGTGAAAACCTTCCATAAAACAACTCTTCTATGCCTATACCTATTTACAAGAATAGGTGATACAAAGCTACCCAAAGATATTGCTGCAAGATTCAGGAATGTTATATTGCCTAACTCATCTACACTATAGCCTAAAACCCTTATAGCATATGCTTGATAGAATGCTGTAGAAAATGTGAATGCAAAGCTGTAGAAAATTGAGTGTATAACCCATATCCAGTAGTACTTAATCCATATCAATTCTCTATGATCAGAGCTCGGTAACTTTATTCACCCACGTTCAATAATAACAGCAGTGTTGCAATGTAGTTATATCCGTATAACTGCTTCAGGTATCCTGTTCTTAATCTCTTTCTCGATTACCGAAAGTATTTTTGTTAATTTTCTATAGTTTATTATATGGAATTCTGCAACAAAATTCAGCATACCTCCCTTACTTCCTACATAGGTTACATCAGGTTCTGTAGCTAGATCCTCTTCAACTATTTTCAATGCCTCAATCACGCTGTTTCTTGCACTATCTATACCATAGGTTTGAGGAATATCTACAAAAATTCTGACAAGTAAACCAAATGGTGTAACCCTATTTATTGTGATACTGTTCAAAAGTTTTGTATAGGGTATGAAGACTTTCTCAAGCTTTTGTGTTTCGCCTAGAATACCTACAGCATCAAAATCTATTACCCTTATACTTACACCATCTACTTCTATCCATTCACCTCTTCTAACAATACCTTTAGACCTTATATAGAATTCGCTTCCGAGATTTCTTAAAACATCAATGAACATGAACATTAATGACAATCCTATCAAAAAGAGAAGACCAGCAAACACCTGGGTTTCAGGTGCTAGAATAGCTGCAACTATTATTGCAGCTATTACGTATAGACCTATCTTAATTGACTCTACAACTCTTACGGTATAACTAGGCTCAACACCCTTCAAGATGAGGCTCGCCAACTTCGTTAACACCTTGACTAGAATGTACACCACAATAACTACTACAGCAATTGCTATAATTCTACTGATATAAGGTGAAAACATGTGCCATAGTTCGTTCATTAGGATTCACCCATAACCAATCCTCTGAATATCTGAATACCTAATGCTGTAGATCTGTTCATATCTTCTGAAAATTTTCTCGATATTAGTAACAGTCTTTAGAACCTTATCTTCAGCACCAATAACAACTATTATATCGCCGCTTTCTAGAACTCTATCCTCACCTATAAATCTACCCATGCTATCTATAGCGAATACACCTACATCTCGAATATCTATAGCTTCCTTCAGCACCTTTAAATCTAGCCCAAGTACACTCCTTTTAACTAATTTATGTAATGCTGCAACTATTCTATACATAGGTACTATCTCTATCGTTATCCATACATCAGACATTAGGGCAAACTTTATGTTCTCTGCTATGAAATTGTTCAAGTTTATAATATTTTGTACTCCCTCTCTCATAAGAGAATCTTTATTCATCTCGTTATGCATAAGAGACATAGCTATAGGTATACCCATAGATTTGGCAATTCTTATGCATGCTACATTCATTACATCATCATCTAAAGCAGCTATAGCTACATCAAACTCTTCCAGCTTCTCATATGTATAGATTTTCTCTATATCTTTTATCTTCATAAACTCAAAACCCATAGATCTAGCCAAAATCTCGACATCATCATCATAACTCATTACTACTACATAAGGCTTGGGTTTGAGTGAAGATATTACTTCAATTAACGATCTAGCATATCTTCTACTGACAGCGATAAATATCTTCATTTTATGTTCTCACCAACATGTTCAAGTATCTTTTCTTCTGCTCTAAATCAATAACTTTTCTAGCTTCAAGCATATCTAGTACATCTTTAGCAAGTTTTTCAATATATATTTTCTCAAAACCCTTAATCTTTCTAGATACTTGATCTATACATTCATTATTTTCAATCATAATACTATCTCTACCTACTACTACTTCCGTCATTAAGGCTACTAAGATTTCTGAACCCAATAGACTATTTAATGAATCTCTAAACAGTCTATTACTTCCTACCACAAGTGAATAAGAAGGATGTATCAGTCCTCTCCCTACACCAAGATCCTTCAGTATACCTTGTATCCTCTCCCTATATAATGATGTTAATTCATTAGATGTAAATGGTGTAGAGATATATAGAGAATAGCGACCAGAATTAATTAACTCAATAGCTCTTTCAACATCACTTTCATTAATACATCTAGACTCAAGATTTACGAAAAGTGTTATAGGTGTTTGAACTATTGTAGAACCATATAGAAATACTGCTCCACGATCATATGGAGTATTCGTATAGAATGCCTTCAATTTCGTATAAATCTTCTGTCTAGCGAAACCATACAAAATTATGAATGATTCATAGAATAGATGTTCATCAGCTAACACATTGAGAATTCTCTTATTGTACTTACCTTCCAAAGTGTAACCAATACCTGTAACCCTACCTAGATGTTTTCTAGAAAACCGTTCCAACAAGTATCTACACCTAAATGATTCCACACAAAACTACGCTATAAGCATTATGAACCTCAGACATTAGACACAAATATCTATATCAATAAACCATCGATATTACTATCATATTGATCTTGATTGATCTATACTATTTATATTCTTTTAATTATGAGTGTCACAAGCCATAGAGAAACTGCTACCAACACAAGTAGCCCACTTAATGTTAGTGTCTCAGTCGAGAATTCTATAAAGATACCTTCCTCTAGGTATCTATAAAGAGAATCAACTAAAAACATTACTGCAGCTCCACCAGATATTAAGGATAATACATCTAGTCTATACCTATTGTTCTCCCTATTTCTGTACCATAGAAAACTTGAAATAATTGCAAGTAGTGAAAGCGCTATAAAATACATAGACACACCATTCGCTAGGCTCTTGATGTTACACCAATCTTCGCTATAGATGAGGTTTTAACTACAATAGTTCTTGAGATGTATAAAGTTCCGAGCCATAACATAGCTACAGCAAAAGTCATTGTACTCCCTACAGTACTAATTTCATGTAACGCTATAGAGATCTCTTCTACACTCTTCATAGCTGTTAAAAATGGTGGATACGGAACTATCTCGCCATGCCAAACATGTTCAGCAGCAAGAACTAGAGCTCCACCAATTAGGAGATAAACCAATATATCGAGTCTCAATCTATTGTATATCCTTAATCTCTTTCCCAAAATATATACACTAATACCAACTAGTAGTGGTGTAATGAAGCATGCCACATTATTCACCAGTGCACATTAATACATAAATAAGTGCACAAATTTAAACTTTTAGTTACTCAAGTTGTCTTCCTCAATTTTGCAAGAATGACGTTTTCTTATCGTGATATTATTCCTCGTAGCAATATTCACTAATTTAATAACACCTATGATAGTCTTATACAGATTCGAAAAGAATTGTTATTTCTTTCTACTTTTCTTCTTGATTAACATCATTAACTCATTTAGATTATATTGAAGTAGGATAATAGCAAGTATTTAGTTTCGCTGTATGACTAGAACGTCTAAGTTGTTCGAAACCCTATGGCTAGAGTCAATTTGAGTAATTCAGAACATCTGAATTTATTGATTTAATTAGGTGTGATATATGTATCAATTCTGAAAAACGTTATGAAAATAAACTATAGGGTTTAGTATTGATGTCGAGATCTATGCGAGATAGTATGTGATTTTGTATTCAGGTTAAGTGTTTTTCTTAACAATAATCCTGATAACATATGGATATATCTTGATTTCATCTACTGGTAATCTTATTTTTAAGCCTTCTGTATCTATACTCCACTCTACTTTCTTCTCAACACCCACTACATTTACATCCACTATCTCGTCTTCTATTAGCTTAATGTATTTTGTAAAAATCTTTAGCATTATCTCTTCTTTTGGTTTTCCAAGTACTATTGCATATATGTGGTTATAACCAAGATAGTGTTCTCTAAAGGTGTATCTAACATCTTCATCAGTAAACACAAGTTTTTTCTCTATGAAGAATCCTTCCTCACTTATTTCTGTAGGTCCTTCGCCATAGACTTTCCATGGTTTTACACCATAGATGCTCTCTCCATATACTTTGAACCATTTTCCAATATCCAGAAGTATTCTTTTAGTTTCTTCAGCTATTTCGCCATCTGGTTTAGGCCCTATATTAAGAAGAAATACTCCATTTTTGCTAACAACATCAGCCATATGTGTTATCAGTATTTCGGGAGACTTGTATTCTGCATCTTTTATAAATCCCCAAGATCTGTAGTCTACTGATGTATCTGCAAGCCATATAGATGGATATATAGTCTTTATCGTACCTCGTTCTGCAAGATCCGGTACTGCTGTTCCTTCCTCAAATGCCTTCTGCTTATATACTATAACAGGCTCTATACCCCATCTATAACACCTATTGTAGTAGTATGCTGCAAAAGCTTTTAGATAGGGTTGAAAAGATGGATTTGCAATCCACCAATCAAAGTATACTAGCCATGGACGATACTTTTCAACAATTTCTACTAACCTGAAGAGCCAATCCATAAGAAACTCTTTGTTTGGAGGGATGTTATCTTTTGATGGAGGTGCTCTAGGGTCTAGTGATGCCGGTTGTGCAGGACCATACAGATCGAAGTACTTTGGGTCTTTAACATCAGATTCTATCTTCATGCCTTGGTCAAAGAACCACCAATGTTCAGCTCTATGATATGATATACCAAATACTAGTCCCTGTCTTTCAACAGCTTCTCTAAGTTCTCCAACAATATCTCTCTTAGGCCCTATTCTAGCTGAACACCATCTAGTGTAGCTAGAGTCCCATAGAGCAAAACCATCATGATGTTCAGCAACAAGAACAACAAATCTAGCTCCACTTTTCTTAAATAGTTTCGCCCATTCATCTGGATCCCAGTTTTCTGCTGTAAACATCGGTATAAAGTCTTTGTATCCAAATATGGTTAGAGAACCAAAATTCTCTACATGGTATCTATGCTCAGGTCTATCAGGTATATACATGTTTCTAGGATACCATTCACTACCAAAAGCAGGAACAGAATACACACCCCAATGAATAAATATACCAAATCTAGAGTCCATAAACCATTTAGGGACTCTATAGTTCTTCAAGGAACTCCAGGAAGGTTTAAATGGGCCTTTGTATGGAGCTGGAATAGACTTCAAAATGTCGTAGGGATCTGTAGCAATATTTTCAAGCATTATGGTTAAAGGATCTATATCTGAAGCCACTCTTTACACCTATAGATGCCATTGACATTCTGTTTATAATTATAATAAAATATGTATGTTGCACAATGATTAAAATCTTTTCCTGTATCTACATAATTCATCTTGAGAACTTCTAGGAATTCAAAATAATCAGAATTAGTGTATACAGTTCTTCTAGCACTATATCGCGATTTTGAAGAGAGATTCCAGAATTCTCAGGTTACTCTAGGCTTTGTGAAGAAAAGTTTAAGAAGCTAAACGAAGTGAATACTACATAGACAATGATCTAGAGTCTTGTTAAGATAGAGCAACACTTGTGATAAAGAATCAACATCATTACACAAGCTTTTGTCTTAGCAGTAGAACGAGAAACAGTACATGATTAAGGTATAGCTCATAACAAGTGATAAAAACAAATTGATGTAGTTATAGGAAATAGTTACAGCTACACCATTCTTGATTTAAACCAATCGATAAGTTCTTCAATAACTTTGGTTCTTGCTCTATATGTAACAAATACGTGTTCACCTTCATCAAGTAACACTAACCTCTTATCAGTAGACTTTAGCTTGTTGAAGAAGGCTTCAGACTGTGTATAGGGTACAACGCTATCGTTTTTAGCATGTATTATAAGCATTGGGGTAGATATTGCTTCTGCTAAATCCATAGCATTTGATTTAGCTATACTCATTAACCCTTCTTCCTTAAGACGATGAGGGCCAAAGATATAGTACCCGTTAATTTTTGGTATCATGTTTTTCGCTTCAATAAGTTTGGTGAAATCTATAGCTGGTGCAAGAAGAGCTGTTGACGAGATTTTGTTCTGGTATTTTGCCGTGATTTTAATTGCTATATGACCACCCATGCTGAGCCCAATTAAACCTATCTTCTTAGGTTTATAGAGAGTCTCAATGAATTTCAGAGCATTTTCAGCATCCTCGATAGCGTAATCCAGCTTGAATTCTTCAAAAGGTAATGGGCTTTCGCCATGGCATCTATAATCGAATCTAAGAACAGTTAAACCTATATTGCAGAGAACTCTTGAAATATCTACGAATAACCTATTTGCTTCTATTTTGTTGCCAGTAAATCCGTGAAGCATTAATACAACTGATGATGGGTTTTGTGTAGGTATATGGATGTATGCTGAAAGCTCATAGCCGCTACTTGGGAAAGTTAGAGGTTTCTCAATACATATCAACGGTATCACATTACATGCCACAGAAAACGCGATATAAAAACTTTCTTCATTTGCATCCCATCTCAGTACACTACAACATGAATAGTCAATAAACACATTAGAGTATTAAGGTGTTTCAATAATATGGGTTGCTGGGTGCTAGCGTATCGATGTGTAGCTCCTTGGTCTCTAGCTAGATGAAACTACCAATGTTAATCCTTATATATTAAAAGGTATTTTAAGCGAGTTGAGAAGTAGTTACACTAGTGTAACTAGTTACACTGGTGTAGTTAATGCTTTTTGATCCTAAGCCGAAAGAGTCTAGAAAAGATCTATTCGATAGAGAGAACGAGTTAATGGAGCTCAAGAATAGTATTGAACATGGACCTCTAATAACGCTTTGTATTGGTGTTAGACGTAGTGGTAAAACTTCTCTAATTAGGACCTTTATGAATGAGTATAGATATCCCTCTCTCTATCTAGATGCTAGAAAACTTTCTGATTACGGTTACTCTAGAGCTGGTTTTCTTAGACTTATAGCAGATGGATTTAACGAGTATAGAGGTTTAGTGGATAAGCTTAAGGATCACCTTAAGAAGATTAAAGGTGTTAGAATTTCGCAGATAGGTATAGAGTTTGAATATAGTTCTAGAGATGTATCTTTCTCCTCCATACTAGAGCAACTAGATAGATATGCAGAAAAACATGAAACAATATTTCTAGTTGTTTTTGATGAAGCTCAAGAGCTTAGGTTCCTTTCTGGTTATAGAAAGCTTGATATAAGGAAAATTATTGCATGGAGTTACGATACATTACATAACATAAAGTTTATTCTAACTGGTTCTGAAGTAGGTTTACTACACGAATTTCTAGGTTTCAGCGATCCTGAAAGCCCGCTCTATGGAAGAGTAAAAAACATAGTAACAGTAGATAGATTCTCAAAAGAAAAATCGCTAGAGTTTCTCGAGGTAGGCTTCAATGAGATAGGTTTTTCGCCGCCAAAAGAAGTCCTAGAGACTGTTGTCGAGAAACTTGATGGTATACCAGGCTGGTTAGCACTATATGGTTATACAGTTGTTCAAAAGAAAAGATTTGATGTACTTGAAGAAGTATTTGAGGAGGCCATCACATTAGCGTTATCAGAGATATCGAAACTCAAGAAATACTCAGAACTCTATCTATATGTTCTTAGAGCTATAGCTATAGACTGTAATACCTGGAAATGTATTAAGAACTACATCGAGACAAAAACCGGTAAGGTATTAGCAAACGCTAGACTATACTACATACTCAAAAACCTAGAGAATTTCAGCATAATAACTAAGGAAAATGATGAATATGTATTCTTAGACCCAATATATAGGGAAGCTTCAAAGAGAATCTAATGATCGATACCGTTTCTTAATAAACAAAGAGACTGAAACACAAATCACACTCAGTACCACGCAATTTAGACAAACCATAGATCGAACTCCATTGTATTCGTTCACGTTCTTAAATCTAGACACTATCTGTATCCCGAACCTTCTACCTCGTGATCAAACCAGTTTTACTGGTACCATCTTGTAGCTAGTCCCATGAAGCTCAGTTCATCTGAATTGATCAACTACATGTCTACACATTATCGATACCGCTGAAGAAAAATAAAAAACTTCCTATTTTCGTAATAACTTTCTCTATATATTCTTAAATATTCTTAAGATTTCCATGACACGATTTCCGAGGGTTCTAGAATCATAGCTCCAGTTAAATTTGTATGAATCTCGTAATGATTTTATACGAGGTACATCTATAGAGTGCCTTTTTACTAATTTACCCATCTACCTGAATCTAATGTTAGTAGTATAATGATTTTAAACGTTTAAGCTTATTGAGAGATAGAATCTAGTTCTTCAGGATATGGAAAGAGAAATCTTTGTTCTGCTAGATAACTATCCTCAAATCTGTGTATAAAGCCCCGAAAGTATATCATAATGGTTTTCAGATTTTCTTTACAGTTTCCGTATCTCTCGATCAAATCTATGATGTATCTCCTCTCATTTGTATTCAAATCTTTCTTTAAATGACTGTATATGTGCATAAACACATTCACGTAAGATCTTCGTGATGGATTTCTACACAATGCCTTCGTAAACTCCTTTCTGTACCTATTAGCTAGCTCCTCAGATACGTATTCTTTTCTTTTTGCAATTAATCTTCCTAAGTTTTTTAAACTCTCTTGACTGTGTAGCATAATTAGGTATTTGTATTTTCTATGGAAGTCTACAAGTTCCTCAATAGATTTTAAGTTAGATAGTGTTGATCTAAGTTCAGCAAACGAAAAAATCTTCGTCAGAAATCTGACCCTAATTTCGTAAGCATAGAGCCTCTTTTCACTTTCTATCGGAATACATGGCATAAGCTTCTTTATTGTAGCTGTAAATATCCCATCTCCTTTTCCTACAACCCTTCTATCTGGTCCATATATTTTAGCATCACCTACACCACAAGAAGGACTAGCAGACTTTAGTACAACTCCATCGACATCTGTCTTGTCTAAAACATCTATAGCGAATTTCTCTAAAAGCTTAGTGTATATAGATCCTGTTCCTGTATCAATTAGCTCAATATTGTTGTTTTCTTTACGCAGAACTAAGGGGTTTCTAGGAATCCCAAGCCCAATGCCTACCTCGGGACAAATAGGTACAACATCTACGTACTTCTTAAGTATTTCTATAAATGAATCAAACACTATGTTTCCATCATATCTCACAGACTTTACTCCTAAGCACTCACTAAGCATTATCCTTGGTCTAGCCATAAGCAACACTATCCTAGACACTTAGATAACTTAATCTATAGCCTTATTGTTTCGATGAAATCAAGTACCATGTCTTTCCTTGTCTAGCGTATCTTTTTCTTACATCTCTATATATTTTCATTACCTTATCTAGGAATTCGTTATCTATGTATAGTATCTTTCCATCCTCTATTACCTCAATAACGAATGCGCTACCATCCTTAAGTTTTTTAAGAAAGCTTTCCGTATTGAAGCCAATTGGATTAACATTTACGAAACTAGTATCGCGAAGTAGTGCAAATGATTCTCTAGGATCTTTAGGTAGATCATCTGCAACCACTAGTATATCTATATCGCTTCTATCTGTATAGTCTCCTCTTGCTCTAGAGCCAAAGAGTATCACAAGTCTTAATGCTAGTTTCTTCCTATATTTCTCTACTAATGTATTTAAATCATTTAACAATAGATTTCACCCACTCAATTACCTTATTTGCACAAGAAAGACATTTCTCGGCATCTTCTTTAGTATAGTAGTCTAGTGGAGCTCCTTCATCAAATATGTCTGGATACCTCGATGGAATATAGTGTTTATCTAGATCTAAAATACATCGCCTAACTTCTTCTGGAACTTCAATTGATGCTTCTGATGCAAGGAATAGCAAAGAATGGCCTCTTCTTTCCTTATTGAGATAATTCAAAAGCGCTTTTATAGCTTTTTCAGCAGCTTGATGTGATTCAAAACATACTTCCTCATATATTCCTTCACGATAGTTAGCTACAGCAGATACCATATTTCTCTCTGACTGTCTTAACCAATCCCTAAAGCGAGATACCATATATATCACGATACTAGTTATTCATATAATGTATAACAGATTAAAGTAGTATTAAACTGTTTATCTATCTCTAAAATCTCAAACCAAACTAGAAGTCCTATTACATAAATCCTTATCAAAACATTTATTAAGTTATCTACATAGATTGAGATGCAGAGGTTACTCAATGGAAAGAGCAAGACCTAGCAAAAGCATGTTCTCTACAAAGGTAAATCATATAGAATTACGGCAATGAAATCCATCATAAGTTATACACGTAATTCAGTAACTAGAGTAAAGCTTCTTAACACATTAGTCTCAAGCATAAGATAGTTAACCAACAAATCTATCTAAATAAACCTTAAACCATTAACATACCACCTCAAATAAACATCTCTAAAATAAGATAATGAACAACAAAAGTAGATAAACCAACAAAAACAATAACAAAGTATAATCCAGAAATCAACAAAATTTTAAAACAACTCACAGTGACCAATATATTAAGAGATATGTAGGTGTCTTTAACTAGACTCTACTGCTATATTGTTAAACATCATTTCACATGGCTACGGTATCTATAGGTCCTGAGCATTGATATTCTCTATTCTTGTTACTCCTGCCGCACCCCAAAACTTTTTGATTATTGCATCAAGTCCTTGGATTTTTCTCTCGTTAAGCCATAGTCTTGTATAGATATTAGAGAGTTCTATGTAATCTTGAACAGATATGTTGTTCTTGATAGCTTTTAGTGTAGCTATATAGAATCGTTTCATGAAGTCTAGATCGGGTGGTAGTTCTACATCTTTCGACATATTTATAGCTTCCTCGAGCTGGGGCACTAGTTTTTCTATATCTTCTCTACTATAGTACTTTACAAGCTTAAGTATATCGGTTTTGAATAGCACATGTTTTGGAAGCCATATACCCCAATACTCTCTCCATCTATGGACTACTGTAGAAACTTTACCGAATATCTTTCTAACATTGAGTACCTTGGGATCTTCACCTATTAGTGATACCCACTTATCTTCCCATTCACCAGTACCTTCTGCTATCTCGATTGATGCTAGTAGTAGAGGTTCTAGAAAAGAGAAGAGACATTCTGCTCCATCGTCTCCCCATGCAGTAATTAGAAAACCTTCTACACCTTCTTCTCTAGCTGCTGATAAGAAACTCTCTATGTTGCTTAATGCTGTTATAAAGTCTGGATAGAATCTATTCCAGTTCCAGAGACCTGGAGCCACTATTTGTTTTAATCCTCTTGTGCTGAGGATTCTTATCTTCTCCACAAAATAGTTCTTGGGATTAACACCATAGTCCCAGTTAACGATTATTGTGTCTCTCCAAATACTGCTCTCTATGAGTTTTCTCCAGTATCTAGCTTCATCCTCCCTCATGTAAGCAGACATTATCATGTCTCCCCATATCATAGGAATCTTGCCTTTTGATCTAACTATATTGATTAGCTCTCTATAGTATTCCTCATATAGCTGTGGCCCTCTGAACTCTCTTGTTACATCTAGAGATCTTCCTCTACCTAAAGCCCATACCTCATCACCACCGATATGTATATACCTTCCTGGGAAAAAGTTCAGAACTTCTTCAAGAAGATTGTGAACAAACTCTCTAGCTCTATTATCGATAACATTTATCACCCCTTCTCTAGGGTGCCACCACTCACTAAGCATACTGTATGAAGGTAACAATAATATGTTCTCCATATGTCCACAGAGTTCTAGAGAGGGAAACACTTCTATACCGAGTTTGAGACCATATTCTACTACTTCTCTAAGCTCATCTTCAGTATACCTCCCCCTCAGAACACCTATATCTGGATACTTGTTCCAAGGAAACAGATCTTCTAGGTATAGTGCAAAATAATTGTACTTCAATAAGAAAAGCAACCTAAGTATTTTCTTTAAAGTCTCTACAGTAGGAACACCTCCTCTAGCAACATCGAGATGAAAACCTCTGAACCTGAAGCTCATCTTCTCCTCGATCTCTACCTCAGGTAACCTATCTCTATACTGTTTAACAAGCTGAAGTATTGTTGCATAAGCTATTCTCTCATCACCATAGAATCTAACCCTATTCTCTTCAACAACTATATAGACTTTATCTACATCAACTCCTTCTCTAATTATCTCCCATCTACCTAAAGAAACACCAAACTCCTTCATCAGGAAACTAGACATATTCGTAAATCCATTGAAATTATACCATCTACCGCTAAATCTAATCTTCTTAGGTTCAGGGACTAGAATTGGTCTACCTCTATTCAATCTCTACACTCACCATATAAAGCTACAATAATTAGGTACCCTATCTTCGATCTAAACTAAAACCGTATCTATAGTGATAAAATAACTATTTTAATTTTGCTGAACATAGTTCTCTAAAGGGTTTCGAGTATATGTACTATAGGATATCTACGTATCTGGAGCTGAGAGATAAGAATATTTTTCTAGAGATGTGTAGAATTCATAATAAAGCATTCACCTACGATACTGTAGATACATACCCTTTCCTAAATTTTGTGACTAAAGATCCTAATGCTAGAGAAGATCTAATATATGTAGCTATAGATGGTAAGGGCCATGTTCTAGGGTTTCTGGTAGGAGTAGATATATCGAAGGAGCCTATAGAGGCTGTAGAGAATTCTAGAGACACTATATGGGTTAAAGATTTTGCTGTAGATCCTGATCTAGATAGAGACCTATTGAAGAATATACAGCTAGATCTTATGAAGTTCTTCCTGAATTCACTAGATGGCTTAGGCAAGAAGAAGGTGATTCTATATGCTTATGCACCATTCTATTTCATGCCTGGAGTAAACGTGCTGTATGAAGACTATATAGAATTCTTCGAAGAACTAGGCTTTAAGAAGATCTCAGAAAATGTGAATTATGAAGTTGATCTCACGCAATTCTATTACCCACGAAGAATCATGAAGATAGAAGAGGCTATAAGAAGTAAGGGGATAACGATTAGAAGAGGTAGCGAATCTGATGAAGAGGCTATAGTTAAATGGGTTAAGGAGGCTTTTGGTAACCCGTTTTGGGGTGTAGAGACTCTTTACGCATTTAGGAATAATCCTCCATCAATATTGTTGGCTGAAACAAATAACGAGTTCATAGGTTTTGCTGTATATAACAGAATGGGGAGGAACGAGTTTGGGCCTATAGGTGTTGATGGAAAGTTTAGGGGTTTAGGTATCGGTAGTGTCTTGCTGTTTAGAGCGTTAAGCGAAATGAAGCTTGCTGGCCATAGATACTCTGTGGTAACCTGGACTACACACTTGTTCTTCTATACCCAAGTCCCCGGTATTACGCGGATAAAGCATTACTTGATAATGAGTCTAGAAGTATAGATTGACTGTAAACCGGTTAAAACGATATAGATATAGTGTTGCGTATATGTATGTGTTGAGGAATACTAAAATAGTTAGAGAATGTGGAGTTATTGATAATGGATATGTAGTGATAGATAGAGGCAGAATCATAGATATAGGTAGAGGATCTCCACCATATCCAAACATCGAGAGTGAGGATTTAGATGGTTATACTGTTTTACCAGGATTTATTGATACACATATACATGGAGTTGAAGGAATTGATGTAACATGGAATTCAGAACCTGAAGCTCTTCTAGAGATTGGGCATAGACTTGTCAAATACGGTGTAACCTCTTTTACTCCAACAACTGTTTCTGCACCTCACGATACTCTTCTAGCTGTATGTAAAGCTATACATAACGCTAAAGCTATGTGGAGACCAGTACATGGTGCTAGAATCCTTGGTCTCCATCTAGAAGGTCCCTACATCAATAAGGAAATGGCTGGAGCACATAACCCTAGATACATCAGGAGGCCAAGTATTCAAGAACTTAGAGAACTTGTTGAAGCTTCTAACAATAGTGTGATCCAAGTCACAGTAGCTCCAGAGATTGAGAACTGTATCAACTTTATCCGTTATGTAAAACAGATCGGTATAGTTGTTAGTGCTGGTCATACAAATGCTTCTTATGAAGAAGGGGTCAAGGCTATAGAGAGTGGTGTAACCAAGGCTACACATCTATTCAACGGTATGAAGAAGTTTCATCACAGAGACCCAGGTATAGCTTTAGCTCTAATCGAGAATCCTTCAGTATATCTAGAAATTATAGCTGATTATGTACACCTCCATCCAGCTATAATTAGACATGTAGTAAAGTATGCAGGTACAGATAGAATAGTATTGATAACAGATGCTATAGCAGCTACAGGATTAAGCGATGGTGAGTATAGTCTTGGGGATCTAAGGATACGTGTTGAACAAGGAGTAGCTAAGTTATTTGACAGAGATGTGTTAGCTGGAAGCGTACTGACCATGGATAAAGCTTTTAGAAATCTTCTAGATCTAGGCTTTAACATAGTAGATGTAGCTAAAATGAGTAGCACAATACCAGTTAAAAGCTTAGATCTAGAATCAAAGCTTAAGGTAGGTAAGATAGAGATAGGGTATCTAGCCGATATAGTGGCTATAGATGAAAACTATAGGATTAGAAAAGTCTATATCGAAGGCGAGAAAGTACTAGATAAATAAACTAAGCATTACATTATCTACTCTACAATACACAAGATCCTTCCACTAATGATACAGTAGATAGAGCTTGTTATAGAGCTTTAACCAGTTATCCTATATAGTATATAGCTAAGCATTTAAATTCCTCTTTCTATTGAAACATTATATGTGATTGTCTCTAGATATTGCACCTTCTGAAGAATAGCCCTCGGTAGTAGAACCAGCTATTGATTCTAAGTCTCAGAGTCTTGGTAAAGTTGTGGAATTCCAGAAAATATAGATTTAAAATGGTTTGTATTTCTAGTGAGCTACAGTCTTTGATAAATATCTTGGTGTATCTATAGGTCTTTCCAATAATACACCTAATCTATATGCCATGAACTGAAGCGGTAGTGTCATAACTATAGGTGCTAGATGTCTTTCAGAATATGGTACCTGGATCACGATACCTTTCTGAATGTTGTCTAGCTGTTGTTCTATATTGAATCCTATAACAATTGTTTTAGCACCTCTATTGAGAGCAAGCTGGATAAGCTCATAGGTAGAGGGTATAGCTGATTTCTCAACTGGTACAAGAAATATTGTAAATATGTCTCTCTCTATCAGTGACTGAGGACCATGTCTAAATTCGCCAGTTTCTACACCTTCAGCATGGATATATGCTGTTTCCTTAAACTTTAAGGCTCCTTCTAGAGCTATTGGATAGGTTATGCCTCTTGATGTGATGTACCCACTTCTACAGTCAACTATATATTTAGCTGCATTTGATGATTCTACATCTATTCTATGCATATGATTCATCAGCATTTCGCTAAAAGATCTTAATCCATCTATACGTTCTCTATATTCAGATTCAGTCATCTTCCCTATATAGCTTGAGGCTTTTAGTGATAGCATATAGAGAAGAGCTAGTGTTGATGTGAAGGTTTTTGTAGCAGGAATAGCGATTTCAGGTCCTGCTGCTACAGGTAGATAGAGGTTAGATAGATTGGCTAGTCTAGAGCCTATATGATTCGTTATACCCACAATAGTTGCGCCTCTGATCTTAGCTTCATAAACAGACTGTATAACATCTCTTGTTTCACCCGATTGCGAAATAGCTACAACTACAGTACCTGGAGAAACATTATCTACATAGTATAACGGGAATTCTGCTGCACTTACAACAATTGAGTTTATGTCAGCAAGTTCAGAGAAATAGTAGGAGGCGACTAGACCTGCGTGAAGGCTTGTTCCATTACCTATAATGAAGAGGTTTTTAGCATCTGAAATAAGTCTTGCTGCAAGTGTTAGATACTTCTCCTGTACAGATGATACTGTTCTAGATATAGAGTAAGGTATTTCATATATTTCTCTAAGCATGTGATGAGGATATCCGTCTTTATCAATATAGTTGGGATCTATATCAAGTTTTCTAAAGTCTTTCTGTATTCTTCTAGCATCTAGAGCATTATAAATCTCAATACATTCTTCAGTAATTATCGCTACCTCATTTCTCTCTAGAACAGTATACGAATCTACTACACCATATAGAGCGCCTTTGCCAGAGGATACCGCAAATAAGTTACTTGATGCTCCTAAAAATATTGGTGCTAATGATGTATATACAGCAATACAGTTGCATTTAGGATATAGAACAGCAAAACTATTGAAGCCTGAGACCTTTTTCACCACATTAATCAATGCATCTAAGAAACTAGAAACTTTCTTAAGCTCATCCTCAATTAGATGAGCAACAATCTCGAAATCACAACGTGAAACAACTCTATGTTCTCTAAATATAGCCTCGTCCCTCAGTTTCTCATAATTTGCAATAGCACCATCTCCAACAACTGCTATATGGTTATAGCAATCGCTATGAGGCTGAGTATTCTCTTTATGCGGTTTTCCATGGGTAGCATATCTAGTATGTCCTAAAGCAATCCAACTAGAGATTTCATTAAGTCTATACCTCTCCTTCAGTATATCGATTTTTACAGCATCTTTAAATATCTTGATATCTCCATCAACTAGTACAGCTAGACCACTACCATCAAAACCTCTATACTCAAGCACCTTGACCCCACGAACAACTATATCAACAATATTACGTTTATCACGAGAAACAATACCAAAAATTCCACCCATATCACCACCCAATACACTCACAATACATTTTCTGCAAAATCTTAACCTTTAATCAACATAATTGATGTAGCAGATATTAATGAATATCTAAGACGGTTAGAAGACTCAGTATATATCGTAACCTATTGCAAAAAACTATATAGACTATACATAGATTGTTCAATTCTTGGTCTTCTGGTTATTTCTGTATCAGAAAACCTAAGAAACTAAAATAACCTAGATGATGGACATAGACAACCACTACCGCTATAGATGAACAGCATAGTTATTAACCTTGAATACATTTCTTCAACAACTTCTCCTCTCAAACTCTATTATCGAGATCTGTTCTAGAGATTTCAACTATCTAAACAAATGAATACTATATTAATTTTCAGTCACCCTAGTCTAGGTATTGGGTTATGTGTTAGTGTATCTGCTCTAGGTGAGATAACAAGATTAAGTATTAATCATAAACTAAAGCTATGTAAATTGAATAGAGGTAGACCTTTAAAGGTTTTGAACAGAATCTAGAGAATCTTATTGAATCACTTGGGTTTTCTTGGAATCATTGGTTTAACGGTATTTAGTCTTGGATCTAATCAAAGTCTAAATACAGAATTATCTATCTGTTTTATATGAGAAGTTTGAGAAA
>JAWBDT010000012.1:0-56138 GCA_038821645.1 Ignisphaera sp. | reverse complement strand
CAGAAGTTCGTTACCTATAAGTGCAGCTAGGCGAGCTCTTTCCATTGTTGTGAATCCATACTCTGTACCATAACCTATACCACCTATATTAAGATCAAGAATTATTCTGTTTCTTGGAATCCATGTATAAACTTTTCTGTTTATTTCTTCAGCTTTTTCAACACTCATCGGTGAGAAATTTATCACTACAGCATTTGTTTTAGCTATATTTGGGCATACTTTTTCTAGATCCATGTCGAGATTTAGACTATTTAAAACCAAGCCCTCGTTAGGAAATATTTCAACTATTTTATTGAAAACCATGATGTCTTTCTCAGGATTGCCACTTCCACCAACAACAATAGGCACCTTAACTGTTTGAAGAATCTCTTCTAAAACCTTTGCACTAATCTCTGGAGATACATCCTTTACTGTAGGATCTGTACTAATTAGGTGTACATCTATTGCTTCAGCACCAAATTTCTTTACCCATACCCTAGCCCATTCCATAGGATTGTCAAGAGTGTCACCAAATACTTGCTTAACAGCTTTAGGTAAACTTATCCTCATATCAAATATGTCTCCACCAAAAGCCGACATATGTGGAGGTTTATATCCTCGTAAATAGAAGTAAGGAGGTACTTCATGACCACCTAGAACTATAACATTATCTCTAGTACCTCCTTCATTTTTTGTGGCACCTATCTTCACTTCTAAAACTTTTCCACTGAATTTTGGTTTAGGCTCTTCAAAAGGAACACGTACTATCTCAAGAATTTTTCTACCAATGGTTTCAGTAACCTTAGCTACAGCAACAGCACCTTGTACCTCTGGTTTGGATGATTCTAATACCTTCTGAGGTATAAGTGCTATAGGTATTGGGAGTGTCTTTAGTGATGTTTCTGGTATTTGAAGTGTAATTTCATCAAATTGTAGCTCAACATTGTAGAGTTCCACAATTCCTTTCTCAAGTGCCTCTACAATTTTTGTTAATAAACCTATGATTTCTGCCTGATTTCTAACTTTATCATTATCCTCGTTCTTAGATATCTTTGTATTGTTACTCATTTGTGTTCCACTCCCTCCCTCTTTATAACAACTTTTTCAATTCTAATTCGTACACCTCTAAGGTTAACAGTCATTTTTGGTCCTTTAGATTCTACCGAGGACATAGGTATTGTGACTGAAACCGTTATACCTCCTGGTGCAGGTACAGTTATTGTCTGTACTGTTGATGTAGCTGGAGCAACTACCTGAGGTTGGGGTAAAGTAACCGATGTAACACCATGTTCTGCTACCTTTGTTTCTACTTTTTCCTCAATCTTTTTAGGAACTTCTTCAATTTTCTTTTCTTCGGTTTTAATTATCTTCTTCATTATTGGATGGGCTTTCTCCAGCAAGAATTTCTTTAGTTCATCAATGCTATTAGCATCTTTTTCTGTTGCTATCTTATCTCTGAGCTCTATGGGTATAGCATCTAAAACTTTTTCTTTTAGTTCTAGAGGCATCCAAACTATTCTTGTCCATCCGCCATCAGCTTGAAACAGCTTCTTACTCTTTAGATAGAGCATGCCTATGCCTTGGAAACCAGGTACCTGCTTACCACCACCAACAGCATCAGCTATCTGGTTGAACCTTAAACCGATAGGTGTTACACCATTAAAACCTCTATGTACAAGCCCCACCGCATCTAGTTCTGGAATATAGAATGTAGCTATTTCGAAACATCCACAGATTGTAGGTGGCGCCTCAAATAGAGAGTAGAGTCGGATTCTTTGTATGGTGCCATTTGATAACTTCTTTATAGCTTCATTTACACCTTCATACTCACCAGCGATAGGATCTAGTAACTTACCTTTGGCAACAGGTTGAATAGGTCCTTTAGGATCTATTTGAGCAGCAACTCTAGCATCTAGCCATGAGATAGCTCCACAAGCTGATGGTCTTTCAGGTGTAATTATGCATGCATGTGTTGGTGCAAAAGATTGACATAATTTACAGGCATAAAACGTATCCACATCTTCATCTTTTAGTCCAAGAGCTCTTCTATCTCTCTCTTCATATACTTTAAGCGCTTGTGGATGAAGTAATTCAACAACCTTGGCATCAGTTACAAATATTAACCTCATTTTATCTATTATAGGGAATGCTGATTTAAATAATCTATAGAGAGTCGTACCTATGTATCTAAAAGAGTTCAATCCTTTTTGGTAAGATTTCTTGCTAACCCTAAGCCAAATATCATATCTTTGATTTAAGTGCATGTATCCCTGTATATAATTGCTAAATTCATGTATACGTCTCTCTAGAACTCCTTCCCCCTCTGGCTCAAGTCCTTTACCCGATGCCTCTATTATAACAGCATAAGGATACCTTCCTCCTTCAACCATTTCGTTTAGATCAGGACCCATAATGACTATTTCTCCATCATTTATTTCATCAATCTTTCTAACAAGAAATAACTCAAACTTATGTGGAACTTTAGGACCTCCAAGTTCTACGTACATATCATTTGCCCTAACTCTCTGACCCTCATACTGAGGACCTACATCGACAGGAATGTCTGTGAATACACCTTTTGGTGGCGGTGGAGGAACTCTATATAACTTTATTGGTACATCTTTTGGCAATTCTATTCTATCAATAATTTTTAATTCACGAATTTCAATATTCATTGTTGTTACCTACATATAGTTATGTAAAATCTACGTTGTTGAAGATCTAAGTATTTCTATCATCTGCAACAAGTTCTTAAACCATAGTTGAAGCGGTAATGATGGCAGGGTCCATGTAGCATTTGGTTGAGCATATGGATCAATGGATAGTGTTTGTATATCTGCTCTATAATGTTTCAGATGGTTGAGTAATAACCATCCATATGTGTATCTAGTTCCAATCAATACAACTAATTGATAATTAAATTCTCTTCGAGACAACTTTTGTACTAATTCTAGAGGAAACGCTATTTTATAGTTAGTAAAACCTGCTTCATCAAGTCTACGGACAACTAAGGCATCTGATGTTATTATTGGAATACCAGTAATTTTTGATGTTTCTGTTATTATTTTAACGATATCCGCATTAAGTATTTTCTCAATGGTTCTTATATTTGATCCAATAAACATAACTGCAGAATGTCTAGACCTCTTAATAATATCGACAACCTTGCCAATGTCTGTAAGAACAGTAGCTCTTATGGGTCCTGGAGGTATATCTCCTTTCAACCAATACTCAAGAGCCATAAGCCCCACCTATAGTTTTGCGCCTTCCTTTCTTAATCTATACTTCTCTATAATATCTTCAACAAGTGTCGGATTTGCAGTAACAGGTTTTTCTTTCCAACCAACTTCTTTAAGATATGTCAATACTTCATCTCTATAGGTTATAGGTATATCGGCCTCTGTTCTTATGAACATGTGTATGTCTTTTGGTAGCTTATTAACTCCATAGAATTGTTTGTATAGAGATATATAATTAGTCAACTTTATAGCCCTACCTTGTGGAGTGTCGGCAGGCCTTATGCATAGTTTAGGTACCATTATCATGGCTTCCTCAAATGTTTCAGCTGCATAGAATAGATGTTGTGGTGCTGGTCCTCCATAGACTTTCTCACCAGTGATAGCATCATAGACATACCAACTATCTTCATTATCATCACCTAAAAGCATTCTTCGGTATTTTAATCCATGAGGTCCCACAATTACGGGTACACCTAGACGCCAAAATCCTGCCGCTATAGCAGCCGCTTTTTGGCTCATAGCACCCCATGCAATGCCCACTGCACCAACTCTATTCAGTATATAGTCAGCTATTTCAATATAGTTTGCTCGTAAGGGCAATTTCGCAAATATGTTGGCAATCTTTATGACCGCTCCAGCTATGTGGGAATTTGCTACACATGAACCAACATTAACAATACCTCCAGCCTCAAAAACACCTGAAAATTCTTCATATGGTGTTCTACCTTCATCGTTTTTATACATAGCTATAGCCATTGCTGAACAACCAGAGGCAACAACAATGTATCTTCTAGATGCGAATTCTCTAGCCATTAGTGCAACATCTTGAGCACCTTCAGACCAATTGGCACATCCAACAAAAGCTACAACACCTGGTATTGTACCTAAAACAATGTCTCTACCAACAGCTCTTATTTCTGTATCTTGTATAGGTCCTCTACCAACTCTACATCTATATCTTTCATTTGCAATCTCTTTTGTTGATGCCAGAATAAGTGACAGAATAGGTATTTCTCTGGGACACTCATATTCACATCTCCTACAAGCAAGACATAGAGTGTATAGAGATGATAATTTTGTTATATCTCCCTTGGATGCTAATACCATAGCTGATGATATTTGAAGGTTCTGTGGACAGTTTCTTTCACAATTTCTACACATAGAACATTTCTTAGCATATTCAACAATCTCTTTTTCATTCAATAAACTCCATTTATACTTAGCTCTCATAGGAGCTATCTTCAAGGCAGTCTTAACCGCTATTTGAGCTACCTTCTCTTCATCAAGGATTACAGCACCAGGAATTTTTCCATTTACAAGTTCATCAACAACAGAGTCAGGATCAGCATAAGTTCTATCAGGAAGACCTCTCATAGCTTTATCTGTTGTAGCTATTAGGATAGCACCTATCTTTTTGATCTCTTCAAGAATATTCGTGTATATACACTGTTCATCAATTACAACAACATCTGGTATCCCTGTTCTAATAAACCTCAGTTGCCATGATATAGGGCCTACAATTTTTGCACGTCTCTTTTCATATCTAGTTATGTCATGAGCTGTACAACATAATCCACACACCTCTACTTTATCTCTTATACCCATAGCCTCTAAGTAGTCAACTATAGCTGCTGAAGGTAGAACATTATGTCCTATAACCAAAATTACAGGCTTCGTTATAGCTATTGAGCCTATACCTAAATCAACAAGAGGAGCATTAGGATCAGCTTTAGGCATATCCAACGAAATTATCTGAATAACATCAGCAACTTCTAAAGCAACATGATCTAGCATTCCTAAATGAAGTACTTTAGATTCATAATCAATCCAACTCCCTTCTTGACCAGTATGAACACTTGCTAATGTTTGCACTATCTGTCTCTCAATATAATCTAAGACTATTTCGAGATCTTTAATAGTTCTAGGCCTAACACCTGTTACTAACCTAGTTATAGGCATTTCAACATAAACTTCACCACCTAAGTCAATAGGCATGTTATCACCGTATTTAGATTTAATTTTCTCAAGAAGCTCTCTAGCATGACTTGCATGTGTTGAAGCACCAATAGCACATACAAGTGTTACTAATCTCGACTGTTGTTCAGATAAATTTAATCCACAAGATCCCCTCTTATCTCTAGATAGATCACATCTTCCATAAGTACAGAGGCAACACAAATCACAATATGGAAGATAGAGAGGTTTATATCTATTTAATAGTTTATGATCCCAAAATCTTAAGGTCGCTATTGAAGGAAAGGGTGTAGGTCCGGGTGGTTCTTCCCATTCTTCAATAATATATCCTATACTGATATCAAGCCCCTTTATATTTCCTGCGGGTGTTGTAATTTCATCAATCTTTAACCGAAAATTTCTATAAGGAATACTCATACTTTATCACATAATCAATCTTACCTTAATTATGTAGTATATGTCTTAACAAGTTAATATAGTTAAATATACGTAATGCATACAAAGTAGATATTAGGTTTGTAATTTTATTTAAGTCACATCTCTATATAGATTTTTGCCAAGATACATTAGTATTTTCTTCTTTAACTGTTCTAATGCTCTAACAGCAGGTGATGATGGCTTAAAATCTATTAAGGAGATTCCACAGGCGTCAGCTTCAATCACAGATTCGTCATATGGTATATAGTGGAACAACTTCTTTTGTAAGTTCTTCTCAATGTTTATAATATCTTCCTCTTTCTTAATTTTGTTCGCAACAATTTCAATTTTTTTAACACCTACTTCGTTAGCAAATTTTTCCATCTTTAGAGCAACATCAATAGCTTTTATGGAAGGCTCTACAACACATAACATCAAGTCTATGTTCTTTATAGTTCCTCTACTCAAGGGTTCTAATCCTGCAACCATATCGAGAATAACTACGTCTTTTCTACCTAAAATTAGATGGGATAGAAGAGCTCTTAAGAATGCGTATTCAGGGCAGAGGCATCTAGATCCTGCTTTCTTGACTTCACCAAATTTTATTACAGTTACATTATCCGGACCTTTGATACCAAATTTCTCTACTACATCATCAACTTTTGGATTCATTATATAGATATTATTAGATAGAATTGTTCGAGAACGTATGAATTCTTCTTCATTAAATAGTATAGGTGCTTTTTCGGCTATATCATGTGGAATACCTACAGATACGGCTAGGTTTAGACTTGGATCTGCATCAATAGCTATAACATTGTAACCTTCTCTACCTATAAATCTTGCAAGACCTGCAGCTATTGTTGTTTTTCCTACACCACCTTTTCCTACAACAGCTATTTTCATCTGCTGTAAACCTGGATAGTAGTACCATTATTTATTCTTCTTTAGAATAACTTTATGGTTCAAGAAATCGATGTAATCTATAGAAACATTATCTAGTTCATACCTCTTGCCTGATATGTCAATGACTATGAAGCCTCCTTCCTTAGGCGTAAGGGATACGACATTCTCTATAATGAGTTCATAATGTTCACCTTCTTTTATATAAATCTTAGATTCACACATATCTAGCACCAGCTCATTCTCTATAGATACTAAGTAAGTTAAAAAGTTTAAGAAGAATATATGAGTTAAGCATTATTGAGATCATTTAGTGAGTATTTATGGTCAAGATACTTCTTACGGAATATGTTGTAAGTACATACGGTCTGAATAACTATTCCTATATCTCTCTTCTTGCTGAAGCCTATGCCATGACTAGATCGCTTATCAAGGTATTAAAACATGCTGGTGTTGATGTAATAATTACACTTTCTAGTCAAATCCATAATATGCTTGGTAGGGATATTAAGGTAGATGACGTGGTTATTATAGAAGGTAACTACATCAATGTTTTAGAAGAACTCAGAAAAGATGTAGATTATGCTATAGCAATAGCGCCTCCACATGAGATGATAACTATAGTAGAGATTCTTAGAGATAAGTTTTTGGGTCCTTCTTATGACTTAACGAAAATTTTATCTGATAAATATGAAGCTACATTAATGTTACGTAAATGTGGTTTGAAAACACCTCTAACACTTTCCGCATATAGCTCTTCTGAGAAAATAAGTCTTGACGAAGTTTCCTTTCCTGTTGTTGTAAAGCCTTCAATGTCAGCTGGTGCAGAATGTGTATATATTGCTAGAGATAAAGATAGTTTTGCTGAGTCTATTCGTAAGATTACTAAGTGTGATCCTAAAGGATATGTAGTTGTTCAAGAGTATGTTGAAGGTATTCACGGAAGTATCTCGATGGTTGTGTATAATAGTGAAATCTATCTTTATAGCCTCAATCTTCAACTTATTTCTGTATTAAATAATAGAATTGTGTATAATGGTAATGTATTACCTTTAAGAAATAAAGATTATGTTCAGGTAGCAAGAAATGTTGTAGAGAAAATAGTGAAATGTTTGAGTGGATTGAAAGGGTACATAGGGATTGATGTTGTATGGAATGATGAGGACATGTATGTTATTGAGGTTAATCCGAGATTTACAACAGCTGGAGTAGCGATATCTGAACTTTATCCAGATTTAGGGAAGATACTTATAGGGTACAAGTTACCCGGCAAAGAACGATATCTTGGTAATTTGGTTCAAGGTTATGCATACGTCATTAAAAACGTAGATCATATTGAGAGAAACTGTTTGGATTCAAGTTCCCCAAATTTTGATCTATGTTTAGATAAACTAATAACTATAGGGAGGGTAGCGGAATTTAAAGATGTATTAAATATTTTACTTAAACAGTATGGAGATTGGGTGAGAAACCTAGCATACAACATAACGATAGTGAGTAACGAAATTAATTAAAAGATTTATGAATAATCTTCAACTTTACCAGAATTACTGGATAATGCTTAACCTTATTCATATCGATCCATTTAATATCTTTAAAGTCTCTCTTATTGAGATTCATGAGCATCTCTACAGCAGTTCTACCAAGTCCATGGCCCATAAATTTTTCGACAAATTTAGCTATATAGAGAATTAAATGTAGACCAAGTCTAATTCCTTTATATGCTATAGGTGTAGGGTAAGCAACAAACAGATTTCTAAATTTCTTACCAAGAATGTAGCTAACGAAGCCTAAATCTATGACACCTTTTATGGTAGAGAATCTAGTTGCAAAGACAACATTCTTTAAATATTTCATTCGATATGTTTTATCTGTATCTATAACGAGGATATTCACATATTTCTTTAGATTTCTATATATTTCAATCTGTATCTTATTAAGAACATGATCTATATTCAGTAATGGCAACGACACATAACTGTAAGGCAAATTAGTAGTATCTATACCAGCTTCAGATACTGGTTTCAAGAAATGCTTAAGACCTCCGTAACGTAGCGCCAACTTTTTATGAGCTCCAAGCACTTTTATTGATGTGTTATTGAGAATCGATAATATATCTTGAGATTTAAGAAGAGATCTTAATAACTTTGTCCAGAGGATTTTTACAGTCATAAACGTGAATAGTTTGGTAATTATGTCTACATGTATTATCTCTTCATCATATATATTGCCTAGAGCAATAGACAACGCTTTTTCAGATATGACAAGGATATCTCCATTTTCTATATGATTTCTGTATCTATCAATTATTTCGTTAATAAAATTAGCTCCAGGATACCAATACTTAAATGGTCTTCTAAGTATTCTTAGAATAATTCTATACTTAGTCACTGTGGAAACCATCTATCAAATTCTGTCGTCATTAAAATTCCCTGCAAATCAATAAGTTTCATAGCGAAACCTTGATTTATTTCGTTATTAAATATATAGAGTAAACTACATTATTTTCTTACTTTGTTGATTATGTACTTCGCAATTTCTTCAGCTATGTTAAGCTCTGAATGAACTTCTTGTAGTCCTTTCCAACCTGGTTGGCTATTGACCTCTAGTATATATATAGAATCTCGTAATGAAACTACATCTACTCCAGCTATATCACACTCTAGAATCTTTGCAGCTTTTAAAACCACATCCTCTATGTATGGATCAAGTCTATCTATTCTCAATGGCTTTCCTCCTCTAGCAATATTTGTTTTCCATTGCCCAGGATAGGCATATCTATACATAGCAGCTAAAACTCTATCGCCTAATACAAAAGCTCTTATATCAACTCCTTTATGAGGTATAAACTCTTGAATATATGCTGTACGCCTTACAAAGGTCATCGATCGTACTACTTCCCACAGAATATCACAATCTCTAATACAGATCTTAGTACTTCCATGACCTCTAGAACCAAACATAGGTTTTACAACAACATCACTACTACTCAACATGTATAGAGATCTTAAGGCAAGAGAGGATCTCTCTGTAACTATAGTCCGAGGTACTGGCAAGCCGTTCATTTTTAATATATACAGAGATCTGAACTTATCAACACATTTCTCTATAGCTGAAGGCTTATTAAATACCGGTATTCCATTATCTTGTATAGAGTACAGAAGATCTATTCTAAATATAGCTTGATCAAGACTCACACGACCAAAGGGTCTAACAACTATAGCTGAAAAAGTCTTTAGTATATCTTCATCATTAACTATAAGCTTCAATTTATCTGAATCTATAAATGCAATAATATCGTTAAATCTAAACGTTGTAACACTATGTCCAAGTGTATGAAATGCTTTTATCAATTGTGATGAACTCCAACTTGAGGGGTTTCTAGTGATTATACCTATATTCATACATATTGTCCCAGACTCTGGAAATAATTCAGCTCACAATTTTATAAACTAGTTTATGAAGTACCGTAATGTTCTATTCAAAGACCTGATCCTTGATTAATACAGATAAAGTTTTAATCGTGAAATACGATAATGAGATGTATGTGAGACTCTTGGAAAGAGGATTTAGAGATAGAGACTTCATAGAAACTATTGAAGGAATGATATTCTGTGTTATAGGTAATGTTCATCCTAAGAATAGTGTTGTAGCCTACCTTAAGTATGTACCTTATGCAGAATCTAGTATAAGAGTTAAATGGTCTAGAGATGGTGTTATGTATGGTCGTGTACTACCTTTCTATAGTGCTATTGGTGTACAGAGTGTTATTGAGTATCTGAAGCGAAATTATCCACATTATGTTGTTTATGATGAATATAGAAACATAGAACTTATAGAAGTTGAAAAAAGATGGATAAAAAAACACTATAGACCTGAAGAGAGACTAAATGAGATTCTTAATGAGCCTAAGGATTCTTTGGAGCAAATGGCGAAAGAGCTCGTTACGAAGCTATCTGAGGAATCTGGAGTATCTTTAAAATACTTTGGTATAACAGGCTCTATTCTGCTGAATATTCATAATCCATCGATATCCGATATAGATATTGTTGTTTATGGTAAAGAGAACTCATATAGGGTTAAGGAGGCTTTACTTAGACTTTATGCAAATGCGGTGTCTTCTAACTTTTCTTTACCACAAGGCGATATCTTGATGGAGTGGGCAAGAGATATCATCAAAATACATCCACTAAATCTTGATGAAGCATTACTTCTGTATGGTAAGTTTAAATGGAATAGAGCTCTATACATGGGACGACAGTTTTCTATTCATCCTGTTAAACTTGAGAATGAAGTAAATGAAGAATGGGAACAGAAGAGGTATAGACCTATGGGTATTGCTACAATAAAAGCAAAGGTTGTAGACTCTAGTGATTCAATATTCATGCCAGCAATATACAATGTAGATGATGTTGAGGTAATTGAAGGTAATGAAGAAGCTATTAAGGTATCTAAGGTCGTAAGTTATGAAGGTTTGTACATAGATTTAGCAGCACCAGGTGAAGATGTGATTGTTAGAGGTAAACTTGAAGAGGTTATAGATCTAAAGACTAGTGAAAAGCATTATCAGATTACTGTAGGAACTTACGAAGCTGGTGGAAAAGACTATATAAAACCAGTTAAATGGTTTAAACATAAATAACTTGAGTGAAAAACAATGAAATTACTGGTATCAATAAAAGATGCTAACGAAGTTGAAGATGCCATTTTAGGTGGAGCAGATATTATAGATGTTAAAGATCCTTCTACTGGTAGTCTTGGGCTTCCCGAATTTGCTGTACTTAAAGATGTTGTGAATGTCGTGAAAAGTTATTCTAGTAAAGAGGTGAGTATGGCTTTAGGCGATATAAGTGGATACTGCAAGAAGCTTAGTTATGTAGCGTTTTCTGCCTCGATGTTGAATGTAGATTATCTAAAGCTGGGCATAGCGCTAAAGGATGTAGATGAAATTAAACGCATTATAATGAGTGTCTCAGAGGCTATTGATTCATTATCTAGACCAAAACTTGTAGTTGTAGGTTATGCAGACTTTCGTTATGAAGGTTTTATCGAACCTACTGTATTGATAGATATAGCTATTGCAACAAAGGTTCAGGGTGTTATGATAGATACGTTTAGAAAGAATTGTATTAATACATTCAATTTACTTACTATTGATTACCTTAGGAACTTCGTTACATTTGCTCATAATCAAGGTCTTTTAGCCGCCATAGCTGGTGGAATAAATATGGAGCATCTTCCGCTCTGTGCTAAACTAGGATTTGATGTTGTTGGTGTAAGAGGAGCAGTATGTGTGGGAAAGAGAACTGATAGAATATCTAGAGAACGGATTAAACTATTTAAGGAACTCCTTAAAAGTTTAGAAATAAGTAAGGAGAAGAGTATCTCTACATCCAGTACGTAACGTAGAGTATTTCATAGTTAAGGCATCACTATCGTGTATGTATCTTCCTCCATACTCACAATTTTATAAAGTAGTTCTGGTCTTAATACATTGAATATGATTAAAGGTATTTTATACATTTTAACCAAATTTATTGTGTAGCTATCGAAAACATTTTGTCGTTTTATATCATCTGACTTAATTATCTTCATTATCTCTCCTTTTTCATTAGTTATACCATTAACCATCTTTCCCAAGAGCACCATATTTGCTCTTAAGAGTTTAGCTATAAATATAGATATGGAATCGCTCGTAATGACCCATGTGTGAGGAAGTTCATCATTTGTTTTAAGTATTTGGTATGGCATAACTATTGGTATAAGTCTTAAGCTTAAAGCTTTATAAACATCGTCTATGGTATAAGCTTCTACACAATTTGTATTAAAGTGTTTTAGGTATAGTCCGTATATCTCCATAGACTTTATGGCCATCCAATGAGCTGTATCATCATCTATTTCTGTATTATCTTGAATCTCCTTAACTAAGTCAGAGAATATACTTCCCCCAGGAACAATAGCTATACGAGTTCTTTCACTATTCAGTTTTGCTACAACATTCATTAAATCTTTAACTTTATTGGGAAGGTTGATAAGATGCCCGCTTACCTTAAGCACCACTAAATCCATTTTTCTTTACAGCCTCTATCACCATTAAGGCTGCGCCATAGGCTGGTATAACTGAGGCTAAAGGTTTTCCAAGAATATTGTCGATATCTATTATTTTCTTGAAACCTGCTCTTCTTGAAGCTTCGGTAGCGATATGCTTACCTATTCCAGCAACAATAGCTACAAAGTTCTCCAGATCTATACCTATAGAGGCCAGCCAAGACCTTATCTGAATGATTGCATTAAATACTTTATTTACTTGTACTTCATATACATATCTAGCTATCTCCTTAATTTCATACTGATTAAGCACATCTATATCACTACACACAATGCGTGAGATTCTAGCCAAGGCTTCATCTAGAGTTTTTCCACGTCCATCAGCTGTCTCTGTAGTATAGTCTGAACTCTCTATATATCCTAAAATAAGCTGAACATCTCCAGCTAAAGCAAATTTTTCTCTACATATACTTATGTAAAAGCCTTTGAAAGGTACCTTATCTACTATTGATGATACATCTGTTCTAAGTGTACCTATGTACACAAGCTCACCATAGAGAAGTTTTTCAGGATCTGTCTTACCTCTAACCAAGGTCTTTCCATTAACCAGAGGAATTATGGTAGTAGTTGTACTACCTATATCAATAAAGAAAGCGTTTGTATAGCCTTGTACAGCGATTAACTTCTCTAATAGCCATGCGCTAGCAGCCCAGTTAGCAGCAGCTACAGATAAAGGATTACTATACAGTTTACTGAGATCTACTAGATTCATATCATAAGTTACATAGAATCTTCTAATAGCATCACTAAAAACATCCTCAACTACATTAACAACACTTTTAACACCAATATCTTTGGTTGGAAATATATCGCTTAGCTCAGCAGTCATACATGTACCAACAAAATAGTTCAAGCAATTACTACAAATTCTATCCTTAATCTCTCTGAGTTTCTTCCTAAGCCCATCAATACCCTTAATCCATATCGGAAAGCACTCTCTAACAATATGTACAACATGTGTATCTCCTAAATGATAGCTAACCTTAACAGCCTTGATATTTGCGCCACCAATATCAAGACCTATTACATCCATTGTGTTATACCCCATATTTTAGTAAAGAGAATTATCTGAATTAGTATTCACATCGATCAATGACACCCTTATGTATTGCTGTAGCCACTAGAGCATAATTCACACCAAATTTCTTTAAAAGCAACAGCTCTTCTGCATTTCTTAAACCTCCACCTACTGCTACATCTATATTGTTGCAAGTTTTCTTAACCATGTTGACCACCTCTAAATTGATACCTTTTGATGTACCCACACGATCAAGAAATAGAATCAGGATCATTTTAGCACCTTTATCACAAACTAATTTAGCAGCATGAACTACATCTAGTTTAGTGTTTTGAAACAATACATAGTTTTGTTTGATATCAAGACTAACAAATTTATTCTTTAGGAGATAGAGATCATCAGGATACACCAAATACTCAGTACCAATTATATACCTTATATCGTCACTATCAGTTTTCGTAAGACCTTCTCTTCCAATATCGGTCCATACTTTAAGCCCTAGCGATAAAGCTATCTCTATAACATAATCATTCTTACCCTTGCCTACTATAGCATCTATATCGGCTATATATACTGTATCACATCCCAGATTCTTGAATCCTCTCAAAACATCTCTAGGATCAGGAGAACGAGATACAATACTGTAGATTAGTGGTCCATATTTATCTCTCTCACCTGCTATTGCTTGAACAACATAACCATTCATTATATCTAGAACAGGTATTACTTTTATAATATCTATCACCATATTTAGGTATCTATCGAAACTATATTAACGATTAAGGTAATAAACTCAATATTATATCTTTACTATGAGTTCTGGTACAGTAGATTCTTCCTATATCATAGAATTCAGCAATAAAAAGAGGGTTCAGATTTATTGTAGATAATGTTTTGGTATCATATATTCTACTTCTATGTTTATTGAATTTAAGGCCTTGCTCCATTAGAGCTGACATCATTAGTTTCATTCATTTCATTAAAAACAACATACATCTATAGTCTTAATTAATGGATTTCTTAAGTTCATGGCTGTTGGGGGAACAGTATTCTGTGAACTTGAGGTAGATGTTTAGTAATTCAAACACATGTGTATTTAACTCAAAACTATATTTCATATATCTAAACATTTTATGCATCTCGATCTCTACAAAATACCAACATTTGTGATACGCATTACATAGAATAAGGATAATAAAAATAATTGAAGTAGGATCAGTCTATGTAACACTTTTATAATAATATTTACATACTCTATATCTTAGGTAGTCCAAACATCAGGAGACCTCCTATGAGTTCGATTGTAGCTGCTACAAGTATTGTTCCTTCAAGCCCTATTGATGCTAATAGCGTTCCTGATAAAAATCCTCCTATTATTGATGCAATAGAGATAGATATAAATATGGTCGTTATTGCTACAGAGACTAGTTCTGGTTTAACGCTTCTTGAAGCTACATAACTTGTTCCAGGTGCACCTACAACTCCGAAAAGCGTCACTAACCAGAATAATATTATGTAAGCCCACATACTTCCTAAAGCAGGATACATTACAAATGTGATAATAGCTGAAGCGATTATAGCTATTATAAGCGTTTTCTTACCTCCTAATCTATCTATTACTGGTCCCCATACGTATGTACCTATACCAAGCATTATTGATGCTACACCCATACCTATAGATGCAATCTCAGGCGGTGCTTTATATATAACATTAAGTACTAATGATAATGATGGATACATTAAGTTCCATCCTATTAGATAGATACATATAGCTATACATGTCCAATAAACTCCTCTCATTTTTAAAGCTGTAGCAATATCTGAACCTTTCATAGCTGGAAGCTGAACCCTGGGAGCTTTGACAGGCAATAGTAAGAGTAATGCTATAGTTGTTAATCCTGCTGCAAGGAAGTATATAGGTTGATATCCTCCTAATGCTGTAGCAAGGGCTCCTGCAAATATTTGGGAGACTCCCATACCGAGCATCATAGATCCTCCTAGAATACCTAGAACTGTACCTCGTATTTTTTCTGGTGCTGTAAGAGCACCTAAAGCCATATATAACGATGTGAATGAGAATACAATACCGCTTATAGTTCTGTATATAGCCAGCTCAATCCAACTTCTAGCCACACCAAGTAACGCATTAAATACTATACCAAGTACAAGACCTACAGCTATGATTTCCTTCCTTCTTCCTGTCCTATCAGCTGTTATACCTATAGGCAATAATAGGAATACAGCTAATATTGATGGAAGGGCCATAACCATAGCTGTTGCCCATGCTTCTGGAGCTCCCCACTCCAATGCATGGACTACCAATAGTGGTGCATATATTCCAAAAATAGTGGTGCATATATTCCAAAACCTGCACCTGCAAGCAAAGCTGATAGTGCTAGAAATACTACTGGCAGTAAAGAGGATTTTTGTTGTTGAGATGTATTGGACATCTATTACACCTAATTATACTTCACCCAAACTATATGTGAATACATTTATTTAAATATTCATGAAAATTAACATAAAGATATAAAGATTAGATAATACTTTATTTTAAATGAGGGAAAGAGAAAACATACTACGTAAAACTATTAATGGATTTTGTAGCTATTTAGTATTTGTAACAATCTTATCTATTCTTAATTATTTATTCAACATTTAAATATAGTGGACTGAAACAAATATGTTTTTAACAAGTATAAGCAAGATTTTAAGATATTACATAACTCTTTAATAGTATGCATCTTAAAAAATAATATTAAAAACTATTATAAGATTTAGTATACTCCATACTTGAGGACAGCATTAATATATGCTCTCACATTAGCTACAGGTGTACCTTTAGGTAATTCATTTACTCCAGGTGATATTATGAAACCTCCTTCAGGTTTTATTTTATTCAATAGATCCTTTATATATTCGTCAATTTTCTCTGGAGTTCCACCAACAAGAAGTGATGTGGGCACTCCTCCCATTACTGTGGTATGTCCCTTAAGTTTTTCCCAAACCTTAATAAAGTCTCTAGGTCTTTCAAACCATGCTATACCCCAGCCCTTAGGAAGCTCTAGTATAGTATCAACATGAGGTAAATGATCCCCTTCAAAGAATACAAATCCCTTGTATCCCTTACCAACTAGAGTTTCAATAACTTTCTTTAAATAAGGCCAATAGAATTCATTGTATAGTTTTGGTGGCAACATTTCGTTAAGATGGAGAGGTATGAAGAATGTTGTTAGTGGAGGTATTGGTGGAATAGCTGTAGCAATCTTGAGTATAGGCTCTACTAGCACCTCGCACGCCATCTTGAATTCTTCTGGATATCTCCTCATATCTAACATGGCTCCTGTAGGATGTCTAAGGAAATCACCTATGATATCAGCAGGTGTATATGCGTTAGTTAATGGAAATCCTATATTACCTCTTTTTCCTAATTCTGCAAAGAGTTGTGCTTGGAATGATGATATTCTCTGCATTGTCATACCTATCCTTATCCATGCTCCATTCCATTGAGGAGTTCCTGGAGTTCCTAACCCGGGACATACTCTTGGTAATATAGTGTTATGAATGAACTCTATTGGATTCTCTATAAGCTTTTTATATTCATTAGGATGCATGAATTCCCCTCCACGAAATTGTGGATGCATATCTTCCTTAATTTCCCTACCTGGCCATTGGCTCCACTTATCTTTCAGAATATCATGTATGGGGCCTGTTAAAAATCTGATTGTGTTTGAGAAATCAGGGAAATCAGCAAAAGCTAATCCCAAGATGAATCCTTCAAGCATCATTGGTGCAAACACTATGCCCCAATCACTTGGAAAGTCATGAACAAATTTGAAGACCGCAGAAGGGATTTTTTCTAATTCATATGATAGTTCATACCATGTGAGTCCTGTGTATTGGCATAGGAAATCTCCACCAATACCTGCTACAGGTACTCTATCAGGAACTTTAAGTTCCACGGCTTTCAGAAATCTATCGAATTTCTCTTTTGCAACGACATCAGATTCTTTTTCATGTCTTTCTATCCAGAGATCAATAGGCTCTTTTGTCATAGTTACACACCTTTCTTCTTTTCTTCTATCCATTTAAGCATTATTTTTACTCCTGTTGCAGCATCATTTGTCCAAGCATCTGCTTCTACATACTGACATGCGTATTGATCTACCCTTCCTCCTCCTATTATTATTTTCACCTTATCTCTTAATCCTGCTTGCTTCATTGCCTCTACAGTTTTTTTCATCGATTCTATCCCTACAGTTATTAGACAAGACATCCCCACAATATCTGGATTGTACTGTCTAATGGCATCTACAAATCTTTGTGGCGATACATCAACACCTAAATCAATTACTTCAAATCCTGCAGCTTCAGCCATAGTTATAACAATGTTTTTGCCAATATCATGGATATCTCCTTCAACAGTACCTATAACGAATTTTCCCAATGTCTCTCTGTTTTTCCCAAGTTCTCTTAGTTTTTCTCTCGCCATATCTGAAATTGTTTTAAGAATTTCTCCAGCCATAACTAAATCGGCTACAAAATATTCTCCTCTTTCATATTTTTCTCCAACAACTTCGGCAGCCTTCTTTAAATCATTTAATATATTAACAGGATCTTCAACACTAAGCCTCTTTTTTGCTAGATCAAGAGCTTTACTTTCATTTAGTTCAACAATAGCAGTGATAAACTCTTCTGACAAAGACATACTATTACCTATAGCTACAATTAATTTGTACAAATATATAAAACTTTTACATAGATATGGTTAGTCTAGCCACATTGTATATGTTCTCTGATGCTTATGTATATAAAATTTATAGCTAAAACTTATACTTGCTTAGCTACTTAATAGCAGTTGGTTGAAATCAGTAATCTCGAGTGATCCTAAATTATGGTACATGAGATCTCTGTCAATGTTGATGTTAAGCGTATAGATCTAGATAAGAATATAGTAGTTGATATTATTGACGAAATTGCTAACGAAGTTATTGTCAACATATATATCCAAGGCAGACTTGCAGTCTCTATTCCAACATCTCCTTATATGTTTTTAGAACTTGGTCTAGGTTACGCATTAACTCATGGCTTATATGTGGATGAGACTAGGATTATTGTTAAAAATTTAGATATAATGTTAAATGGTGTTTTGAAAAAGGTTATGATCTGTAAAGACAATAAAAATGTGAATAAGATAGACGCACAGAGCGTATATAGATTATTCAAGGAAGTAATGAATAAAGCTAATTTATTTAAAAGAACGGGATGTTTTCATGTTGCAGCTATAGCGTCATTGGATGGATATATTTTAGATCTAGTTGAAGATATATCAAGACATTGCGCATTATATAAAGTTGTTGGTAAGGTATTCCAAAGAGGTATAGACTTTAGCAAATCTATAGTCATAATGTCTTCGAGAGCAGCTTCAGAACTTATTGAAGGTATAGCCAATATATGTATACCTATAGCGGTCTTTCGTGGAGCACCTACAGAGAGAGCTATAGAAATAGCTAAAAGAAATGGGATTACATTAATAGCTCATGTTAGAGAGAATAAGATGAACGTATACACAGGATTTGAAAGAATATTACTTGAAAAAACATAGGAACGTATACTCAACTAACTTAATGATGATAGGGGTACAGCACGATAATCATTAGTCAGATGATTGGAAGGTAAAGTTCTATAGTGATTTTGTAACGTATTATTTGTGTTACCACAATATGTATCATACTAGTGAATAGAAATTATGGAATAAGCATTCTTTTAAGCATATTAATATTTATGAAACCTGCACTATAAGTAGTACCGGTTTTAATATTATTTACAGTTACTACGGCTGGTGCGAATACTGATGGATCAACTTTGTATAGAAATTCCCATCCATACATCTTTACAAGCTCTGTAAATGATTTACCATAATCTTTTGAGGCACTGCTTGGAATCTTTTCAACTATTTCCTTTAGTTTTACATCATCTTCGTGTTCGACAAGATAGAACGTTGATCCACCATAAAGAAGCATATCATTGGTTCTACCAGTCATAATCAAAGGATCTGGATGAAGTGGTGATATAGGACATACACCAAATCCGTAGCGAATAGTCTTTATATTGTATCCAATTGTGTACATTTTGAATATCCCTGTCTCAACTACCCTTGCACTTACTTGAATAGAGCCAGCAATACTCGAGGGAGAGACTAGGACTAAGTATATGTTCTCTGGCTCTACCTTAACCTCTCTAGCCACATAATTTACCACTTCTTCAGATGGGTACTGATTGGTCTCTAAAACAAGTACAGCCTCATTAGAGTATTCCACATATTCTATGAACTCAAATATCTTCTTCGGTTTTCTTGCTAAAGCTCTTGCAGGTCCACTACCATTAGCAAAGAATTCCCCGACTTGTATTCTCCAACCAGCTAATTGCGAAGCTATACACGCTTCTATAGGATAGTCCGTAGATACAGAGACTGCTGGTAACATAATTTCTCCAATAGATAAATTGGTCAACGTTACATTGGCTAGCCCACCAAGGCATACTCTTGAAACTATAACCCCTGCCTCAAAGCTTCCTTGAGTTTTAACACCCATATCGATAACATTTGCTTTCCCTATCTTAGATACTGATATTCTAAGTTCTTTCTCTCTATCGATAGCATCTTTAAGAATGTTTAGTGCAAGTTCATTCATAGGTTTAACCAAGTTCATATTGTTTCCTCCACCAATTGTTTATAGGTATCCACAATATGTTTATTATCTTCATACGATATTTGCAGAAATCCTCTACCGCCAACAAGGACATCACCTATAAATGTAGCAAAAGGTTTGAAGAAAACAACTCCTTTAACCTTTAATGAAGAAACTAGAGAATCTATATAGAAACTAGGCAATATGGATGGAATGTGGCCGCCTATAACGATTCGTCCACCAATCATTCTTAACCCAGGATAAACACCGGAACTACCTTTGATGATTACTGTTCCTCCCAACATATCGGTCCCTACAAGATTTCCACTACTTCCATCAACAACTATTGTTCCTCCTTTCATACCCCAACCTATTTCTGCTCCGGCATTTCCATGTATATGTATTGTTCCTCCTTTCATACCCTTTCCAGGTCTCTCTCCATGTAGTTTACTTCCAACTCTATGCATAACATTTCCATATACCTCTATATTACCATTAACCATTTTGGCTCCTAGATAATTTCTAACATTACCGTATATAGTTATATTTCCTCCCTTCATTTTATAGCCTATGAAGTGTCCTACATCGCCTCTTATAATTATTCTTCCGTTACTCATTTTATAACCTATGAAGCAAAGTTTATCATTACTGTTGTTTATGGTTATCTCTATGTTTTTTGTTTCTTGAGGAGCTACTGAAGGACCATCTATGTCAAATAATGTGTCTAATGTTATTGGTAAACCCCCTTCAATTATTTTCAAGTTCCTAATTTCATCTAACTTCTTGTTAACGAATTTATCTGGGGATATGTTTCTAGCATCAGTAAGAACATTAGGCTTAGATCTTAGTTTAAGTATGTAACTCATACCTTCACCCCTATTGAACATTCACTTGCGTAGATATTTTCACAGGATTTCTGACTTCATGGTCCTTTATAATGAAGTTATCTAAAGTAACTGTATAGTATTGCTTAAACCTAGGTTCAATGTACTTAATGAGATCTTTTTCAAGATCTTCTGGCATCTTTGGATTAATGTAGAAGGTCTTTCCATGAATTGTTTTGACTATTTCTCCATCCTTTACAACTATTTCTCCATCTTTTATAACAATCCATGCACGGCTAAAAGCTTTGATAAGTGCTTCATAGTTCTTGGATATATCTACCTCGTGTGGATTAATATCGTATATAGCGATATCAGCATCAGCACCTATACCTAAGTGACCTTTTATTTTATCAAGACCAAGTAGTTTAGCAGGTGAGGCTCGGGTCATTACAGCTATATCGTATAGATTATATTCTCTATCTATTGATGGAAGTATAGATTTTCTAAGAGCTCTCTGATTTACCTCTTTCATTGTATCTTCTCTAGCCTTTTTACTCACAAGCCACGCAAATATTTTTGGATAGTCGAAGAATGTGCCCGCATTTGGATGATCTGTTGTTATGAATATTCTCCAAGGATCTCTAGCTAATAAAGCGATTTCTAGACCTATAACCCATTGAACTGTATTGACGTAGCTTTTCTTTTTGTATCTATAAGGAACAATACCAGCAGCTGCATCAACTTCCGTATCCATGCTCGCCCATTTCCATCGCGTAAGATGATATAGTACATACTCAAAGGGTGCATCTGCAGTCATAGTCGTTGCAGGTCTATCGAGAATTACTTGTCCTAAGTCTAACGTTATATAGGGATTTCTATTGAGTTCTTTTGCTATATCCTCTCCTCCACTTTCAAGAGTGCTCCAAGAATCACCTTTATATCCCGTAAACTGGGTGTGAGTGATATGCATTACAGGTCCATCACTTAATTTTGTTAATTCATCAGTAAGAGACATAGTCTTTAATGTTGTTTCATAGTTACCTGGATAACCAAGTCTATTACAATGTACATGGACTTTATGCGGTATATTCAAGTATTGTGCAGCTTCAGCAACACTCTTAATAATGTCTCTTGGTGTTAGACCGTATTCTGGTATCTCTTCATCTATATCTACTCCCCTACCTTTTAGAACCCATGAAATGTCTGATCCAGGATCCACAAGCTTAAGGGCATAGGTTTTTGTAGCAGACAAAAGCCATGCAAGGTACGCCACTATCTGATCTTTTGATCCTTCCTTGATCAGATCTAGAGCAAGCCAGTTAGAGTCTACTAGAACGTAAGTAGCTTTATCTATTATGGGTATGGCATCTAGTTCATGATGCGTATGTCTAGTTTTTATAGGAGGTGTAGCAGGTTCAACTACAAATGTATATCCTAGACGTGCGTATCCATATCCTATCTTAAAAACATTTGGAACTGTAAGTCCTGTTTCAGCTCTTCTATATGGTAGCTTATGTGGTCTATTCGTTAGATAATGATCTTCAGGTCTTATAAGCCTTCCGATATTAACCTTCGGTCCAGCTATATGGCTATGGATATCTATACCTCCAGCCATAACTACTTTATTTTTAGCATCTATTATGATTGTCTTACTAGCCTCTACCTCACTAGCTTCAACTATCTTTCCATCTTTAATAGCGATATCCATAGGCTCTCCATTAACACCGTTTAGCGGATCATAAACGATTCCATTTTTGATCAATATCTGAACCATTATTACACCTTCTTCAACTCTTTAACTTTATTTAGAAGTAATTCCAAAAGGTCTTTATCACATAACACATTAGGTGGAGGATCAACAAGCTTCTTCATGTATATGGGTACGCCATCCATTCTGTAAGCTGTACCCTCACACTCTATACCTACCAAGCCTGCGGGAAGTATCACATCTGCAAAAGCTGTTGTGAGAGACCATTTAGCGTCTATGACGATTACAGGAATTTTGGAAAGATGCTCGACAGCTTTTCTTGGAAGATGTGCAGCTGGATCACTAGCTACTATTAATGCAGCATCAACATCACCATATGTTAATAGATCTGGTGCAGAAGTGACTCCAACAATCATTCGCGGAAATCCTCTAGCAAAATCAACTGCAAATGGGTAACCAGTATTCCACAGCAAAACATGATTTGCACCAGTAACATTGTAGTGTCCACGCATGGGAAGTAATACAAATTTAGTCCATTCATTAAGGTCTTGGATAAGCCTTATAGCTTCTTCTATATTCTTATATCTAGCTTCATTCTGTGTTAAACCCATGCCAAAGAATATAACTCCGTATCTAGCACTTCTCATTATATCTGCAAGCTCTAGCACCTTCTCTCTAGGAACGCCTGCGATAACAGGATTCTCTATCTCTAGATCTCTTACAGCCATCCGTAAAGCCGTTATAAGCTCTAGATCTTTTCCAGGTTCAATCTGTATGAATATGTCAGCAAGATCTGCGGTTAAAGTTTTTCTGACATCTATTACAACAATTTTTCTCTGTCTGCGTCCTTCAGAAAACCTTCCCTTAGCCATCACCAGTCTTGTTATGTGATTCATATGTGCTTCTCTTGGGTTACATCCCCAGAACACAACTAAATCGGATAGATGGAGTATTGGAGCAAAGGTTGAAGTTACAACACCAACCTCTTGTTCTGCTAGAACAGTAGGGCCATGACAAACCACAGATGTGTTATCTATAACCCCATGAAGTATCTCTGCAAGCTCTACAGCCTTCTCTATAGCCTCTACACATGTATTTGAGAGACCAAATATTAGTGGGTATTTCGATGAAATTAGTATTTCCGCAGCTCTTTCTATAGCCTTCTCTACATCAGTTTCTATCAACTCATTATCAATTCTTATATAGGGTTTAATTATTCGATGTTTGTGATAATTCAAAAATTTTGATATTGATATTGCACATCCACCGATATTTCTAACTATTTTATTACCCTCAATCTCGATTTTGAGATAGTCGCAAAGATCTCCACAGAATGGACATACAACATTTTCTTCTACACGTTTATCTCCAATCCTTATCTCTTTGTCCGCTAGAGGCACCTTTATTATTTTTGCATTTAGAGATCTGAGAAGATCATTTAGGGTTATTACAGGCTCTTCTGTGGGCTCTATTATGACTCTTGTACTCTTTAGATATGGAATGCCAGTACCATCGGTATCTGGATTAACTATGAAGTTTGCCCAGGGACCCATAGGTATAAAGATGGAGCCTCTACGAATTCTATCGCTTATTCTTACTGGAAGGACTATAGAACCATATTCACTCGATATCTTTACTCTATTGGTGATGCCTAAGAACTTCGCATCATCAGGATTCATCTCGACATATGCAATAGATTTTATATATTGCTCAGACCACTTACCTTCACTTTCCATTGAAACTCCTTGCATAATAGACCTGCCAATATTTAAAACAAATAGAGATGGTGAAACACTTTGTTGCATAATTTATCACCAACTTACACACGGATGTCTATATTCTTTACTATTTCTAGAGCATCTCTTAGATACAGATGGTAAGGTCCCAGTTTACCCCCATAGTTACCAGCATCAATCTTTACGACACCAGGAACCGAGGCTGCAGCCTTTATCGCTATACCCATCGCTTTAAGTACGTACTCCTTCCTAAGTCCGTTTATGACTATTTCAAAAACGCTGTTAACTTCTTGAGGAATTTTTGTATCCTTAACCATTTCTTTTAATGTAGGACAGTAAAGATGATTCGTGGTAGCTCTTAATTTAGGGTATTTAAGAGATCCTACCTTTGAACCTGATCTAACGATGCCTCCCGGAAATGGTGTTATAATGCCTCTTGCGTACTTTCTAATAGCTTTTACAGATTTTTCGGCTGCTTTGAGACCGGATTCAAGATCTTTAGCTAATATTAGTATATTACCACCAGCTACAGCTTTAATAACACCAAAACTATCCTCAATAATGAATTCTCCCTCCATAACAGGTATTCTCCATACTTTTCTTCCATACATTGTATCTTCTTTTTCAAAACCATCACCAAATTTCGCTAAAGCTTTACCTATACTGATTCTTCTCTTCATTTTTGGTAATCCATCGAATGCTGCTGTCGTTGGTGCGGTAAGAATGCATTGCCCTACTCGTGTAAGTGTAACTATCTTCAGATTAGCTGGATCAGTATGGTATATCTGTATTGCTACTCCAGGTCTTGAATCAGGTGTTATCTTAGGTGAAAGTAGCGTCTCTATACCGCATTCTCCCGGAGAAGCAATAACTGAGGTACCGAATCCTGTCGCAACTTTAGCTGCTATAAGTGCCCATTTATGGTTTATAGCTGTAACGATTATTCGTGTAGCATACATAGGAAATGCTTCTGCAAATGTGTCTTCAACTACTACTGAGCCAAGTTTAAGTGTCAATACATACACCGAATTTATTTAATTACTTGCTTACGAGCTGTTTTGCTATTTCCCATGCAATTCTATAATCAAATATACCTTTAGGTGCTTCAGCAACACGTTTAAATAGTTCAGCAAGGATCTTGTTCTTTAAGGAACCTATCCTTAAAGCTCCAACACCATAAACTCCCGGAAGGATCTCTTTATCTTCATCATTTGGCTCTAGTCCTTCTATACCAGTTGGTGGTACAGCATTAACATCTGCAACTACTTTAACCTTTTTACCGCATTTCTTAAGTGTTTCTAGACTCAGTAATCGGATACCAGCAGCACCTGAAGCAAGTATTAGATCAGCTTCTTCAATACCTTCACATATCTCTTCTTGAGTATGAGCCTTAATACCTTCAACAACATTAAGACCTACCTCTTTATTTACTCTATCTGCAATAACTTTTGCTTTTTCAATGCTACGTGAAGTCACGTACACACTTGCACCTTCGAGACTAAACATAACAGCTGCAGCAAAACCTACAGGACCTGTTCCAGCAAGTATTACAACTTTCTTGTTTTTGAAGTCGCCAAATCCGTGTTTCATAGATAGCTGATACATCTTGGCTACAGCTGCAGCAGCAGTAGTGTTTGATCCACGTGGATCAACTATTACTGCGAATTCAAAAGGTGGAAACATAGTTTTCTTAACTATTTCAACTATTTTTTCAACTTTTTCAACATCATAACCTCCTATAAACATTTTTGTGTATTTAATACCCCTAGGTCCTCTTGGGAACATGGCATCCTGTACTATTCTTTGAACATCTTCTGGCTCAACATTACTGTACAAGAGTATATGAACTTCAGGAAACAGACCTATAACCATCAATGGTTCAAATGGACTCACGTGCTTATCTGTATCTAGAAACAGTATGGCTAGTCTTGGCTGGTTAGATGAATTAGACATATGTACACCTTGGAATTATTATGTAAAATTTATTTAAAAATTTTTTACATGTATAAACAATCCTATATGGAGATGTATTTAAATAACTAAATATATAACCAACTGACATAATATCATTATTATGAGTTTCAGTAATAAGCTTGGAATTAATCTGAATAGTGGGACTGCTTTTCACTAAGCTTAAATGCTTCAACCAGTCTATAGAGTATTCTTTCTCGCGATCTCTTTACAATTTCATCGGGATTTCCCCATATAATTGCATTAGTTGGGCATGTAGCAACACATCCTGGTTCCAGACCCTCGGATCGTAGTTTAGAGCATAGATCACACTTAATTACGTATCCCATAGGAGTTAGTTCTGGTATACCAAATGGACAAGCAATCATACATGAAGTACAACCTATACATCTAGTAGTTCTATCAATTACTGCACCATTTTTATCAAATATTAGTGCATTGGTTGGACATACTGTTACACATGGTGCTTTAACGCAATGGAAACACGAGATAGGTTTACTTAAACCACTTTCAATTTCATACAGTTTTATAAATGCATATTCATTATTTAGGAATTTACACACTTCTTCACAGGTATAGCAACCTATACACTTATCATATAGCATGAACCTTCTAACTCTGATCCCTAATCCTGGAACAGTTTCTTTATCTGGGTTAGACATGCTAAATACCTTCATTAGATATCTACATTTTTCTATAGGTTAAAAAACTATCTAGATATTTAGTTGCTCTAAGCCCTGAGCTAAAAGCTTTACCTATGAAGCTAGGACCTATTACTACGTCTCCAGCCGCAAACACCTTATCTAGGTTTGTTTGATAGAACTTATTTACAATTATTCTTCGAGATCTATCTAGCGAGATACTTGAAAATTTGTCTATGAACGGTGGTGTAGGTATTTCGCCTACAGCAAGAATAATAAGATCAGCATCTATCTCGAAATCTGAACCTGGTATAGGAATAGGCTTAGGTCTACCAGTTTCATCAAGTTCACCAAGCCTCATCTTAGTGAATACGATTCCTGTGGCAATATTGTTAGAGGTTATTATTTTAGATGGTTGGACGAGTTCTATGAAATGCACTCCTTCCCTAATTAGACTATTTATCGTGTATATACCTGCGGGGGCTTCCGCTATAGTTCTTCTATAGGCTACATAGACTTCAGCTCCTTCTTCTAATGCTTTTTCAGCTGCATCAATAGCTGAAAGACCCGCACCAATAACTACTACCTTGTCTCCTTTAATTGGCTTTTCTTGTATTAGACCTTCTTCATAGAGTCTCCAATGATATAGATATTCAAGTGCTGTTAAAACGTTTTTACTGTCTTCGCCTTCGATACCAAGTTTCCTCGAATTCCATGTACCTGTAGCAATAAGAATTGCATCATATTTTTCCACAAGTTCTTCAAGAGCTATAGTATTTTCAACAAATTCGTCTCCTTCATCATATCTTGATTGCCCTTTTGCAAAGACTTTAGTCTTTAGGTAAAACTTAACAGACATTCTATCTCGAAGATCTTCAACACCTTCTATAACGTTATCAGGATATATTCTATAGCTAGGTATGGCAAACATCATTAAGCCTCCGGCATAGGGGAGTTTATCATAAACATCAACATCGTAACCCATGCATGATAAATAGCCTGTAGCTGCTAATCCAGCTGGACCTCCACCTATAATGGCTATAAAACCTCTCTTACCTCCTCTATTTTTACATAGAAATGCGTAACGCATATCTATCCCTATATCATTACTATACATACAGATTCAATGTTCTACTATAAAAATTTTTACATACTCATTTTCAGCTAGGCTTAACCCTATAATTTCTAAGGCCTTTGCTGAATCATCTATAATACTGTAACCTCTATTCTTTATCATTTCTATAACGTTCTTCGGTAGTTCATCAACATCAATTTCTTTAAGATTCTTACATAATACTATAGGAGCTATGATGTGTCTTGGCAATAGTGTTGGAAAAGGTGGTTGTTCGACTTCTCTACATAAAACTACTTTTAGTCGCATCAAGCTTCAACTCTTTTATAATGTGTTTTGGGCTTCAATAGACCCAAAAGTACTGCTGTACCATATATTATTGCTTCAGGTCTAGCTGGACATCCAGGAACATAGATCACTCTGTCTACCACTATACCTATATCGTTCAGTTTGTCGAGAATTTTATAGAAGCCTCCTATTGTTGAATATGATTCAAACCATATATTTCCGCCTACAGCACAAGAACCTATGGCCATAACTAGTCGGGGTCTAGGTACAGCTCTTAATGCTTTGATAACTTTTGATAAGGTCTTTACAGTTATGGGACCTGTAAGAAGGACCAGATCAGTATGTCTGGGGCTGGCCACAAGTCTTATGCCAAATCTTTCTACATCAAACCAAGGAGTTAGTACATCAAGAATCTCTATATCACAGCCATTACAGCTTCCAGTATTAAGATGGTATACCCATATACTTCTCTTTATTTTTGCTAAAGCCTTCTCTAAATCTTTTTCACTAAAGCTAGTTATCGTAGTAATCTTCATAGGCACTCATCTCAAGTTTGTTGTTCTTAATAATGATTCAATTCTTCTACAATTTGGGCATAACTCCAACAGCTCTTCTGGAAGTTCTTTGACAAGATTCTTTACTTTATTCATTAATTTTCTTGTAACAAACTTTTTGCCACATCTCCTACATGTGCTAAGGCTGTGTTGCACATCACTATAAAGTTCGTAGAGACTACTTGAAGCTAGTTCGAATTCTTTTGTAATCTTTATAGCTTTTTCAGGACAGGTATCAGCACACATGCCACAGAAGATACATCTTCCCACAAAATATCTCAGTATCAATGTCTCTCCTTCTTGAATAAAACTTAATGCTTTAGGCGGACATATTCGTGTACAGGCACCACACCCTACACATTTACCTGGATCTACTTCTATAGCACCTCTGAATGATTCTGTAACTAGAGGTCTATCATAAGGATACATTACTGTAACTGTACCTATTTTAGCTGAAATAGGTAGTATCTTAAGGAATTTAACCATATTCTTCACCTAACAGCTTCTAACTTTTTTCTAGACAAAACATACAGAGGTACAGTTTCTATCTTGCCCTTCCTAATGTTTATAATTAGTGCTCGATCAGTACATGAAAAACAAGGATCAATACTGGCTATGGTAATAGGAGCATCAGCTAGTTCCATTTCTCTAAGCATTATTGGCACTGCAGGAAGATTTTGATATGTGGGAGCACGTACCCTCCATCTGTATGGAGAGTAAGTACCTGTTATAACCATATGTATAACCTCTCCTCGTGGAGCTTCAACAGATCCTATACCTATCCTATGTGGCTCGGGCTCCCAACTCTCTACAGCTATAGCACCTTTTGGAAGCTTATCTAGAAGTTGTCTCAATACGTCTATACTTTCAAAGATTTCATTAACACGTACTAATGCTCGAGCCATATTATCACATTCATCTTGAACAGCTACATCAAAGTGTACGTACCTATATGCAGCATAAGGATAATCCTTTCTTACATCTCGAGGTATACCAGAACCCCTGACAGTTGGACCTACTAGTGAAAGTGCTTGTGCCTCTGATTTAGGCAAGATACCTGTTCCCTTAAGTCGTGCTTTAACCTGTGGAACAGAAATAGCTATATCGATAAATGTCTTGAATTCCTTCTCAACATTCTTCAGTACTTCTAGAAATTTCCTAATTTTGTCTTCATCAATATCTCTTCTGACTCCTCCAACAATATTGATTCCATAAGTCTTCCTACTACCTGTTAAAAGTTCTGCTAAAATCATTACCTGTTCCCTAATTCTCCACGAGTGCATGAAACCTGTATCATAACCTAGAAGGTGAAAGGCTACACCAAGCCATAACAAATGGCTATGCAGCCTCTCTAGCTCAAGTACTATAGATCGTATGTATTGTGCTCTTTCAGGTACATCAATTCGAAGAGCATGTTCAACTGCTTGACAATAAGATGTAGAATGTACGAAACCACATATACCACAGATCCTTTCAGCTAGAAAAGGTACTTGATTGTACTTCATTGATTCTCCAAGTTTCTCTATACCTCTATGCACCATGAATCCTATGTACCTAACATCAACAATTTTTTCACCTCTCACATATAGTTCAAAATACTCAGGCTCATGTAATGCTGGATGATAAGGACCTATAGGGATAATTGTTACTGTTTCAGCTTCAACTTCTTTAGCATGTTCAATAACTTTTGGTGTATAGAGTTTCATTAGATCTTGAACAGTGTAATCCTTTCTTAAGGGGTATACATCAGTAGGCCAATCATCTGGTAATACAAATCTGTACAAGTTCCTTTTAGCAAATTTTATGCCCATGAGATCGTGGGCTTCTCTTTCGTACCAATCAACTGCTTTAACTAAATTAACTAGTGTGGGCACAATAAGATCGTTTTCTGTTAGTGGAACTTCAATAATAACACTCTTGCTTAATGTATCTATTCCAAAAACGTAATAAAGCTTAAAGAAACCGTTAATGGCTCTTTCATCAGATGAAACCATAGTCCTCAGATAAACATCCTTAATCTTCAGTAACTTCTCAATAACATTGTAGAGATTATCCTTTAGTGTTACAACTCTTAGAAAATCCGTCCCTCTTTCCTCAATTCTTGCCATGCCCTGTATACTTTGTATAAATTCGTTTAAGTAAACCTCATTGAACTTACTGTTAGCATCAACGTTATAGAGTTTGCTCAAATATGTATACACCAATCCAGATAATTATGGCTAGTGAGTATATTAGTATTAAGGTTTTGAAAGCTAAATCAATTCTCGATCTTCCGAGAATTGTACTAACTATAGAGAAAACCATATAGATTATTGCTGCAAATATGTGAAGAAGAAGCAGATGTAAACTCTGGTTACCTACGTTCAATCCAAACATTAACATAATTAAAGCTACAGGTATAGAGATAAGTAAATATTTTTCAAGAAGATGGTTATATATGTATAATCCCAATATAGGACCTGATAGCTCTATTATTGAACCTGAAGCTAGTTCAGGTTCAGCTTCATGTAAATCATATGGAAGTCTCCTACTAGATACATACACAGCTATCAATAGAGGTATAAAGGATAGTATAAAAAGGGATAGACTAGCTGAGCTATTAACATAACGTGACACCATAGTTAATACCAAGAAGGTCGCAAAGCCAACTTCATTAGCCACATCTATAGAGATAATCCTAAATGTGCCTATGATCGAGAAAGGATTTGCTGAAGATATGTATAGTAGTAGATGTAGTGCATGTATAGATATCACAATCACAAGAAATAAGGCAGCATAGGGATAAAATGATAATAGAGATGTGGTAGATACTATAGAAAGTGATATAACTATGGCTAGAAATAGTGTTAAGGTTAACGATATAGATAGAGGTAGGATTATATATCTAACTTTTGTAGACATAATTAATTCCTTAGACATTAATTTAAGTATATCATACCATGTCTGAAAAATTGTTGGAGGACCGTACCTAGTCTGTATATTGGCCTTAATCTTACGCTCTATACCATCAAGTATAGGTGGTATAAATATATACAAACATACAGACAGAAATGTGGTTAAGATCGTTATTAGCTCCACCAAGCGACCACCAATACTGTGACTATGGCGAGTACAGAAAGTAGTTCTAAGAATAGAGATTGAGTTGAAAGAGAATCTTCTAGAGAGCCTTGGATTTTTTGAAGTGTTATAGCTATAGCTTTAGCTATATCAATGACCTTGTCCTCTTTTGATAATGCCTTATGTACATATACGAAGATGTTTACTAGTTTACTGAATTTCGTTTTACTATCAGCTATTATCTTACTTCCTTTACGTTTCAATGTTTCAGTAATTCTCTCTATTATAGATGCGACTGTATAATTCAAGGTAGTTCTCCTCCAAGCCATATAGTATCGTGAGTTATGTGCTTAACTCGTGAGTATACATACATTGTTACTATAGTGAATAACGTTAATGCTAATATTAACGAAATAATTACATCCATAGTTATGGGTATGTTAAGAATCAGAGGCATCAAAGGTGATAGTACTAAACTTAATATAGCTGGTATATATTCCCATTTCACTAACTGTTCTTCAGATACATGGACAACGTCTATTTTCTTTGTTTTCCAAGATCCCCAGTAAACCGTCAAATACTTTATGCTGTATATTATTGCTAGAGACAAAGCCATTACTATAGAAACAAGTAGAAATATCCCCCATAGAGTATTAAATGTTATGAACTCTATCAACAATACGAACAATAAAAGTTTAGCTATAAATCCAAGTGTAGGCGGTATACCCATTAGCGATAGAGCTGAAATTAATGCTGATGTAGATGCTTTTGGAGCTATTTTCACTAAAAAACCTAACCTATCTATATCTCTTGTATGAGCAATTACTTCAACTGTTCCTGCATTGAGAAATAATGCAGATTTAAATAATGAATGAGCTAATGCTAGAGATATTGACGTGCTATATGCTAGTACACTATTTGTCAATTTGTAGATCATAAGAGAGATCATCATTAGTCCTGTATTTTCTATTGTGCTATATGCTAAGATCCTCTTTATATCTATTTGAACTAAAGCCATAAATCCTCCATATATAGCTGAAAAGATCCCCAAACCAGTAAGAATCGCTGGTGTAATCTGGGTATCGATTATAGGTAGGGTTCTCATTACACCATATATCCCCATCTTAACCATCACACCTGAAAGAAGAGCTGATGCAGGTGCTGGCGCAAGTGAATGTGCATCAGGTAGCCAAAAGTGTAAAGGAATTATAGCTGCTTTAGCTGAAAAACCTAATATAGTTATTAAAGATATATGTAGAGGCATTATATTTGTCACCAATGGAATATCAGTTAAATACGTAGATAATGCATTTAGGAATCCTCTATTTAAGGATAAATAGGCTAAAAAACTCATTAAAGCTAGATCTGCTGGTACCATTGATACTACTAAATATCTTAAACCTGCTCTAAATGTCTCAGTTCTTATTTCGTACACTATTGTGAAAAAACCTATGATTTCGGAGAGAAACCAGAAGATGATGAATAAAGCGATAGTGGGTGCTAGAAAAGTCAAGTAGATTGATAGAGCAAAGAGATCTATAAGTATATGTAAGTCTGAGGATCTGTATTTCTTTAATTCATATGTATCACTATACATTGATGCAGAAAAGCCTATAGCTAATGCTAGGCATGAGAATACTAATGAAGGTGTATCTATGAAATCTTGACCATATGTTACTAGAGTCATGAGAACTAATCCTACATATCCTATGAATCTCAATTTTCTAATCTTTTTGAAGCTTCCAACAATAACTATAAAGATTAGTGTCACTATAATAAGTATGAAATAAATGGTTTTGAAAGATTCTTCAACACCTATCAAGGTTTATCACCCAATATTCTGGCAATATCTTCAACTATTTTTATATACTGCTTAACACCATCTATTGAAGAGACATGAATATTGTTGCTGTATAGAAATGTGTAAGGTTCTCCCTGAATAGATATCATTCCCAGAATCATTAATCCTATTGCCATGATCATGCACACTATTGTTGCTATGGTTACGTCAACTCTTTTCTTGTTCTCTTTTGGTTTCTGAAGGAAAAGAGCATATATAAGTTTAAAATAACCTATAGCAGTAATACCTGATATTACTATTAATGCTATTGCATAATAAATGAAATTTGCACTTATTAGTGCAAGAAAAAGTATATATTTGCTGAAGAAGCCTGCTAAAGGGGCAATACCTAGAAGACTCAATAAACCAATAACTATAGCTATAGACAAGTATGGATACATTGTTCCATAACCATATATATCGTTAATTTTTCTACTGTTTGCTATACTAGCTAGAGTTCCTAATCCCATAAAAACCATTGATTCTCCTAGAGCATGTGTAATGCTGTGAAAGATTATTCCTGTTAAGGTTAACGCTATAGTTACTTCGGTTTGACTTGATGTTAAACCAGCCATAGCCATGAACATAAGCCCTATATGACTTATTGTACTATAGGATAAAAGTCTCTTAATATCTTTCTGAATGGTCATTATGAGAGCTCCAAGAAGTCCTGTTATAAAACCAAGTACACTTAGAACATATAGTATAAAGTCTCTAAAAGATACTCCCCATAACCTAAACATCAAAGTTGAGCCGTAAGGTGTAAATATTGTTAAAAATAGCCTCAAAATACCATAGATTCCAACCTTATCAACTATGCCTGCAAAGATTGCTGAAGCTGGTGTAGGTGCTTCAGTATATGCGCTTGGAAGCCAGTAATTATTAGGAAAGAGACCTGCTTCGAAAGTTAGTGCCCAGATCATGAATGCTGTAGCTGTGGCTGAAGCTAACACAATGTTTCCTATACAGATATTATCAGTACAGTTTCCACTCCAGTGACTCATTATCGAATTATAGTTGTGAGCTTTAGCTGAGAGATCGGCAATATTTAGTGTTCCAAAAGATAGGTATAGAAAGCTTACGCCAAAGAGAAAGAATGTCGTTGCTAAAGAACCTATAAATGCATAACTTGCTGAAGCTTCTATAGCCCACTTCCTTTTCTTAAAGAATGAAACAAGAGCGTATGAAGATAGTGCTAGGACTTCGAGCATAACGAAGAAATTGAATATATCACCAGTATAGATGCAACCTGTTATACCTGTAACTAAGAGTAAAAGCAGAAGTGTATGCCATACATAATCTCTAATTACTTTATAGTACCAGAAAGTATATAGTGAGACTAGGAAAAATATTGTACATGCAAGTAATCCGTATACAGCATTAATGAAATCAGCTACATAAACTATGCCCATAGGTGGAGGCCAGCCACCAAACGCATAGACAATAGCTCCGTTTTGCAAAACATTCTTTAGAACAATCAATGACAATATAAGCATCATGATTGCAGCAGAAAGCTGTAGAAACGAATAAATATATCTGTTTCTTGTAACTAAAGCAAGAAGGGGTATAATGAGAGCTATAATAGTTGGTACTAATGGTATTAATGCAAGTTCATGATTAAACAATTTTCATCACTTAATCAAATATCTTTTTGGCATAGCTATCGAAAACTTGCGCAATATTCTTGTAACATTCTAAAGGATCAGTAGTTGTAACATTTATCCAATTAACATACGCTAAACCCTTCTCTTTATCTACATCTACAACAACTGTTCCAGGAGTATTAGTAATTGATATAGACACAAGGGTCCAAGCATAATCACTTTTAGAACCTATTGGAACTCTAACTATCCCAGGCCTTATAGCCATTCTAGGCGAGAGACCTAATTTAATTACATGTATATGGGCCTTCATCTCATCTATTAAGAAGTAACGTAAGATGTATACAATTAGATATAGAAATCTCTTAATATCCAAGCTTTTTCTCCAGTCCTCTACTAACATTGGAGATAGTATTGAACCAATCACTATGGCTACAACTGCACCACTCACAAGATCATATACCTTTAGAGAACCTGTATATATTATGTATATGGTAAAGGCGATAATAGTTGGCGCTATAGCTTTAAGCACTCTCTTCAACTATCATCACCTTTTTCATACTACCTATTTCATCTACGTCAATTGTAGAGAAATGCCTATAGAGATGAATTATCATTATAGCTAAAAATGTGTTAACAGCTAAACCTATGACTATAGCTGTTAGAACTAGCGCTTGAGGTAATGGATCTACAGATCTCATCAGGAACTGCTTCAGATCTTCATCTGTAGGTGACCAATTGAGTAATACTGGAGGTTGTAATAATAATCCTGGTCTCCATAATCTATATCCACCAAGTATTAGAAAGACATTTATAGAGTCTTGAAGAATAGTTAAAGCTATGAATTTCTTAATTAGGTTAGGTTTAGATATAACTCCATAGATACATAATGCTATATTCACATAAAGCGAAGCTATGGTGGCTATGTACATAGCAACCCTAATATCCATATTCTTCACCTAGGATAACCTCTTTGGATACTTCTTCGCTATAGAGAATTATATTGAAAACTAGATAGAATGCCATAAAGACTGCTAATCCCTCAAATAGGTTTAAAAACCATAGAGAACCACCCATAGGTACATCGAATATGTATGTGGGATATGAGAAGTTTGTGGAACGTTTATACTGGTTTTGGAATATAAAAGCATTACCAAAACCTAGAATTATTGGTATTAATGCTGTTAATGTTATACCCAATATAGCTAGATTTCTGAATGCTACAGCTTTACCGTACGATAATCTAGAAGTATCAACTAAAAGTCTTGAGAAGACTATTATTACAATAACTGGCGCTACAGCCATTATAGCACCTCCCTGGAATCCTCCACCAGGAGTCAACATTCCGTGAAGAACTGTAGAAGCACCAACTACTAAAATTCCTAAAAGCGATATAGCCGTAACCCTTTTTACAATAATACTTAATCCTTCACCTTTCGAAATATCACGCTTACCTAATACCTCTCTATACAGAATCAGACAACTTACTATAGCTGTATAGAAAACTATCGTTTCATAGAATGTATCCAAACCTCTATAGTCCCACACAATAGCTGCAACGGCTTCAGGTGATGCTGTCCATAGATCTTTGATGTAGATATTGAATGTTGAGTTGAGATAAGCTTTAGCCAAGGGTCTTATATCTCCATGAGGTATAGGTCCAATGCCTCCTAGTAGTGTTGGTATTAATATTACCAACATGATTACTATCAAAAGTGTAATAAATATTATCTCTCTATGTTTTTTCATATCTTCCCACCTTTTTAATCAATACAATAGATATTAATGGTAGAAGTCCTACAGATATAGCTATGTAGACAAGTACTATATCTGGCGCCATTAAGAGAAAGAGAAGAAAAGCGTAAAGAGTACTCTGTACTGCTGAAAACATTATAGCTTTTAGAAGATCTTTCGATATTATTGCTAAAGCTACAAACAAAACAGAGATCATCGAGATGAGCCCTATGATTATGAATATTGTCTCCTCTAACATGTTTTCTCACCTTTATCTTCAGCTAGATGATCTATGTAACAAGGATCAAGAACAACTGTCTTAGATCTATGAGCCGCTCTAGAGATGGCATGAGTACCAGCTCCACCAAGGATAAATGTAAAGAATGCTGCAACAAATGCTCCTCCAGCTAAATACCATCTGTGGTCACCTAGAAAGGGAGAGCCTAATGCTATCAGTCCAGCACCCATCATTGGTACAACAGCTCCACCAATGCTTCCAATAGTTAATGCATGCAATCTTACATAGAAATTGGGGAATCTTATCATAAGAATTGCTGCTATAATATCACATAAAAGACCTATAGCCACCATTATTTGCCCGATTATGACTAATATTAGGTTGAGCAGTTCTTGCATAATTCAGTCGCCTAACTCTTTATGTTCTAGATACTTAGCTACATATATATCGAGAGCATAAATCCATAGAGTTAAAACAATAGCACATATGATTAGAATAGGGGATCTAAAGAGTATGCTTAATACAATGAAGAAAGCGGCAAGATCGTAACCCAAGGCATCAATAGCTATTACCATATCTGGTAATGTTGGTCCTTTAATTATTCTAACTAGGTATAGTGAAAACGAAGTTATGTATATAGCTATAGAAAACATAAGAAATGAAGAAATCCAAGATTCTATATCAATAACCATTTTACATCATCTATACTGACACAAATAGAACTATTTAACTTTAACTCTTAATAGCTTCATTTTCACTCTAATACATCGAAGACATAGATGTAATCAATAAAGTATTTCTATGTATTATGCTTTAATCTTTTTAAAATGTTGTGACATAAGTTTATGAATACTGCTAAAAGGTCTTTATCTTGTTTCTGTAAATATTCGAGAAGCTTTCCTTCATTTAGAGCGTGAGATAATTCAGGTTTTATAGGTAGTTCGGCTAGGATTGGTGTCTCACTAAGATTGATTTCACCATAAATTTTGTGAATAGATTCACATACAGGGCATCTGAAGTAGGACATATTTAGGATAGCTCCTAGAAGATCTACGTTAGTATTTTTCAGGAAAGATCTAACTTTGTTAACTATATGTGCTACAAGGTTTCCTGGTGTTAAGACAAGAAGAGCTCCTCTAATTATAGATCTAAGCATATGGATTATTGTTAGATGTTCGTCTCCTGTACCTGGAGGCATATCGACTATCATGAAGTCTCTGTTTCCCCACATAGTTTTTGTTACAAGCTCGATTATTGCTCGTGTCTTAAGAGGACCTCTCCAAACAATAGGGTTATCTTTTTGACTCAAAAGTAGTTCAAAAGATGCAACAGCTATACCATCAACTTCTTGTGGAACAAGGTTGCCCTCAATAGATATGCCCATGAATCTATCTTCGATTCCTAAAATCCATGGAACGCTAGGTCCATGAATATCAGCATCAAGAATAGCTACACTATATCCAAGATTTTTAAAAGCTATTGCTAGAGATGTAGCTACAAAAGATTTTCCTACACCACCTTTCCCGCTCATAACGATTACGACATTCCTAATATTTTTTAGATTAAGACTCTCTATAGCTGATGCTACTGACATCCATCATCATTGACTTGTTATCTTTTAGTTGGAATATAACCGTTATGGTGCCATAGAGAGTAAAACTTCGTATGATTTTAGGTAGTAGCATACAATAACTTGATGATCACTTAACATAGAAATGAACTAAGTCGATTGATCCAAATAAGTTTAGTAAGATAAAGTCATTGAAAATGAATGAAGCAAAAAATATATAGCTTCACACCACTAGGTAGTGTACAGAATAAAATCCCGCCGTAGCTCAGCGGCAGAGCGCCCGGCTGTAGTGAGGCGGGTAGATACCGGGTGGTCGGGGGTTCAAGTCCCCCCGGCGGGATTAACCATAATGTTAATGATATTATTGTTATATAAATCATAATGTAATTATGGTCAAGCAATTAATACTGTTATACAGATCGTTATGAGTGTTTTAGAAATCTGATGATGAGGGAGGTGATCTGGGACAGATGACGATAGATCAACCATCTGATTATACTTATATCTATCTAGAAATTCAGTCCATGGAAAGTTACATCATATTTCAGCTCCTGCCGAATACATCATTTGTACAAAAACAATACGTTTTAAGAGTTATAAAACTTTATTTGATATGAATATAAATTAGTTGTACAGATGTATCTATCTATGGTATTCCATGTTTGTTACTACTCACCATCCCTAATGTACAAAGAGAGGTGATTGAATCATCAACTACCTTATTCTAAGTCTACAGATAAATATTTGTTATCCATTAATCTAGTGTTACTGCAATTTTGTTATATGATAGTAATAATATGATAGTAATAGATAATAATAATTCCTTTAACCTGTTGGTAAACTTGTAATGAGATTTCGTTATTTTCATGAAGACTCTAATTAGATGTAGCAATGCTTTATACTTTCTTGATTTTCTGTGAAGTAGTTCTAGTTCTATATTGAATTCTTGTGCATTGTTACTATACCTTTGTATCAAATAATGTACAGTATACAGTACATTGAGTAGTCCATCACTATATCAATCGTTGAATAAACTCTATAAATTATAAAATAGAATCTTTACCACTAACTAGGCAAAGATGGTTAAAAAGTTAAAAGATTTGAGGTTATGTATTAAGGTACTCAAGGCTATATGATAGTTAATGCTAGGGATTCAGAGGTATAAACATTGTCAGCAAATTTTGCTGTAATTATGAAGCCCACTTTTGTACCTATTAAGGGACCATCGTCATGAGTTGATAACCGGATTATTAATGGTATTTCCTGACCTGGTGAGAGGATAGAGTTCCTGAGATCTATATCTATTTTACCATTGCTAGTGGTACTTGGTGTAGGAGATAGAAGCTCTAGATTAATGCTTCTGTTAGTAACTATCATTATACTTAATGCATAGATGTCTCTTGTTCCTAGATTTCTAACAGATATTGTTGCTATAGCGGTGTTTTTATCTATGACTGATGTTGATGTCACTACAACACCTACCTTTTGTTGCTGTATGAATGTGTTCACGAAATTGGGTACAAATGTGTAGAATGCTACACCTATAGCTATTGTTATAGCGATGCCTATAACGATAGCAAGTAATTCGCTTATGCCTTTATCAATTTTCTTTACATTACATATTGTTAACAACAGTTTTATCCCTAATTTGTAGCTGTATTTATAAGGTGTTTACATAGATAGTCAAAGTAACAAAGGAAGTAGGGTTCCTATTGCCAGAAAAGCTATTGATCTAAACTCGATAATCGGTAGACCTATACGTAATGTGCTTGAAACCATTGTGTAACCCAATAGTGACGAGTATATGAGTAAGTACAACATATTTATGTCTACTCCAAATACTGATCCTATACCCATGTAGCTGAGTGATGCATGAAGAGGCATCAATGTTTTCCATATCCATACAATCAGTACTGTATTCACCAATGCAAAAATATCGAAAAGAGTACTAATCTTTTTAATAGTGTTTTGCAGTGTACTAATTCTATTCATATACTCGTATACTACTTGAAATACTTCTGGATCTCCTCCGCCACATTCATGCACTAGTCCTAATGTGAATAACGTGAACTTGAACAAGAAGCTATGGGTGGGGATCTTCATTGAAGTTTCTGTTAGAGATACACCTTGATGAAGCATAGTTAAAGCAAGCCTAAGTTTTCTTTTTGTAGTTTCATTGATAGTATTTGTGGATATTATGTATTCTATGGCTTTAGCTACATCATATCCATTTCTTCGAAGTTCAACCATGAGTTTCATAATCTCTATACAATCCTTCTCTAGAATCGATATCTCTTTTAGAATAGACCGATATTTATGTGACAATATTAAGGCTAGAACCCAACCTATAGCTAATGAGGTAGAGCCAATAAATGCATAGAGTAGAAGTGATGATAGTACCATTACCGTTAAGGTGATGAATAAATGCTTCATGGGAAAATCATCTAGGGATTTTGGTCTTATTGTGTACATAATAAACACAAGTAATGGTGTTGCAACTGTGTTTAGCAGTATGACTGCAGTTATATTTAGAGCGTATGTAGAAATAGCTACAAGTGGCAAAAGTGCATAGAGCGCCAACATGATCTGTCCGAAGATATTTGAAATTCTTTCGCTATAAAGTTTTGCAGAAAATTCGCTAATAGTAAGTTCCTCACCTAATTTAGATCTTAGCCAAGAAACAATATCACCACCACTACGCAATCTACTTGCATAACCAGTAAATATACTAGATAACCTAGAGTTAGGTGTGTGTCTAGCTCTATGAATAAAAGAATCAATATATGAAGGTAAATAAAGTAAATAATCTCTATTAACAACTATAAGCTCTTTTGTGATTGCTGACAGGATAGGTGTACGTTTTAGTTTATCTATAAGAAATCCTATATTAGCTCTAACACTCTCTGTAACAATCATCAAAATAAGAAACCATTTAAGCTCATTCTCGATATTTTTACTATGTTCATATACATCAGCAAAAGGCTTTACAATGATGTATCCGAGAAATATTAATGGTACTAAAGAAAAAAGCGTAAATATATACAATCTAAAAATAATTCCTGTTACCATTAACAATAATGCCAATGGCAACATAGTTATAAGGATATTCATGTATTTTATTGCTACTTCAATAGAATTAAATCTTAAACTTTTTACAGCAAGAGATCTATATATGTCACGAATACTTTTGATAACATTTAGAGAAGCAACAGAAACGAAAGGTAATAATATTACACTTAATATATAGCCAAGGTATATACCAAGTTTATTTGGATTATGTAGAAACTCATAAAATGATGAAACCTTAACGTCATTAATATTAATGACTAGTATCACAGTCTCTAGAATAACGATAAAAAGTACTAAAATAAATTGTATCAATATCTTTCTCCTAATTGAACTTGTGTGGTTTAATGAAAATATTACGATAGGATCTCCCTAACTAAAAGAAACAGTATATAAGATGTAATTCATATTTATTAAGTTTAATCAAATACACCCTATAGAGATCCACTAAGCTTTGGCTTCATGTTATTACAATCATTACCTAGGGTATAGACTTTGATATTTACATCTGTTTTATTTAGTTTTGCTCTAATTCCTTTAGCTATTGTAAGGACTCTACATCAAGTTCTTAATTTTGTTATTCTTTATCTTACCTTAATAGATACTTCTATTGCATCAAATATAGTTTTGGTATAGTAATTCTTTTGCTACAACTTCATACGTGTCCATACTAGTATCGAGTGTAGCTCCATTAGCTACACCACAATGTTCTTAATATTCGTAACACCTATTTCCTTAAGTTTATATAGAGTTGCTGTATTATCGTCTAGTAATATATTATTGAATTCTATAATGATATTACAAAACTATATCTTCCTCCTATAAATTTACTTAGCATGTACCGTGCCTCCATGTTTACAAATATATGGTATCCTTGATGGATGTAATATCGTGCAAGTAGTTGTAATCGTTTATATATACTGTTCAAGCAATTCTCTACATCTCTAAGCCAACATATTGGCTGACTTCTACTGCTTGTGGTTTATCGTATATACATCATGACATATATCATGGAGAAGTAGAGCTATAGAAGGAGGATTCAGATGTAAAAGTAAGGTAAATTCTATATATCAGTAATGCATCTCTTTACTAAAGTCTATTTTAATCTCATTTGATGAACTTACAATCATCCAATGTTTATCATGTTTGTGTTTCCTCCTATAAGAAGCATATATAGTTATGATCAGGAACTATCTTGATGTATCTTGATCGATGCCACATATCGATATTGATTCTCTTTGGATCAAGATTGACAAATATTAAACAACACTATAACGGTAGAACGTTATATCATCTTGATCTTAAAAACCACATACTCTGATAAGAATACCATGTTCTCTACTTTAAACAAGATAGAAATTGTTGATTCACTTACTATAGAGGTTTTCATATGCTTTATGAGTTAATCTAGTTATTGTGTTATCAAATAGATATACAGCCATAGGGTGATCTCTTTCAAATCAATCTACATCAAAACATCTTGGCATCCCCAATTTCGGTGGTGTATAGAACATACTACTAAATTACACTATTTGTTATTTTTAACTCTGTAATGTATTGATATTCTTTGTTTCAGTTTTGATCTGAGGAATAACGACATATTTCAAATATACGAATAGTGCTCAAGTTATAGTTTATTTGGCGCCGCGGCCGGGATTTGAACCCGGGTCACGGGCTTTCTGCACATTAGAGATGTGCGACAGGCCCGCATACTGGCCTGGCTATACTACCGCGGCACACCATTAGGATTTCTTTTGTGGTCTCTTTATAAGCTTTATGTTGTTATGTTCATCGCTGATTTTAGTTATAATTAGAGTTGAATTGTAGTATTAGTAGTTTGTTTACTGTTGTTCTCTATAAACAATTTAAATGTGAGTACACTATATTAAGCATCAAGGGAGAGTAGGGTCTTAATAGATGGTGTTAATAAATGGTGGTAGTTGTGTTTAGTGATTGGGATATAGATGGCGCTGTTTCTGCTGCAGAAATACTATACTCACAAGCTGTTCTAGGGATGTATCCTGTGGATAAGAAGTGTAATGTTGAACTGATACCCACATCACCAAGATCTATAGCTAGAGATTTCAGGAACATTAAAGATGTTGAAGTTGAGTACATAATTATTCTTGATATAGCCTATTCAAAGTTTATGAATAAAGTTCTGTCTGTATTCAAGGAAAAGGGAGTAGAGGTGTTGTATGTCGATCACCATATTTCTACAGCAATTCATGCTGATGAAATAAGATCACGTACAGTAAACCTTGTCATAGGTAAATCTGCAACAGCAATACTTGTGTATAATTTGCTGAAATCTCATGGACTAGATGTTACTGATAGATTGAGAGCATTCATAGAGGCTGTATCGGTTATTGAGAAAGGAGATGATAAGTTTAGGATTAAGTCCATAGATAGAAGACTTGTAGACATTGTTGTAGCTATTTCTAGAACATTAATTAAGTCCAAGAGTAGAGATCTATGGATAAAAACAGTTAACTGGCTTACAGAACCTCTACCTAGATTATCTATACCGTTCAGTATCGATATTAAGCAGTTTGTTAGCAGATCGCAAAATGATTTTAAAGAGCTTAAAGCTATAGCGAATGAGATTGCTTTAAGTGCTATAAGAATATTCAATATGAGGTTTATAGACATTAGCCATAGAAATTATCCTTATAAATCAACCTCTATTGCGTCAGCACTCTACAGACTTCTCAAAACACCTGTGTTTCTTTTAGCTAAGAGTAGACAAGGACGAAAGATATTGGTAATCAAATCTAATGGAACATTAGCATATGACATAGCACTCCATCTCTATAGAGCTGGTATTGCAAAGGATATCGTTGGTCATCAAACACTAACAATATCATTACTAAGACCTGATGTAAGCAAAGAGGTGGTGTTACAAAAGATAAGAGAAATAATTACTAGTGGGCCCGCCGGGATTCGAACCCGGGATCACGGGGATCTCCGCTGAAGAGGTCCCGAGTCGGGCACCTATCTGAGGTGTACCCCGCATCCTACCAAGCTAGACTACGGGCCCCGGTAGCTCGTAGTTGTGGAGTAGGTTTTAAAAATGATGGTTTAATCAAGAGTAGTTTAATCAAAATTAAAGTCTATACAATTTGTATATTGAAACATAGATAAACTTGAGTTGTCAAATTTTGTGTTTAAAACATTTATTTGTCTATTGTGATTAATGTGTGTAGGTGAAGTAGATGAGCACCAATCGAATCATTGAAGATAAAAGTGATGTGTATGAGTTGATTGATATAGAGTTTTTCAAGAAAATAGATTTAAGGGTTGGTTTAATTAGAAATGCTGAACATGTACCAGGTTCAAAGAAGTTGATAAAACTGATTGTAGATCTAGGTTCAGAAGTAAGACAAATTATAGCTGGTCTAGCTGAATGGTACAATCCTGAAGATCTTGTTAACAAATATGTCATTGTTGTAGCTAATTTGAAACCTAGAAAGTTAATGGGTTATGAGAGTCAAGGAATGATTCTAGCTACGTGTAGTAAAGGTAAACCAAGTATATTAACGGTATTGGAACCTGTAGAACCAGGTTCAAAGGTATGCTAGACGCGATATAAATAAGCTTTATAAAGTTTCGCTCACAATTGGTAAAATACAATACCTAGTGTAGCTGATTGAAGTGGATGTACATTGTCTTTAGAAGAATTAGTATCACCATCTATAAAGGGGCGCTATGACCCTATATCTGTAGAGAAATGGGTGATGGATTTCTGGAAACAACATAGAATATATGAGAAAGTCAAAAAAGAAAAATGCAGAAATGATAATAAGAAGTTATTCAGATTCCTCGAAGGTCCTCCAACAACTAATGGATTCATGCATGTAGGACATGCCAGAGGGCGTACATATAAAGATGTTGTACTTCGATACGCTAGACTCAAGGACTATTGTGTATGGGATCAAGCTGGATGGGATACTCAAGGACTACCCGTAGAACTTGAAGTTGAGAGAAACTTGAGGTTTAAGACGAAAAAGGATATAGAGGTTTATGGTGTTGATAGATTCGTTCAAGAGTGTCAGAAAATTGTGGACTTCTATATAAGTCAGTGGAGAAAAGGTAGTGAAAGACTTGGACTATGGCTAGATTACGATAATGCTTATGAAACGAGAAATCCCAAATACATAGAGGTTGTATGGAGATTTCTGAAAAAAGCATGGGAAAAAGGTTATTTATACGAGGATTTTAGGGTTGTACCAATATGCCCTAGATGTGAAACAGCACTAAGTTCTCATGAAGTAGCTCAAGGATATAACACAGTAGAGGATCCTAGTCTCTTCTTTAAAGTGAAGCTAGTTGACGAAGAAAATACATACCTTATAGCATGGACAACAACCCCCTGGACTATTATAGATAATGAAGCTATAGCTGTTAATCCAAATGAGATATATCTAAAGCTTAGGGTAGGGAATGAGATATGGATTGTAGCTGAGAAGAGATTAAGAGCATTAATCTCTGAAGCAAAAATAAATGGTTATGAGATTATTGAAGCACTTAAAGGTTCGCAACTATTTAATAAGAAGTATATTCATCCATTACTAGAAGAAGTTCCTGCACATATAGATCATGAACCTCTGAACCACAGAATTTTGTTAGCTGATTGGGTTAGCATGGAAGAAGGGACAGGTATAGTACATATAGCTCCTGCCCATGGTCCCGAAGATTTTGAATTATGTAAAAAATATGGTATAAATGTATTCAACAGTCTACAGAAAAATGGTGTTTTTAATGAATTGGCTGGCAAATATAGAGGACTATGGTTTAAGGAAGCCAATAGCGTTGTAATTGAAGATCTAAGAAGAAAGAATCTTGTCGTACATGTGGGGATTCTTCAACATGAATATCCGCATTGTTGGAGATGTGAAACACCACTAATGTTCTATGCAGATAAACAGTGGTTTATAAAGATAGAGCCTATTAAGCGTATCATGTTGCGTGAGAACGAAAAGGTTACATGGTATCCTGAGTGGGCGGGGAAAAGATTTTCTGATTGGATAGAGAATGCTAGAGACTGGTGTATATCTAGAGAGAGATATTGGGGTACACCTCTGCCCATATGGACATGTAGCTTCTGTGGATATAGGGTTGCTGTAGAAAGTATTGAAGAAATAAAGAAGCTTTCAAAAACAGGTGAAGCTCCAAAAGATGTGCATAGACCGTGGATCGATAAAATTGTGTTTAGATGTCCTAGATGTGGAAACGATATGTATAGGGAACCTTATGTAGTGGATGTATGGATGGATAGTGGTGTAGCACACACAGCTTCACTAGTACAAATAAACGAAGAGCATCGATTCAATGAGCTGTTTCCATATGACTGGATTACAGAAGCTGTTGATCAAACAAGAGGATGGTTCTATACCCTGTTGTTTACATCTATAATTATGCATAATGCAGTACCTTATAAGACAGTATTGTGTCAAGGTCATGTACTAGATAAGTATGGCAAGAAAATGAGTAAAAGCAGAGGTAATGTTGTATGGGCTTTAGAGTTTATGGAGAGAAGTGGTGCAGACCCTCTAAGACTGTATCTATTATCTAAATCTGCTCCATGGGATAGTATAAACTTTGATCCTGATGAAGTTAAAGATATGAAGAGAATACTAGATATACTATGGAATTCAGTTAATTTTGCTAAAACTTATATGGATCTAGACAAATGGAGTACTGTATCAATAGAAGATGACCTTAAACACCTTAAAGCAGAGGATTATTGGTTCATATACGAACTCTACATGATGATTAACGATATTGATAAATACATAACTTCAGGAGATCTACATTTAGCTACAAGAAGGTTATTGAACTTCATAGTTGATGTATTGAGCCACAAATACATAACCGTTATAAGGCCTAGAGTCTGGCTTGAAGAAGAAGCTCCACAGAAAAGATCTGCTTATGCTACATTATTCATGGTGCTTACAGCACTCATCAAAGTATTGGCACCTTTTGCACCTTATATATCGGAGTACTTGTATCAAGCATTTACTAAAAGATATGCGAAAAAAGATGAAGTTAAGGAAAGTGTTCATATCGAGGTACTTCCAACAATTCCAGAAAATCTGCTCAATAAGAAGTTATGGGAATGTGTATCAACATTATTTAGGTTATCTGAAGAGATCCTAGCTATAAGATCTAAATATGGAATCAAGAGGCGATGGCCGTTAAAGAGAGTGATGATAATAGTAAATGATGTTGATAAGAACCTTTATGAGATGGCTATAGATGTTATGAAAATATATGCTAATGTTAAAGAAGTACTTGTTTATAGCAGTGCCGAAGGTATAGATACATCTGGATTAATCGAGATAGACCTTAAGTACCTAAAAGGGTACGTAGACATTACCGTAGATGAGGATTTACTGCATGAAGGGTTTGTGAGAGATATTGTTAGGAGGATTCAAATGTTACGTAAGGAAAGAAACCTTCCTGTAGATTATATACTCAACAGAATATCTATATATACAGAATCTGAAGCTATACACAAAGCTGTAGCTAAATTTAGAGACTATATAGCTAGAGAAACAAGAGCTAAGGAAGTAGTATTAGTAGCTTCGAGACCTAGTAACTCCATAGAATTCGATATAGAAGATCAGAAGACATATATAGCCATAGAGCTGTAAATAAAGAGAAGTAGAGATGAGACTTTATATTCTTCCAAATAATCTAAGGAAGATTTTGGCAGAATTGCATGTTTATGCCAAAGACTCATTAACTGTTATGATAGGTTCTAAAGAATATGTAGGTCTTTCGCTAAGAGCTAAGCTGTATTGTGATTTACATAGGGTAGCTGTTATCGGAGATACTGTTTGTCATACTTTTCTTAAGTTTGTTGGTATACCAAGAATATGTGTAATTGACGGGAAATCCCTCAGAATGTATGTAAATTATGCAGCTGAAATTATGGAGTGCTACGATTGTGTAACTCGTTGTTCAAATCCTCCAGGCACAATCTCTCAAGAATGTCTTGATGTATTGAATAATATGATCAATTCACATCGTCAATGTTTAGTTATAGTAAATGGTGAAGAAGATCTTTTAGCACTAGCTGTGGCTTTAAATCCTTATAAAATTACTTATATTGTCTATGGAATTCCATCTAAAGGTATAGCAGTAATAGATGGTGAGAAATTCATAGAAACAGCTATAAATCTATTTTCACAATTCAAATCTAGTGGTTAAGTGAGTAAATTAATTAGGAAAGCTCTATGATCGTTCAACATTTCAATAATGTAATAAGCTTATCTAGGAAATATCTTGTAGATCCACATGGTCTAGATGATGTATGTTATGCTCTTTTTAAGATGTTCAAAGATGAATCTGTATCTATAGTATATGAGAAGCCGATGTGTTCACACATATTTGTAATAGGTAGTAACTTCGAGGTTAGGTTATTCATAAATACTTCTCATGAGCTACATCTCAGTATAATCTTTGACTTAGTTAATCCTTTTTCGACATCAGCTCTACGATTCATTCAAGATATTTTCCACAATCTTGATAAAACCTTCAGCAAGTTCAGCAAATCTTTTGGGGATATCCAGCTTTCTCTAAGGAGTACATTCAAGATAGATCATATTAATATAGATAAGCTTATGAAGTCGTTATTAAGCTTGGGAGTGGTTATCGAAGCTAAAGAGAAACACCATATCGATAACATAACTATTGTTTTAGTTCGTGGAAAAACTGTAGGTAAACATTTAAAAATGTACAGTATCATGGTAACACTTCTATATGATGATATTTCTGAAGTGACATTCACTATAGACTCAGAAGTAGAAACTGATAACGATATAGTTTTGCGAGTCATTGATATACAGAACTTTTTGTATAACACTATTGAGTATATATTCAGCTACACTAAGAATGATGTGTATGCTCTAACGTAACCTGATAGCTTAATTTAGCTAATTAATGTAGTTAGAAACAAAGATGGTGAAAACTATGCATGAGTGGGCATTAGCCGAAGGAATCATAGAAGCATTAGCAAGAAGAGCTAAAGAAGCTGGTGTCAACAAATTCGGTATGCTCAAGATAATTTTGGGAGAATTGCAACAAGTAGATAGAGAGATACTTAAGTACGCTCTTGACGAGTTACTTAAATTGGCTAAAGATTCTCTAGGTATTATTGTTGACAATATTGTTTTTGAGGAAGAGAGTGTAGTTTTACAGTGCTCTAGATGTGGCTATAGATGGAGACCAGTTCTAGATATTCTTGATGAATCTGTTAAAGAGTCTATTCACTTCATTCCAGAAGTAATTCACGTATATATCTCATGTCCTCAATGCGGTTCACATGACTTCAGCATCATTGGTGGACGAGGTATAGCTATCGAGATAAGTTGATATCTATGACCATAGACCCTAGAATCTTCTTAGCTTCAAATAGGTTATCCATATTTAAGTATGTAGTTCCAGTACTAAGTCCTAAGGGAGGTGTAGGTAAGTCCACAATAGCTACAGCTCTTTCTCTAGTATTAACTGACGACTTTGAAACGGTATCTCTATTGGACCTAGATATCAATAATCCAACAACTCATATCATTTTGGGGATAGATACTGGTTCACTAAAGATAGAAGAAGATAAGGGAATACTTCCTATAAAGTTATTTGGTTCTAGACTCGAGTTCATGTCTATAGCTCTATTTACAGGAGATAAGCTTGTACCATTAAGAGGTAGAGATATATCTAATGCTATTCTAGAAATCTTAGCAATCACTAGATGGAGTGGCAAAGTATTGATTGTAGATACACCTCCAGGATTTTCAGATGAAGTCATGGACTTGATGCGCATACAAAGCAATATTAAGCCTCTCATTGTATCAACAACAGATAAGCTCTCCTTGCACTCAGCAAGTAGATTAATTGAACTCCTAAGTAGTGAAGGTATAGATATTCTAGGTATTGTAGGAAATATGTGTAAAGATGATGATACGAGCATCTTGGAAACATATCTACAGGGAGTTGATATCATAGCTTGTATACCGAAAATAGATGGATTTGATAAACTATATGGATGTATAGACACAATATATGAATTATTTAAGCAACATCTTATGAAAGTAGTAGAGGTATTGAGAACCAGATGAAAACATATGGTAGAAATAGTTAAAAGAAAAGATATATGTAAACTCATAGACAATATAATAAAGAACTCATACACAATTATATGTATAGGAACATACCTAAGATCAGATGATAGAGTAGCTTTAGAACTATGCAAGATCATCAATAGATACAATATTACTACTATATCATGTGAACACGGACTTGAAAATTGTGTACATGAAATAATTGAGAAAAAACTAACGAAACTAGCTATATTTGATGCTGCTATAATAGAAGGAGCTGAACCAAATGGTATAGTCATTCTATCAGTAGACGAATTGGAGGATATTCACGGAATTTCAATATCATCCCATTATATACCTATAAACATAGTAGTAAGATACCTAAAGGATAACCTAAGCAATATCGAGATCATATTCATAGCTATACCTGTTAAGAATCTAGAGATAGGCTTAGAGATGTCTCCTGAGGTTAAGAGTCTATTAGAAGATATAGCTAAATGTTTTACATATAGCTAGAATTGTATGTAACAAAATTAATACAACGATTTAGTGAATTATCATACGATTAAATATTAGGAGAAATGGCAATGATATATACTCTGATTCAAAACATCAGCTATATAATTTAGCTAAACCAATAGTGAGTAATGAAAGATGTTGAGAAAGCTATAGAGATTATAGAGACATCTATCGATCATAGAGTATTAAACTAAGAATTACTATAATGTAACATTAAGCTTAGCATACAAAGGCTTGGATACGAGATTCATAAATAAGTTTCCCATACTGCTGCATCATTATCATTATACCTAAACCATATGATATAGCGAAGACAAAATATCGAGAGGTTCCTAGGACTGTTACCATAAATTTAACAACTAGGATGCATATGAAGAATGTTTTTAAGGTCTTTGTCTAATAGATCTCAAGATTATTCGAATTCTCTGAAGAAATTGAGAAACCCAAAACAATATGCAAAACCCTTTACACAAGAGACTAAACCATACCGTAATAACCTATATTAATGTATTATCAATATTAACCAAATACACAAATTAAATAACGTTCTTATAGTAGTGTAACTCTATGTTCAACTAAGTGTATATCAACATATAGTTTCACAATACCTTGTTCCAAATAGATAGGCAGTTACGCCTAAGGTGTTCATATGGATGTAGCAGTAGTTGGAGCAGGGATCTCAGGTCTTCTGACAGGGTATACTTTATCAAGAAATAGAAGAATATATAGAATAGATATTTTTGAGAAAAGAAAGGACGTATCTCCAAGGATACATTGTACTGGTCTTGTTTCGAGGAGTACATTGAGACGTATACCCTTTGCTGATAAGTTTATTGTGAATAGCTATAGTGCAATTAACGTAATGATGCTTGAGGGAATAGACTTCAATATGTATCTAGAGAAAGATGCTATCTATAAAATTGATAGAGTTGCTCATGAATTTTACTTAATCGACAGAGTTAGAGATAGAGGTATTGAAGTTAGATTCAATACTAATGTTACTAATGTAGAGAAGGTTAATGAAAAAGTCCGTGTAACGTCTATAGGCAAAAGCATTGAGAATGACTTATACGATGTTATAGTTATTGCAGAAGGTTTTCCCTCTAGATTAGCTGGATTAGTTGGATTAAAATCTTATAAAGAATGCTTAAAAGGATTTCAAGTAGAGGTATTTTTTAGTAGAAAGTCCAATAACTTGGCTATAGATAACCTATATGTTGCTACATCATTTAAAAGATTTTTATCTGAATTTGGATGGTTTGTACCTATATCGGATAGAAAAGCCGTAGTAGGTGTAGCGTTACATAGTGGAGAAGTTCTTAACAGTATCCATATGTATATGAAATTTTTTGAGAAAAAACTCGGTATAGAGATAACAAATATGGGTAACAGTTATGGTGGAGCTGTTTTAAGGGGATACCCAATAGATATCGTAAAAAAAGGTATTCTAGGCATTGGTGATGCTATTGGAGCTGTAAAAAGTGTTAGCGGTGGTGGACTCTATGCTATATCTATTCTATCAAAAATCTATGGAGAAAACATACATAGAAATGACTTTATTAAAGAGAATGTAAAGATGTTGATTAATGAGCTTAAGAAACAATATAGAGTCTACAACATTCTACACAAAACCTTTAGCAAAATCAACATGAACTGGGCAAAAATCTTTAGAAAAGTATCGATAGACATAGGTAACGAGTATTATTATGATCACCATGAAAGAATATTGATTAAAGCAGTTTTAAGTCTACTCAAATAAATACCTATATCTCTCGATAGGAAATATTCAAATAGTTTAATACATAATATTCAAAATACTGTATCGCTACATACAAAGATCTCTACATATCCTAATGTCCAAAATAGTATCTCTAGAGCCGCGGCCGGGATTTGAACCCGGGACCTCCGCCTTACCAGGGCGGCGCTCTACCAGGCTGAGCTACCGCGGCTTGTTCAACAGAAAATGCTGAAAGTCTAGGTTTATTAATATTTCTCTCTTTAATTAAAATTAATGTTATGATCGATGCTGGACTTAGATAGCCATAAATTTGACAATATTTTTGAATATATCCATATCCATTGTATGATGAATCTTGAGTTTCTCAATAATCTTTAGACAATCTTCTTCAACTGGATGAAGATTTTTTGCTGGTATGATTAATGTGTATACAGTTTTGTCAAAATACTCTTTAAGCACCTCTTTGATGGTTCTAACTTTTATCTCACCTTTAGGACTGCCGAGGGCTTTTAGTATTACTACTATATCGTCCTCACTCAGTACCTTCTCTCCTAATAGTCTTTGAGTATCTAACAAGATATTTATAGCATCCTTAGGGGTCATGAAGTAGTCTTTCTCTATATCTATTTCTAGGAGAATTAGTGTATGTAGACCAAGAGATCTATTAATCTTTATAACATGTATGGGATACTCATATACTACACCATTTTTTGGTCTAACTACTGTTACAGTTTTTCCAAATCTGTACATCTGTAAACAGCTTAAAGATATCGCAGTATTGAGTATGGATGTAGAAGGAAAAATCTCTAGCTCCACACCATTTCTTGCAGCTTCAACTGCTATAGCTATATGTGTTGTTGCTATCATGGGGTCTCCAGCTGTAGCTATACAGACATCAGATTCAGAAGCTTCTTTCACGATCTTAGATATACCATAACCTTCGAGATCTTCTCTACAAGCCATAACTACATCAATACCGTGTTCCTTTAAAATTCTGGCGAGTTCCTCTACCGAGGGAAACCATAGATTTGTGTATATATCGATGTAGACTTTTCTACATTTTAAGAGTCTGAATATAGCTCCTATAGCTAGTTGCTCTAATGATAATCCTAGTCCTACAAATCTAATCATTCAATTATGCCTCGAGATTTTAATGTATTGTATACCTTATTCCATTCACTACTCAAAACATATAATCTCTTTATGTGATATCTTTGTGGAATATACTTTACTATGCTTGTTTCGGTCATTGTTATTGGTACAGACTTCTTACCTGAAATAATTCTGGGTACTATATGGGGATCTTCATCGATTATCTTTATGTCATCAACAAAGGGTGCTATTTGGTATTCCTCAACTATACCTCTTGCAATAGAAGTTGTGTGTCGTATCATCTGAACATCGCCATCATTGCTAACATCAAGCTGCGTATTCCCAAAGCTTGATCTATCTATAATTATTTTGTAGCCTTTCCTTTTGAAAAAAGAGTCTATAAGTTCTATAAGCTCCTTAGGTACTGACCTAGACCTATATACTTGGATCATTAATCCTGAGAGCCATTCATCGTTCCAGTAAGCTATATCGCCGTTTCTAATCGATTTAGCTATATCTTGAAGAGACTTAAATAGGAGTGAATCTGAGTAATTATTACACAAGTATTCATAGATTTTTCTAAGCATGAGCTCGTATCCCACAAGTGTTTTATGATAATATACAGCTCTATACATATGCATTCTGGCTAGATAGAAGTTATCGATGGAATCTATACCTTTATCGAGGATGGCTATATTTCCGTCACCGTCAACGGTTATTGTGGCTATTATTCTATGTATGTCTATCATTCCATATGTTACACCGGTATGGAGTGCATCACGTATTAGGTAGTCCATTCTATCTATATCTATATCGCTAGAAAGAAGCTGATTATATAGAGGCTCTTTATATCTTCCCTCTAAAAGAGCTATTATCTCTCTATAATCGAAACCATGTTTTGATAACACATCTCTCAATTCAGAACTTTCACTTATTATGACCCTAGATATATCTTCATGATTTATGTTGAGTCTATGTCTATAGAACGGTTCTATAGCGTGACTAAAAGGTGTATGTCCTACATCATGAAGTAGTGCAGCTAGACGTAGAAGCTGTATATCGTCTACATCATATATGTATCCAAGTCTATAGAATTTAGATGCTATAAGACCTGCTATATGCATGGCACCTAAGCTATGACTAAAACGTGTGTGTGTTGCACCTGGATACACATACCATGCGGTTGCAAGCTGTTTGACATATCTAAGTCTCTGAAAAATGGAGGTATTCACGATATCTAGCTCTATATCAGATAACTCTATATATCCGTGCACTTCATCATATATTCGCTTAACTACATTACGTACTCTGATATCACTAAGATTCACAAAATCACCTTTGGATACTGATAGCTCTATCTCTACACGGATCTAACCTCTTTACTGTTTAACCACATATATTTTTATCTACGAGAAATCTCCATATATTTTTAACAAACTCTCTGGATAGATTCTTCTT